>NZ_JCAMOQ010000005.1:0-297911 GCF_059512365.1 Bradyrhizobium sp. Ses1
CTGCGCCAATACTGGATGCCGATCCGCTACGCACGCGCCCGCTGATCACTGCGGACGTGGGAGCTCTTACCGCTTACTGCCAATCGGTCATGATGGCCTCCAATCCATTGCCTCCCCGGACGTAGGTCGGCGCAGACGGCTCAAGGTTCAAGACGCGAAACGCGGCGCAGGTGCGCCGCGTTCCAATCGGTGTCCACCTTCGGATCAAGTCCGAGGGCATGCTTCGCTCGAAAACGCCCTACCGTGCGCTTCGCTTGGGCTTGCGCACCGCGCGGACCTTGCCGCTGGTGCCGCCGCCGCAGAAGAACTGATCGCGTCCGTCGGACTCGAGCCCCGACACGCTGACGCCGGGCGGCAGCGCCAGGCGTTCCAGGGCCTCGCCCGTCTTGGGATCAATTCTGGTCAGATCGCCTTCGTCGCCTTCCCAGGTGCCGTGCCAGAGCTCGCCGTCGATCCAGGTGACGCCGGTGACGAAGCGGTTGGACTGGATGGTGCGGAGGATCGCTCCGGTTTTGGGATCGATCTGGTGGATCTTGCGCTCCCGGTACTGTCCGACCCAGAGCGTGCCCTCGGCCCAGGCCAGGCCTGAATCGCCGCCGCCGCCGGGCGAGGGGATCGTCGCGAGCACGCGGCCGCTTTTCGGATCGATCTTCTGGATGCGATCCTCGGCGATCTGAAACAGATGCTGGCCGTCGAACGCCGTTCCGGCATGCGCGGGCACATCGATCGAGCGCACCGTGTCCCCGCTCGCCGGGTCCATGGCGCTGATCCGGTCGCCGGACGCGAACCAGACGAGCTTGCCGTCGTAGGTCAGCCCATGGACGCTGTCGACGCCCGGGAATGGGCCATATTCGCGGATGATTTCGGCTGCTGACGTGATCATGCTTCCTCCTCGCTGTTCGAAACTGGAGGCACCCTAGCCATTCGGCAATGGCGCGGTGAGTAACAAGGTCGTCGCGAAACCCGGCAAAGGCGGGGTCACCCAGCGGCGTGCGCGCCCGCCGCCGAACGACTGCACCTTGTCTCTGGCCGCAAGCGCGTCGA
This sequence comes from Bradyrhizobium sp. Ses1, assembly GCF_059512365.1. Classification (NCBI taxonomy): domain Bacteria; kingdom Pseudomonadati; phylum Pseudomonadota; class Alphaproteobacteria; order Hyphomicrobiales; family Nitrobacteraceae; genus Bradyrhizobium; species Bradyrhizobium sp. Ses1. The sequence goes on from NZ_JCAMOQ010000005.1 coordinate 1,045, forward strand.
GCGCCCGCTGTACGGTGCGCTGGCTGGCGCCGAGCGCCAGCGCCAGCGCCGAGCTCGACCATGACTCGCCGTCGGCCAGAAAGGCGAGCACCTCCGCATGCTCCTCTTCGACCGGGCGCGCCAGCACAACGATGTCGCGTGCCTGGTGCGGCACGAGTGCGAACCCTTGCTTGGTCGCGCTGACGTCGGCGAGCGTGCGCAGCATGCTGCGAAGCCGCCCGATCTCGACCCGCAGCCGCGCGCGATGCGATTCATCGGCATGCTTGCCGCGGAATGCCCGCGCGACCAACGTCTCCCTGGACACGTCGTCCGGCCAGGCTTCGGCCAGAGCGCGGGCGAGCGCGAACAGAACCGGACGTGTGGCAAGCGAAACCGTCATGTCCCTCTCGCGCACGACATAACGGCACGCATCCACGACCAGCGACTTCGACGCCAGCAACGCCTCGACCTCATCGAGCAGGAGCGGGCGCTCCTCGCCGCGTGCAACGAGGCGGGCCGCGGGTGTGCCGAGCAGAAGGGCCGCGCTTTCGACCTCTGCCGTCAGCGCAGGAATCCGTGCCTGCCGCGCTGCGGCCTCGGCCCGCGCGAGTGCGGCGCGAGCCGGCTTGGTGCGGAGGCGGCGCATCGCGATGCCGGCAACGACCAATTCGTGCGCGGCCCTTGAGGTCGGCGGGAAGGGCGCTGGATCAAGATCGGCGAGCCTGCGCTCGGCGTCATCGAGGCGTCCGATCAGGAGCAGACGGCGGATCTCGAGATAGCGCGCATGCGCGGCGTTGACGAAATCGCCGTGCGCTTCGAGTGTCGCCCGCGCGGCGTCGAGCGCCTTGGCGGGGAATCCGAGGTCGCGGGAGGCGAGCGCGACCTCGGCCTCCGCGACGACGCATCTGGCGCGCGCGATCGCCTCCTTCGGGCCGAAGGCGCGCGCGGCGCCGCGCAGCAGAGCCTTGGCGCGGACGAAATCGCCGAGCTGCGCCATCGCGATGCCGCGAAGCGCCAGCGCCGGCGCGTCCTCGCGCAGCGCAACGCGGTTCAATGCGCCGAGGGGATCGCCCATCGCGAGCGCACGCGCGGCGGCCGTGATCAGCGAGTCCATCGGAATCCCGTCACACTTGTCACTCTCACCCGTTCAGGCCCGGTCGTAGTCTACCTCACCGTGACAGACCAGTACGCAGCGAGGAGATCGGCTCATGGTCGACTGGACGATCCTTTCCCCAACATTCCTCACCGCCACGGTGGAGTGGGCGGAGGCCGTCGTCACAGTGCTGACCGTCGGCCCGGGCCACGCGACCAGCGATATCGAGAACAGGGAACGACGATGACGGCGCATTGCCCAAAGCTCGACGTTGAGGCGGCGAACGAGGCTTCGCCGTCGCAACGTTCGAGCGTCAGAACGAAGATGTCGGCAGCCGATTGGTTATCGCTTGCGGCCGCGCCGACCTTCGCGGTCATGGCGTTGCTCACCGCCGTCGTCGGCGGCGCGCCCGATATGCTCTGCTCGCAAGTCACGTCGCCGTTCGCGGGAATGGTCACGATGTACGTGCTGATGAGCGCCTTCCACTCGGGGCCGTGGCTGAGGCTGATCGCGAGGCGATGTAGCGGCTAGCTGAGCGCGCCACAACTGGATCGCGGCTTCGACATTCGCTAGTCTCGCTGTCACCGGCACAACAAACGCTGGGCGTCGATTTCCCGCCTTGTGGAATGGGACGCATCAACCAACAACAAGAAGCAGGGGAAGCGTCTCCAATGAAGGAATTTGCAGGGATGATTGCCGTGATCACGGGCGGCGGCACGGGCATGGGACGCGAGCTCGCGCGTCAGCTCGTGGCGGAGGGCTGCAATGTCGCGATGTGCGACGTCTCAGCGGAGGCGATGGCGGAGACGAAGCGGCTCTGCGAAACCGAGAAGCTGCCGCAGGGATTGCGCGTCACGACTCATATTGCCGACGTCTCGATCGAGGATCATCTCAAGCGCTTTCGCGACGAGGTGATCGAGCAGCAGGCGACCGACAAGATCCACTTGCTGTTCAATAATGCCGGCATCGGCGGCGGTGGCAGCCTGTTCACCAATACGCGCGAGCAGTGGGAGCGCACCTTCAACATCTGCTGGGGCGGCGTCTATCTCGGTGTCCGCACCTTCCTGCCGCTCCTGGTGAAGGCGGACGAGGGGCATATCGTCAACACTTCCAGCGTCAACGGGTTCTGGGCGAGCGTCGGCATGGGCGTGGCGCACACTGCCTACAGCGCGGCGAAGTTCGCGGTGAAGGGATTCTCCGAGGCGCTGATGAACGACCTCAGGCTGAATGCGCCGCATATCAAGTGCTCGGTGGTGATGCCCGGCCATATCGGCACCTCGATCGTCTCCAATTCGCGGAAAGTGCAGATCGGCACGGAATCCGACCAGCTCACCGAGCAGGAAATCCTGCAGGCGCGCCAGCGGATGAAGGGCGCAGGGATCGATGTCGATGCGATGTCGGACCAGGAGATCCAGCAGGCCGCGCTCGATCGCGCGCGGACCTTTCATGATGATGCGCCGACCACGGCGGCCGCCGCGGCCAAAATCATCCTCGACGGCGTCAAGGCCGATCGCTGGCGCATCCTGGTCGGCGAGGACGCCCATGTGCTGGACGAGCGCGTCCGCCAGACGCCGGAACAGGCCTACACGCCGGAATTCCTCGAGCGCATCAAGGCGGACGTCGGCTGGCGGCTGGGTTAGCCGCGCGCAACTCGCGCACGAGGGCTGGGCTGATAGGCGAGCCGGGCGTGGCCGGCGCAATAGGGCAGGCCGTCGACCGGTCGGTTGCCGCAGAAGCGGAAATCGCTGGCATCAGGTGTTTCGACCGGCCAGCGGCAGCGCTGCTCATCCAGTTCGAGCAGCGAACAGCAATGGCCGTTCGCGATCGGCTCCTCCGGCGGCGCCTCGCCGTATTCGGCCTGCAGCATCCGGATCTGATGCCGCACTGTCCTCGCGCGCGGCGCACGGGGCGAGGCTTTACGCGCCGGCCGCGCGGCGTCGTCGTCGCGCGGCTCCCGTGTCAAATTGAGGCGGGAGAGCTTGCCGATCACGGCGTTGCGGCTGACGCCGATGTCGACAGCGATCTCGCGGCAGGTCAGTCCGGCATCGAAGCAGCGCTTGAGCTGTTCGACGCGTTCGGTGGTCCAGATCGATAGGATGGCGGTCATGGCGATGGTCCCAGGTTGCCGGAAAGTTTCCGGGTTGGCTTGACCACCCTTCAGCCGGACCGTCTGACGCCTCGCTTCACGGCTTGCCGTTGTCGCGGATCGACAACAGCCCATCCTTGATCGCAAGGCGGATGCCTTCCTCGATCAAGGTCCGGGCGACTCCCGGGACGCTGGTGCCATGGGTGCCCTGTCTCACCAGCTTCTCCATGTAAGCGATGGTCGAGAGCGCCAAAGTGACGGGAATGCGATCGGTCTCGGCTTTCTCCGTGGCCATGGCAAAACGCTAGCCTTTTACGCCTGTACAGAAAAGTATCTATTCAGACTCTATTTAGTTTTACACCGGTGAGTCAAACTGATTCGCTTTTCGCGCGCTATCCTATTGTGAAATAATGAGAAAATTACATTGTGTTCTGGGGATAACGTGCGCGCCCCGTGTACAGCGCCCAGAGCCAAGCGGCGAGGGCGCGGCGAAACGCGCGAGGATTTCACGATTTATGGGATTGCTTCCTGTCACCCAGGCCGACGATGATGCGGTCGGAAATTCGGGCGCAATGACAGTAACGAACGGGCTCTACACCATTCAGATCGAGATGACCGAGGGCGGGCAGGGCCGCGCCAACGGCGTCATCGTGCTGCACGACGGCAGGATCGCGGGCGGAGATTCGTATTTCTACTACTCGGGCTCCTACAGCGCCGATCACGGCAAGTGGCGCGGCGAGCTGACCACCAGCGAGCACACCAAGTCTGCCGGCGTCCTGCCGTTGTTCGGCGGGCGCGATGTGACCTGCGGCTTCACCGGTCTCTATTCGGCTGACACCGCGCAGGTGAGTGGAACGGCGCTGGTCGGAAAGACCAGCGTCATGTTCGTTGCCAGGCTGATGCTGCGATCGAAGCTATGAGGCGTAGATCATGATCCGATTAGACGGAATCGGATCATGATCTCCTCTCTTTGTTTGAGCATGACCTTTTCGGAAAACCGGTTTCCACTTTTCCGGATCGTGCTCTAGGACGCCTCGACCTCGACTTTCACGGGAAATTTCTGCAGCAACCGGCCGGCCGTCTCCGCCTTGTCGGGCGCGGCGCTGACGCGCAGATAAAGCCCGCGCGACGGATCGGTGATCGCTTCCACGTTCACCTCCTTGGCGAGGCCTTCCGCGGCAAGCAATTCGCGCGCGGCGTCTCCGGCGGCGATCTCGCGCAGCTTCGGCTTGAAGATTTTGCCGACCGGCGTCACCGGCATTTCCGAGATCACCGAGACCGCGCGCGGCCGCGCCGGCGGCTCGGGGATGTTCTCCTGGACGAACGCGGCAAGCGCCTGCGGATCGACCTGGACGCCGGGCTGGGTCGACACGAACAGCATCGGCACCTCGCCCGCGTAAGCGTCGGGGCGGCCGACCGCCGCGGCGAGGGCGACGCCCGGAAACTGCAGCGCCGCGTCCTCGATCGAGCGCGGATCGATGTTGTGGCCGCCGCGGATGATCACGTCCTTCGCGCGGCCCATGATGTAGACGAAGCCGTCGGCGTCGATCCGGCAGATGTCTCCGGTACGCAGCCAGCCATCGTGGAAAGCGTCTTCGGTCTGCTTCTTGTCGACATAGCCCGCGAACACTTGCGGCCCGCGCGTCAAGAGTTCGCCGACCGGCGAAGGCCACGGGCCGGTGTGCAGCTTGCCGCCCGCGAGGATCGCAAGCTCGACCAGCGGATTGCGAGTGCCGACGGCTTCGGGCCGCGGCTTGATGCCGTGGACGTCATGGGTGATGGCGCCGGCAAGCTCGGTCATGCCGTAGAGCTGCTGGATGCAGGGGCCGCCCCAGGCCGCAAGATAGCGGCGCTCGATCTCCAGCGGGCAGATCGAGGCGCCGGTGGCGGTCACCCGCAGGGACGAGATGTCGGCGTCGCCGACCGGGACGCCTGCGATGGCGCCAAGCGCGGTCGGGACATTGCCGTTGACGTTGACGCGGTACTTCTCGACGATCTTCCAGAAATTCGTGATCAGCGCCGGATCGCGCGCGCCGGCGGGGCCGGGGATGAACATGGTCGCGCCGGCCGACAGGCTGTTGGCAACCGTGCAGAACAGGCCGCCGACATGGAACAGCGGCAGCGTGACCGTGCAGCGCTCGCCCTTTCGGAAGTCGAGCGCCATGCGCGACGAGACCGTGGAAGCAACCATCGCGCGGTTGGTGAGCCGCGCCACCTTGGGATGACCGGTGGTGCCGCCGGTCGGCAGCATCACGGCGACGCGCTCGGCTTCGGAAAAATCCTTCGACTGGCCGTAATCGTCACGCCACGCCGGATCGGGCTTGAGCACCTCCCCATCGAACGAGATGGTGCCGTCGAGCGGCGCGATCACGATGCGCTTCAGCGACGGCACGTCGCCCTGCAGGCCCTCGATCTTCTCGTAGAGCCCGCCCGGTATGCCCGGTGGCGGCGCCAGCAGCAGTTTTGCCTTGATGGCATTGAGCTGGGCGATGATGGCCTCGCGTGTGAACAGGAGATTGAGCGGCTCGGCGATGCCGCAGGCGGCCGCGCCCCAGATCGCGGCGATCGCGGCCGGGCAACTCGGCAGCAGGATCGCGACCGCATCCTCCTTGCCGATACCCTCACGACGGAAGAAGTTTTCCGCCGCCTTGACCGAGCCCATGAGCTGATCGTTCGAGAGGGTGACCGGATTGGGATCGAGCGGTGAGCGCAGATAGATGACGCACTCCGCATTGGGATCGCCGAGCGGGCCACGGGCGATCAGATCGAGGATGCGCGGGCAGGCGGCAAGCTCCTGCCGCATTTCCTGTTCGCGGGCGGCTTCTTCGGCCCGCGATAGCCTCTCTTTCAGCATGTGTCTCCCTGTCGTTTTTGTTTTCGTTATTTGATTGTATCGGGTCGATTGTATCGAGCGCAGCTTGCGAAGCACAAGTGCGGCAATCGGTCATTCCCGGGCGAAGCCTAGCATCGAACCCGGAGATCTCGCGGTCACGAAACAGAGCACGCCGGCGATTCCGGGCTCGCACTTTCGTGCGCCCCGGAATGAGCGCGGCAGGTCAACCGTGCGCGATCGCCTTTGCGATCATGCAGTGGATACCTTTGGCACCGTTGACGGTCTGCGTGACCCGCAGATCGGCGGCGAGGCTGCACAGCGTGTACGCATCCTCGCGCGACAGATTCCGCTTCTCTCCGAGCAGCGCGATCATGTCGCGCAGCGCGCGCACCACGCATTGGTCGAGGTCGGGGTCCATCGCCATCGTCATGTAGTGATCGGCGGTCTCGGCGCGGGGATAGTTGAGCCGCAGGTCCTTGCGCAGCGTCAATTTGAAGCGGCCCTGCAGCGCGGTCTCGATCGCCGTGACGCAGACCTCGCCGTCGCCCTGTACACCATGGCCGTCGCCGCACGAGAACAGCGCGCCGGGCACGAACACCGGCAAATAGAGCTTGGCGCCCGGTCCGAGCTCCTTGTTGTCGAGATTGCCGCCCATCGCGCGCGGGATCAGCGAGGTGATGCGGCCCCAGGCCGGCGGCGGCGCCACGCCCATCACGCCGAAGAACGGTTTCAGCGGCAGCTCCAATCCCCAGGGCAGGCGGCCGACCATGCGCTCGCGGTCAAGCGGGATGTTGAGGATGCGCGGCTCGTGGAAATCATCGGGCAGGGTGCCGGAGAGAGGCTTGATCAGGTTGTAGCCCCAATCCTGCCGCAGCCCGACGTCAAGGATATCGACCTCCAGCACATCGCCGGGCTCGGCGCCCTCGACCGCGATCGGGCCGGTGAGGATGTGGCCCGGCAGCATCCGCTCGGACCTCGCATGGATGTCCGCAAGCTCCGGCGGGATGTGAAATTTGGTCCGGTCGGGCACCACGTCGGGGCCGCCGCTGACGGTGTCGACGGTGACCTCGTCGCCGCTCTTGATCGCGAGCACCGGCTTGAGTTTTGCTTCGAAGAAGCCCCAGTGGCAGGTCTCGGGGCTCGCAGGGAGATGATGGTGAGTCATGGGATTTCTCGGGCGAGCATGTAACGTGTGACGCGCATCGCATTTAGAATGGGCTTTTGCAGTCAGATCAATCGTTGCCGGATCACTTCCGGCGGAAATTATTGTATGAGCCGATGCCGCGGCCATGAAGCGGATCAGCACCATGCGTATCCACGCGAGATGGAATGCCGGTCGGTTTGTGCTATGGCGCTGTCCGTTGATCGGATCGGAGGCCACCGCGGGTGTTTTTTGTGCTGTCGAAGACGCTCGGCGTCATGCTGCTGCCGGGCAATTTCCTGATTGGCATCGGCGTGCTCGGGGCCATCCTGCTCGCGACGCGGTTTGCCGCGCTTGGCCGCAAGCTTTTGGTCGCGGTGATGGTGCTGCTTGTCGTGGCCGGGTTCTCGCCGCTTGGAAACCTGTTGCTCTATCCGCTCGAGGCGCGCTTTCCGCCGTGGAATCCCGCGGAGGGCGCGCCCGATGGCATCATCGTGCTTGGCGGCCCGGTCGATTCCGACGTTTCGGCGTCACATAATACGCCGATTGTGCGTAACGCGGCCGATCGCATCATCGCCACGGCCGCGCTCGCGCGAAAATATCCGAATGCCCGTGTCGTGTTTTCCGGCGGCAACGCCAACCTGATTTCCAATGACGCCAAGGAAGCTGATTACGTGGCGGAGATATTCGAAGGCCTCGGCATCGCGAAATCGCGGCTGACCATGGAACGGCAATCGCGCAACACGTGGGAGAACGCCAAATTCTCCAAGGCGCTGGTGGCGCCGAAACCGGGCGAGCGCTGGCTACTGGTCACTTCAGCATTTCACATGCCGCGATCGATTGGGCTGTTTCGGAAAGTGGGATTTCCGGTCGAGCCCTATCCCGTCGACTGGCGGGTCGGGACCGGCAACGACGTCTTCTGGTTCACCAACACCGCACTCGATGGATTGTCACGGACCGATCTTGCGGTGCGCGAATGGATGGGCCTGATCGCCTATCGCGCGGTCGGCCGAACCGACACGTTGCTGCCGGGGCCAGTCCGCTAGCTAGGTCGTGTACTCATAAACTGAGTACCCCCGGAGTACGGTTGTTTGACGTCCGCTTGTGTGACGGGTTTCGGACGCCGGCCGCCGAATACGCGGCGCTCTCTCTCAAGCGGCCGGCATCCGAAACCCTTCACAATAGGAGACGTTAACTGGTGCCGTACATGTGAAAAAGGCCACCGACCAGGGCAGCCTTACGGTGCTGAGAGAAGTGCGAGGGCGATCAGAACCACCACGCGACGATCACAAGGGACGTGATCGCCCGGCTGTGATCGTCCGCGCGAGCTCCGGTCCAAAACTGCGGATTAGGCGGACAAGTCGTGGAGCTGGGCCCAGGGATTCAGCTCCGATTTCTATCGCTCTCAAAAGTGGCGAAGTGGCACCACATCGTTGCTTTCATACGTGCAGCGTACTTGCGGGCCGCCCTGCTCAACGACCGTATGGTTCGCCAAGCCTCCGTGGCTTCTAACCACGCTTTGGCTTGCTGGAACCTCGCATAGGCCCAGGCAAATGCCGGGATCTTCATTAACTTGTCTCGGGTGAGACTGAATAGACGCTCTACCAGCACGAGCTTTAACAGCTCGCCCGTGATCAATGTTAAAGCGCTGCTCAGAAACTGGCCCGTCGCGGCTAGATAAGCGGCGAGAGGTTAACGGGTTCGAGAAGAATCACAGGAACTGAAAAGAGTGCAAGCGATGGGTAAGGCGGTAACGATCTGATCCAGATCCGCAATTGTCTCAACGCAACGTGGTTAGCGATCCAGTTTGAGATCGGCTTAGCGAGGGCCATAAATGCCGCATCCATCAGGAAATACAGGGCGGCCAACACGTAAGTAACCGGTCTAAGGATTCGCGACCTCTGCGAAGCAAAGTCGGGAACGCTGAAATAGTTTCTCCCCAGCAACCTGATTATCCTACCCCCGGCGCAGGAACTTTTCGCGTGTTCATTCCAAGGGAGCCCTACTGGGCCGCTATTATCGCTGCGGGTGCAGTGCAGAGCAGGCGTCTGCCGCAGTTCGTTATGGAAGAAGTCGGCCGGTAAACCAGCGGAACGCGCAGCCGACTTCGTCCACTCAAGCTGCGAGATTGGTGTCGGAAGAAGAGAGTACGGCCGGTCTGCTTAAACGCGATGTTGCCGAGGATCAGAACGACAGGTCCGGCCAAAACGATCAGCAGCACGGTCTCCGTTGGACATCGGGTCAACCCTTCGATGGTCCGCGCTGGCGGGGTACTTCGAATCGGCGGAACAACCGGGACCTGACGGATTCGCTCCCGCCCTACGACTCACGGCCGGTGCGCACGACCACTAAGGGGTCGCGTGCCCCAAAAATGGATACGCAGCCATCTCCTTCGAATACTTCCGGAATATGTCGATTTGCTTGCTTGTAAATTCTGCAATGACGGCGAAAAATTCGAATGGTGACCTGATCGTCACAAGCCTCTGGCCGAATTCAAAAGCAAATTGCATGTTGGCTTGTGCCATTTCCAGAAGCTTCGCTTGATAAGCCTGCAGGTTTGCCGTCACTAAAGAAAGATCAAATCCTTCCTTTGGATTCTTGTCCCTAATCGTCTGATGGAAGGCATCTTGTAAGGTAGCCACCCGATTCTCAACGGTGAGAGCCTTTTGTTTTGAATCGTCATGAAGCTTGGGCGGTTCAGTCGAGCCTGCGGCATCAGAGTGCAGAAGGTTGTCTTTCGGGCTTCTAACAATAGCCTGCTTTTTCCGTTGGGCCCGTGCGGCTTTTCTAGGGCCGCGGGCGGGCTTTGACGCTATCGCTCGTTTACGGTTACTCATCTGACGCTCCAAGAGAATGGTCGACCACAACGGTCATTTCTGAAAAGACAACAACAGGCCTTGCGGTGTAGCGTTCCTAACGCGACTAAGGGATTTTCCCGCATGAACTTAGATCTAGTAGCAACGCCGACCAACGAACGTTGAGCTAGCGCGCCCAGAGATCAAAAACGGTGCCGATCCGCACGTCCAGGTGACAACAGTCAGCCCACTCGTTGTGCGCCTCCTGCCATAGCTCTATAGCGTCCACTCACTAACTGCTTCGCATGAGGTTTGGCCGCGTCGTCATCATCGCAGATGATCTCAACGATCCGGATGTGGTTTTCGTCCTCGATGGTGCAGGCGTACAGCTGACTGGATGGGTTATGTGGGTGCCCTCAGTCCGGGTGACCGGAGCCACTCGTTTATGTGCGCGGCGGTTTCGGCCTGACGAGCTCTTCGGATAAGCCGTTCGCGCTGGACGCCGTGCGGGGTGCCTCGCGCCTCTTTTCGCAAGCGCTGAGCCTCGTCGATCAAGCGCTGATCTAAAGATGTAGTTTGTTTGAAACGGCGTCGCTGCTGCATGGCGGCTCCTCGGTTCCGGGAGGGCGGGAGCGCAACCGGCGTTCTCATCACCGATAAATGCCACAGGACCGTGCGGTGATGGCTAAAGGCGTACTACTGCTTAAGTCTCGCGTATGTCCACAAGTGCACACATGTCAAATTAGGCCATGAATAGACTCAAGCCGCTGCCGCCGAACAAGCCACGCGGCGTGCCAGGGGTGAACGACGTCGTGTCCTCAATGCTATCTTCTGGGTCTTGCGATCCGGGGCGCCGCGGCGCGACCTGCCGGATGACTTCGGTCCTTACACCACTTGTTACGATCGCTTCGTTCGCTTCCGACGAGCGGGCGTCTGGGCCAAGATTATAAGCGCAAGGCTAAGCCGCCTACTCAGACAGCTTGGTAAGGGCCTCTCCCTTATGAGCGGCAATATGGTCTGTCTTGCTGCTCTTGATCTCGTACTGCGGTGATTCCGGGCTCGCGTGATGCGTATGGCCTTTGTAGTTGAAATCCTTGATGTGAACCCGGATGATCGTGCCGCTGACATGCCCGGCTTCCGAGTTCCACCGGACTCGATCGCCGACCTTGAATCGTTCAGCCATCCGCAGCCTCCTTGTTTAGCGAATAGTGCAGGCCACTACCAAACGCATTTTAACGGTCTATCTTCATCGTGTGAAGCAACGCCGAGCGATCTCCATTTGCATGATGCAGGTCGAAGTCAATCCCATCTACACGGTCGGTCACGCGACGCGCAGCATCGTCGAATTCGTCGAGCTCCTGAAAGTCGGTTCAGTCGGGATGGTCGTGGACATCCGTAGCTTCCCGCGGTCACGAGCCAACCCGCAGTTCAATATCGACAAGCTGCCTGAGGCGCTTTCGGTTTGGCAGATCGGCTATATTTGGATCGAGGAACTCGGCGGCCGACGACCAAAATCGAAAGCGGTGCCACCCGAAGTCAATGGCTTCTGGATCAACCAGAGCTTCCACAACTATGCGGACTACGCGCTCTCTGACGAGTTTCGCAAGGGGTTGTCGCAACTGGAGCAATTGAGTTTGGAGCGGAGGTGCGCGATCATGTGTTCGGAAGCCGTCTGGTGGCGTTGCCATCGACGGTTCGTCGCCGATTACCTTCTCCACCATGGACGAGATGTCTTCCACTTGATGGGACCGGCGCGCGCTGAAATTGCCAGAATGACCGCCGCGGCGCGCGAGGACGGCGCATCACTGGTCTATCCGCCGTCGTGACGCCCTGGAACGTGGGTCGCAACCGGCTGTCGTTCGGGCTAAGATCGGGCAAAACAAGCCGGGAGCTACGCCATGCAACAGCAGACACCGCCCGAACAATTCGATCCGGCCACGATGGTGGCCGATCTCAACAGCCTGCTCAGGCTGAAGACGACCGTGATCGGCCTGAAGCTGTTCGAGCGGGTCGAGGACATGATGGCGATCCCGAAGATCCGGCGCCCGACCGCGGTCCATACCACGGACCAGATCGTGAGCATGGCCTCGCGGCTCGGCTGGACGGTCGGCGTCACTGCCGACGATCTCGTCGGCGCGCAATGCCGCGCCGTGATCGGGCTGGCGCCACAGGACGAGAAATGGCTGGCGGGCGAATCCTATGTCGGCGTCTGGCACGGCACGGCGGAAGATGCGCGCAGGCGCCAGGAGGCGCTGGATGTTGTGCCCTATGGCCAGTACAAGGCGTTCGTGGCAAGCCCGCTCGCGAGCGGCCGGCTCAATCCGCCTGACATCTGCCTCGTTTATGCGACGCCGGGGCAGATGATCATTCTGATCAACGGCCTGCAATATACTGGCTACAAGAAGTTCGAATGGGGCGTGGTTGGCGAAACCGCCTGTGCGGATTCCTGGGGGCGGGCGCTGAAGACGCGCGAGCCGTCGCTGTCGCTGCCTTGCTTTGCCGAGCGGCGCTATGGCGGCGTGCCTGATGAGGAGATGCTGATGGCGCTGCCGCCGGCCGATCTCGCCAAGGCGATTGCCGGCATGAAACAGCTCGCCAAGAACGGCCTGCGCTATCCGATCGCGCCCTACGGCATCCAGGCCGACGTGCGTGCCGGCATGGGCGTGTCGTATGCGAAGAAATAGGAACTCCTGCCGTCATTGCGAGGAACGCCAGCGACGAAGCCATCCATGTCCCCACAAGCGGTGAAATGGATTGCTTCGCTTGGCTCGCAATGACAAGAAGGGGCAATCGTTCGTTTCAGGGAAAGTCATCCTATGTCGTCGAAGTTCGACATCGTCGTTTATGGCGCAACCGGCTTCACCGGCCAGCTCGTCGCCGAATATCTCGCTGAGCATTACAAGGGCGACAGCCTGAAATGGGCGATGTCCGGGCGCAGCAAGGACAAGCTCGCTGCGGTGCGCGACGCCATTGGCGCGCCTGCGGACACGCCGCTGATCGTCGCCGATTCAAGCGACGTCGCGTCGCTGAAAGCCATGGTTGGTCAGACCAAATCCGTGATCAGCACGGTCGGCCCGTATCAGCTCTATGGCAACGACCTAGTCGCCGCTTGCGTGGAGGCGGGTGTCGATTATTTCGATCTCTGCGGTGAGCCGATCTGGATGCGGCAGATCATCGACAAGTACGAGGCTGCGGCGAAGGCGAGCGGTGCGCGCATCGTGTTTTCCTGCGGCTTTGATTCCGTGCCGTTCGAGCTCGGCGCGTTCTTCGTACAGGAGGAGGCGAAACGCGTGTTCGGCACGCCGGCATCGCGCGTCAAGGGCCGCGTGCGCGACCTTAGCGGCACGCTCTCGGGCGGCACCGCGGCAAGCGCCAAGGCGACCTTCGATGCTGTTGCCAAGGATCTTAGCCTCGTGGCCATTCTGAAGGATCCCTTTGCGCTGACGCCCGGATTCAAAGGCCCCAAACAACCGCAAGGCAACAGGCCGGCCTACGAGGAAGACCTGCAGTCATGGGCGGCGCCGTTCATGATGGCGCTGATCAACACGCGCAACGTCCATCGCTCGAACATGCTGATGGGTTTCCCCTACGGCAAGGAATTCATCTACGACGAGATGGTGCTGACCGGTGCCGGTGAGAAAGGCGAAGCCAACGCCAAGCTGGTGATGGCCGCGAACGCCGAGAAGACCGGTCCGAACGCGCCAAAGCCGGGTGAGGGGCCTTCGCAGGAAGAACGCGAGAACGGCCGCTACGATCTCCTCTATGTCGCGATTGCGCCGGATGGGCGTCAGGTGCGCGCGTCGGTGAAGGGCGACCGCGATCCCGGCTATGGATCGACAGCGAAGATGATCTCGGAATGCGCGATCTGCCTGCTGCGCGATGCGCCGGATGCTCCCGCCGGGATCTGGACGCCGGGCGCTGCGATGAAGGACAAGCTCATCAAGCGGCTGGTCGATCACGCCGGCCTGACGTTCGCGGTGGAGAAGTAGAAGCCGCGAATCGTAGGGTGGGCAAAGCGACTTGTCCGCCGTAGCTCAACGAGCGAAGGCGGAAGCGTGCCCACCATCTACGATCGGTGCAAGAAAAGTGGCACGCTTCGCTTTGCCCACACCCTACGAGCTACGCCGCGCGCGGATCATAGACGTACATGAAATCCATGCATCGCGAGGTCACCGGCAGCAGCAGGCTGAGCACTTGATCACGAACCCATGCGCCCGCGGCGCTGAATTCGCGCTTGCTGTTGCCGTTGCGGCGGGCGATCGCGACGATTTTTTCCGCGCGCGGGCGGCGCTCGTGCTCGAAATTCTGGAAGGTCATGCCGAGTTCCTGTCCGGCCAGCATGAGCTTGCCGAGCCGCATCGCGTCTTCCAGCGCCAGCGAAGCACCCTGGCCGGCATGCGGGCTGGTGGCATGAGCGGCGTCGCCGATGAGGAGCGAGCGCTTGCGCCACCAGGTTGGCAAGCTTGCGACATCGAGCGTGTCGGTCACCACCATGTTGTCGGCGGCCTCGATGATGCGCGGGATCGGATCGTGCCACCCTTGATGGAAGTCGCTTAAATGCTGCTTCAACGCCGCCTGATCCATGGCACGGAACGTGGCGGCGTCGACACCGTGCGAGGGCTGCGTGCTCCACCACATCACGCCGTCGGCGGGATCGGCGCTGCAGAAGCCGTAACCGAAGAAGCCGCTTTGGCCGAACGTGGTCTCGACGCGCCCGCCGATCGATCTGCCTTCGAGCACGGCGTGGGGCACGAAGCCGCCGAAGCCGATCAGCCCAGTGTCGAAGGGTTCTGGACCATCCGGCACCACATGGCGCCGCACCTTCGAGTGCACGCCGTCGGCACCGATCAGGAAATCGCCCTCGGCGGTCGTGCCATCGGCGAAATAGGCGACGATCGGCTGGTCGGGGCGGTCGATGATCTTGACCAGGCGCTTCTCGAAATAGAGCTCGGCGTTCGAGCACCAGGCCTTGTTGAAGAGGATCGCCTGCAGTGTGGCGCGACGCAGATTCACCGCCGGCTGCCCGAAGCGCTTCTCCATGTCGCGGTTGATCGAGCCGAGCTTCCGGCCCGATTGCGAATAAAAATCGAAGGATTCGGCGATCGAGCCCTGACGGATCAGTTCGTCGGCGAGGCCGAGTTCGGCCATCACCTGCATGCCGTTCGGCGCGATCTGCAGGCCGCCGCCGATGCCGCTCGAATGTGGCCAGCCCTCGTAGACTTCGACGTCATAGCCGGCACGCTTGAGGAAGATCGCAGCGACGGGGCCGGCGATGCCGCCGCCAATGATCAGGGCCTTGCGGGGACGGCGCGGCATGGCTTGCTCCGTTCGGTTGCGTGCGTTAGGAAATGTGAGTAATTAATTATCTTAATTTGTAAGATATATGTTTACTAAGAGATGGGAGAAGCCTTGTCAAGGTTGAAGCCGCGCGCGGCGTTGATGCAGGAACTGGAGGAGGCAATGCGGCGGTCCTCCGCACAGGGCGTGCTGTACGGGCAAGCCGTTGCCAATGTGGCGGGAATTTCCGGTTCCGACCTCGAATGCCTCGACTTCCTCAATCTCGAAGGCCGCGTAACGGCGGGCCGGCTTGCGGAGGTCACCGGGCTCACCACCGGCGCCATCACCGGCGTGGTCGACCGCCTGGAGAAGGCCGGCTTCGTGCGCCGTGAGCGTGATGAGACCGACCGCCGCAAGGTCTATATCGTGACTGTGCCCGAGAACGCTGCCAGGATTGGGCGCTACTACCTGCCGATGCAGGAGGCGATGCACCGGCTCTGGAGCACCTATTCGGAAGCTGAACTGCAATTGCTGCTGCGCTTCGCCAACGAGGGCTACAAGTCCGTGCTGGAAGCGACCGAGAAGCTCAAGGGGCTGCTCGATACGCCCGAGGAGAAGCCGGCTAAGAAGCGCGGGCGTCCGCCTCGGCGGTGAGTGCCGGCTCGATAGCGGGACGGTAGTGCGCCGCAGCGACATACATGCCCCACATCGCCCCAAGCATCATCCAGAAGTGCCGCCAGTGATCGGTGTCGATGATGAAGCTCTCGCCGACGGTGCCGAGGAAAGCCGAGAAGATTGCCAGATAAGTCCGCTGCCAGGGTACGGGCAGGAAGACATAGCGGAAGCCCGTCATCACGGTAACGAAGACCAGCGCCGGATAGACGAGGCCGGAGATCCAGCCGCCTGACATGAACGCGTTCAGGTAGGAATTGTGGGTGTCTTCGGGGAAGTAGTTGCGGAACTGCAGCGGCCCGATGCCGAAGGGCAGATCGAGCGCCATCTCGGCACCAAGGATGTGGCGCCCGAACCGGCCGAAGCGTCCTTCGTCATAGCTCTGGTCGAAGCTCGCGCGCTGCTTGAACATCTGCGCGGTCGAGTCGAACGACAACAGGATCGCGACCAGCGCGACCGCGAGGACGATGGCCACGAGCGCCATCACGATGATGCGCGAGCGTTCCGTCTGCGAGCGGCTGGTCAAGACCATCGACGCCAGCATGAAGGCCGCGGTGATGACGAGGCCGCCCCAGGCCGCGCGCGAGAACGCGAGCAGGATCGCGAGCGACATGATGCCGAAGGCGATGGTGTTGCGGAAAGCCTTGGCGGGAGGGGCGGAGACGACGCTTTGCAATGAGAACAGCGCCGGCAGGATCAGGAAGGCGCCGAGCACGTTCGGGTCCTTGAAGGTGCCGCGCGCGCGCTCATACAGGGTCAGGAGGTCGTAGCCGCCGGGCACGAGGTGGAAATAGCCGCCGATCGCCGCGAGCGACGCGATCATCCCGCCGACGACCAGGCCGCGCCGGAGCATATCGAGGCGCGCCTCGGTATCTTCGGAAGTAACCATGGCGAAGAACACCACGGTGACCGCCATGTACCAGGATGTCGCGATCCAGGTCGCGATCTCCGGCCTGTCGAGGACCGGGATGGCGCCGATGCTGTAGCCGACATTGAGCGCGACGAGCATCATGAGCAGCGGCATGATGGCAAGCCGCATTCGCAGGCCGGTGGCGAAGAAGATGATGACCGCCGTCAGCGTGACCAATTCGTAGGGGCTCGGCTCGATGAAGACGATCGCGCCGGAGGCGCCCGCCAGCCACACCATCGCGCGCTGCAGCGCCAGCACGCCGGGCGCGGCTTGCGGAAATGAACTCTCGGCTGTCGTCGCATACGCCATTGCGAACTCACGCAACCAAACCGACGGCCCTCAATACGCGTTCTCGTTCTTGGTCAGCAGCGAGAACGGCGTCTTCAGGAGGATGTAGAGGTCGAACAGAACCGACCAGTTCTCGATGTAATAAAGGTCGAACTCGACGCGCTTCTGGATCTTCTCGTCGGTGTCGACCTCACCGCGCCAGCCGTTGATCTGAGCCCAGCCGGTGATGCCGGGCTTGACGCGGTGGCGGGCGAAATAACCGTCGACGGCTTCATCGAACAGGCGGTTCTGCAATTTGCCCTGCACCGCATGCGGGCGCGGGCCGACCAGGGAGAGATTACCTTTCAGCACGACGTTGAAGAGCTGCGGCAATTCGTCGAGGCTGCTCTTGCGGATGAAGCGGCCGACGCGGGTGACGCGCGGATCGTCCTTGGTGACGACCTTCGAGGCGGTGGGATCGGCCTGATGATGATAGAGCGAGCGGAACTTGTAGACGTCGATCCGCTCGTTGTTGAAGCCGAAGCGCTTCTGGCGGAACAGCACCGGGCCCGGACTGTCAAGCTTCACCGCGAGCGCCACCAGCCCCATCACCGGCAGCGCGGCGAGCAGGATCAGGCTGCCGACGATGCGGTCGAACAGCCATTTCATCACCAGGTCCCAGTCGGTGATCGGGGCCTCGAACACGTCGAGCGTCGGCACCTTCCCAAGATAGGAATAGGAGCGGGGACGGAAACGCAGTTTGTTGGTGTGCGTCGACAGGCGGATATCGACCGGCAGCACCCAGAGCTTCTTCAACATTTGCAGGATGCGGGTCTCGGCCGAGATCGGCAGCGCGAACAGCACGAGGTCGACGCGGGTGCGGCGGGCAAACTCGACGATGTCGTCGACCTTGCCGAGCTTCGGGCTGCCGGCGCAGCTATCCATCGCGCGATCATCGTTGCGGTCGTCGAATACGCCGAGCACGCGGATGTCGGTGTCAGACTGTGCCTTGAGCGCTTCGACGAGCTGCTCGCCGTTCTCGTCGGCGCCGACGATCACGGTGCGGCGGTCGAGCCGGCCGTCGCGCGCCCAGCGCCGCACCAGGCCGCGCAGGATCAGCCGCTCGGCGATCAGGGCGGCAAGACCCGCGAAGAAGAATGCCGTCAGCCATACCCGCGAGATCTCGCCGCCGAGCTTGACCAGGAACGACACGCCGATGAACAGCAGGAACACGATCGCCCAGGACGAGATCATGCGCGTCGTCTGCCGCAACTGTCCGCGGAACATCTGGATTTCGTAGATATCGGCAGCCTGGAAGCAGACCACCGCCGATATCGTCATGGCAAGGATCGCCGCGACATATTCCCAGCGGAAGCCGGAGAGCGGCATCACATACCAGAGGTAAAGCGCGACGCCGACCAGGCTCAGCAGGATGAAATCGACGAGGCGAACGATGCCGGTGATGACAACCGGCGAATAGGCGCCGCGGACCCTTTCATTGGTGATGGTGAGCGCGGCGGGCGATAGCCGGCGGCGCCGTTCGACCGGCGGACGGCCGCCACCGGCGGTCGCTGCCGCGTCCAGCATCGAGCGTGCGTTAATCGGTTCCACGTCGTTACGTCCGTTGTTTGAGCATGATCTTTTCGGAAAACCGGTGCCCACTTTTCCGGATCATGCTCTTGCGGCCGCAGATAGGGGTGCAAAGGCCGCTGCGGAATTGCCCCGCGTCAGGGATTAGGGGAGAAATCGGAACAAACGGTTACGTGGGTAACTTGTGGTTAACGATTGGCAAACGCGTCGCGATAGCCGGCGAGCACGCCCTCGACCATCGCCTTCTGCGAGAAATGCGCAAAGATGCGCTCGCGCAGCGCCGTTGCGCGCGCCAATGTCGCGGCAAGGTCGTCGAGCGCGCGGCTGATCGCTTCCGCCATGGCAGCAGCATTGCTCGGTGCAAACAGCGCATCCGTGTGCGGGCCGAAGATCTCGGGGATGCCGCCGACATTGGCGGCTACCATCGGGATCCCCGCGGCCGCAGCCTCGATCACGACATAGGGCATGGAGTCGCCGCGAGAGGGAACGACCAGCAGCTTGCCTTTCGAGAACCCGTAGCGCGCTTTGACATGGCCGATGAAGCGCGCGGCATCGCCAAGCGCAAGCTGTTTGACCTGTGCCTTCAGCTTCTCCGACTCCTCGCCGTCGCCGGCCAGTGTCAGCGTCACCGGCTTGCCTTCGGCGCGCAGTTTCGCCACGGCGTCGATCAAGAGGTCCGCCCCCTTGATGTGCCTGAACTCGCCGACATAGACGATGTCGGTGGCATCATCAGTGCGATCGATCGCATCGAACTCTTCCGCGGTCACGCCGTTGAACACGCAGCGCACCACGCCGCTGGTCGGCGTGCCGACCGTGCGTTGATAGGTGTCGCGTGCGAAGGCGCTTTCGAACAGGAACAGGTCGGTGCTGTTCATCAGCGCGCGCTCGAGCCGGCTGTAGAAATTGCCTTTCAGCGTATCGAGCGGGTAGTGCAGCGAGCCGCCATGCGGCGTGTAGACGCGAATCGTCTGCTTGGAGTGCGGCCGCAGGCGGACGTAAGCGCCGGCCTTGGCGCCGTGGCCATGCAGCACGTCCGGCTTCCATTTCCATATCAGGCCGGCGATCTGCGCCCAGACCATCGCATCGGCAAACCGCGGCTCGCGGCGAATGGCCACACGGCGGACGCCGAGTTTCAGGCGCGGCTCGATTTCCGCAAGCGCGGTGGCGGCGCGCTCGCCGCCGGTGATGCTGTCCGTGACGATGCCGACGTGATGGCCACGCTCGATCTGTCCGTTGGCGACGTCGAGGATATGACGAAAGATCCCGCCGACAGGGGCGCGCACGACATGCAGGATGCGGAGCGGCTGGTCGGAATCCATGGTCACAGCCCACGCCCGCTAATGAATATGCGATCGCCGGCTGAGGCGCCGCGCGCAAGCATCGAAAGCAGGCGAAAGACAGCGGCGCGCAGGCGGCGCATTCTGGGAATCCCGACAAAATATCGCGGCCGATTAAGGACGCCCATGGTTAACAAAGCGTGACGCGCGGGCGTGTGCGTCATGCTGTTCGTCAAGCGGGCCGATTAACCCAGCGGCAACCTTAATGGAGTGTAATCGCGCCGGCCGAAGCAGATTGAGTGGCGTCCCCGCGGGAGTGAACAATGCGTTTTGCGTTCTGGCGTGCAGGAAAGGACAGGGCCGTGGTCCAGCGCGCGCTTGCAAAGCCCGCGTCGGCTGCGACCGTTGCCGCGTCGCCCGTAGGCGATCTCGACCTGCCTGCGCTCGGTCGGGCGCTGATGCGCAAGCGGAGCTGGATCATCGTGCCGACGGTGCTGGCGTTCACGCTGTCGCTTGCCGCGGTCAATATGGTGACGCCGCGCTACAAGTCGGAAGCGCGCATCCTGATCGACGGGCGCGAGAACGTGTTCCTGCGGCCGAGCGGCGAGCGCAACGAAGAGCGCAACGTCGTCGATCCGGAGGCCGTCACCAGTCAGGTGCAGCTCCTGCTGTCGCGGGACCTCGCGCGCGAGATCATCAAGAAGAACAAGCTTGCCGAGCGGCCGGAATTCGATCCGGTGCTGCAGGGCTTCTCGCCGCTGAAATCGCTGCTGGCGCTGTTCGGCATTGGGCGCGACCCGTTCTCGCTGACGCCGGAAGAGCGCGTGCTGGAAGCCTATTATGACCGGCTGCAGGCTTATGCGGTCGACAAGTCGCGCGTCGTCGTCGTCGAATTCCAGTCGCGCGATCCCGAGCTTGCCGCGCGGGTCGCCAACTCGATCGCCGAAGGCTATCTGGTGCTGCAGCAGAATGCGCGGCAGGAGCAGGCGAGAACGGCGAGCCAGTGGCTGGCCGGCGAGATCGAGAATTTGCGGAAGAAAGTCGCCGACGCCGAATCCCGCGTCGAGGATTTCCGTTCCAAGTCGAGCCTGTTCGTCGGCACCAACAATACCTCGCTGTCCAACCAGCAGATGGGCGAGCTCAACACGCAGCTCAATAATGCGCGTGCACTGAAGGCCGACGCTGAGACCAAGGCGCGGCTGATCCGCGAGATGTTGCAGAGCGGCAAGCCGATCGAAGCTTCCGAAGTGCTCAATTCCGAACTGATCCGCCGCCTGAGCGAGCAGCGGGTGACGCTGCGCGCGCAGCTCGCCGAGCAATCGTCGACGCTGCTCGACAATCATCCGCGCATCAAGGAATTGAAGGCGCAGCTCGCCGATCTCGATCGGCAGTTGCGCGAGGAGGCGGGCAAGATCTCGCGCACGCTCGACAATGACGCGCGCGTTGCCGGTGGCCGCGTCGAGGCGCTGAGCGCGAGCCTCGATCAATTGAAGAAGCAGGCATCGTCCTATAACGGCCAGGACGTCCAGCTCCGCGCGCTGGAGCGCGAAGCCAAGGCGCAGCGCGACCTGCTTGAGTCCTATCTGGCGAAATATCGCGAAGCCAATACGCGCGAGAACATTGACGCAGGACCGTCCGATGGCCGCATCATCTCGCGCGCGTCCGTCTCCAATACGCCGGCCTATCCGAAGAAGCTGCCTATCGTGCTGATCGCGACGTTGGCGACGCTGTTGCTTTCTTCGGGCCTGGTCGTGACCGGCGAGCTCTTGCGCATGACCGCGCCGCGCGCCGCCGCAGCACCGGTCGTGCCGCCGATGACGGCGCGGGCGCCGGTTCGCGCTGCCGCCGTCGAGAGCGACGACGAGCAGGAACCGGAGCTGGAGCGGGCAGCGGAGCCCGAGCCCGAGGTCGAGGCCGCATCCATCGCGCCGCAGCCTGAAGCCGCCACTGCCATCGGAGAAATCGAAGAGCTCGCCGAGAAGCTGCGCCGGGCTGGCGCCGACGCACGCAAGATTACGGTGCTGGGGACGGCCTCGAGCGAGAGCATCGCGCTGACCACGCTGACGCTGGCGCGGCTGATGGCGCGCGAAGCCAAGGTCGCCGTCGTCGACCTTGCCGCGGCGTCGCCGACGATAGCGGCGGTCTCGACCGATCCCGGCGCGCCAGGGCTTGCCGAATTGATGCAGGGACAGGCGACCTTTTCGGAGATCATCACGCGCGACCGGCTGTCGCGGGTCAATCTGGTCAGTGCCGGCCGCCCCGGATTCGATCGCGCGCAACTGCAGTCGCCGCGGCTGACGCTCGCGATCGACGCGCTGCTCAGCGTCTACGACCACGTGCTGCTCGATGCCGGCACGGCTTCCGACCTGCCGGCCGATCTGTTGACGGCGCACGCCCGCGCCGTCGTGGTGCCGGACGCCTCGATGGCCGACGATGCCCGCCGCCTGATGCGCGAGCAGCTTGCCGCGGTTGGCTTCTCGGAAGTGACGATGCTGACGAAGCCGTGCGAGCCATCGGACGCCGTCGAGCCGGGCCCGCGCGTGGTCGCAGCGTAGACCAGCGGCGCCCGCAGGGCTGTGGCATATGAAATAGAACTTGGTGGGCGATCCCTTCGCAGCCCATCCTTCGAGACGCCGCTGCGCGGCTCCTCAGGATGAGGTCTGATTTCGCGGTGGAATCTTAGACCCTCATGGTGAGGAGCGCCGCTTGCGGCGCGTCTCGAGACGATGCTGCGCATCGCTCGGAGAACCATGAGGCCCGCATCGTCCACAGCCTCCAAACAGTTATATGCGATAGCCCTGACGACGCCCGAGGGTAGCTGAGACCTTCAATCGGTCGGCGTGAACTCGGTTGCCTGCACGATCGCTTTCCAGCGCTCGGATTCGGATGTGATGAGCCGGGCGAAGTCGGCGAGGGGAATTGCGTCGATCTCGACGAACTGTTTTGCCATGCCGGCTTTGACCTCGTCGGTGCGCAAGGCCGCCTGGATCGAGCCATTGAGCCTTTCGACTGTTACCGCCGGGGTCTTTGCCGGCACGAAAAACCCAAACCATGTAAGGTCCTGAAGCGAGGGATAACCGGCTTCGGCCATCGTGGGCACATCGGGAAGAAACGCGCTGCGGCGTGGACCGGTGGTCGCCAGCGCACGAAGCTCTCCGGACTGGACCAGGCCAACGGAACTGCCGAGCGGCATGATGGCCGAGGCGATCTCGCCTTTCACGAGATCCTGTATCGCGGCCCTGCCTTGATAGGGCACGTGGAGATACTCGAACCGCGCAGTGCGGCCCAGCATCGCCCCGATGAAGTGCAGCGTCGATCCAGCACCCGCCGTGCCGTAGGTCGCCTGCGTCGGATTGGCGCGGCACCATGTGATGAATTCAGCCAGCGTCTTTACCTCGCGCGGCACCTTCGGACCCACCGTCAGCAATGTCGGGAATGAGGCGACGGTCGAGACCGGAATAAAATCACGCGGCTCGTATCTGAGCGTCTTGTAGACGTGAGGAAACAGCGTCAAGAAGCCAAGCGGCGCCAGCAGAAGGACGGATCCATCGGGAGCGGCCGCCTTCACGGCCTCCACCGCGACGCGCCCGCTCGCACCTGGCCGGGTCTCGACCACGATCGACGCCGCATAATCCTTCATCTGATCGGCAACGAGCCTCGCCACGGCATCGGGAAGCCCGGGCGTAAAGCCTGTCAGTATATGCGCGGTCTTCAGGCTCGGCTCGGCGATGCTGTGCGGCACGAGACCGGCGGCGGAGAAAGCAATGCCGGCGCCTGACATTGCCAGCATTTCGCGGCGCGTCATCACTATCCAGGCCATCGGATCCTCCGCGTCTGAAACGACTGGGTCAAGAGGATGCTTGAGGCGGGCATATCCGTCCAATGCTAGTATGTGAGGGTTTCATAACTGTTTTGATAAGGATCGGACATGCAATCCATTGAGCGAGCCCGGCGCCGCATCAAGCTGCGCGATCTCCATATCCTGCTCGTCGTGGCGCAACGGGGCAGCATGGCAAAGGCCGCGGCAGAATTGGCGATTTCTCAGCCTGCGGTCTCGAGAGCGATCGCGGACATGGAGCATGCACTCGGGCTTCGGCTTCTCGACCGCGGCCGCAACGGCATCGAGCCCACGCCGTATGGGCGCGCCCTCGTCAAGCGCGGCACAGCGATTTTCGACGAGCTGATGCAAGGGCTGGAAGAACTCGAATTTCTTGCCGATCCAACCATCGGACAGCTCCGCATCGGTAGTTCGGAAAGCGTTGCGGCTGGCCTGCTTCCAGCAGTCATCGATCGCTTCACGCGGCGCCATCCAGGCATCCGCCTGAATGTCGCGCAGATGGTGCTTGGCACGACGCATTACAGCGAACTGCGCGAGCGGAGTATCGATCTGTTGCTGGGTTGGATCCCGACGCCGTTCGCCGAGGAAGATCTGGCGGTGGAGCCCGTGCTGATTGACCCACGGGTTGTGGTTGTGGGGCAGCGAAGCAAATGGACGCGATGTTCCAAGGTCAGCCTGGCCGATCTTGCCGATGAAGCCTGGATCCTGCCGCCGCCGGACACGTTTCCAGGCTCCGCCACGGCTGATCTGTTTCGCGAAAGCGGATTGAGCATGCCTCGCACGCCCGTCACGACGCTGTCGCTTCACCTTTGCTGCAGGCTCGCTGCGACCGGGAACTTCGTCACCTTGCTTCCAAGCTCGATTGTGCAGTTCAGCGGCCGCGATCTGTCGCTGAAGAGACTTCCGGTCAAGCTGCCGCGAGCATCGGCTGTGTCGGCGGCCATTGTAACGCTGAAGAACCGCACGTTGAGCCCGGCTGCCGAGATATTCGTCGCGTGCGTTCGCGATGTCGCGAAGTCGATGGCAGGCAAATCGACGGCCCACACGCAATGAGCTGCACGTCGGTGTAATAGATGAAGCTCTAGAGCATCGGTTCCGACTGGATCAGAACCGTTGCCCTAGATTCTGGTCTTGACGCGTTTTCTTCACGCGAACCGGTGTCCACTTCGCTCAAAAACGCGCTCTAGCGGAACATGCCGCGCAGGTTTTGCGCGAGATCGAACAGCGCGCGATTACGCTTGACCAGCCGCTTGGCGCTGACGACGCCGGACATGGCGCTTGCAGCTGGCCTGCCGCGCCAGGAGAGCGGAATGAAGCTGTCGAAGATTAGCTCGTCGCTCTTGCAGAACAGCCGCTTGTATTCATCCGAGCCGATGCCGAGGTCGATGGCGCGGTAGTTCAGCGCGGCATAGTGATCGATGATGTTGCGCATCAGGATGAGGCCGGGGCTGAACTTGGCGCTGGCAGACATCGTGTAGGTGTTGAACATCATCGAGAAGCGATGGCCGTCGGCGACGCCGGCGAAGATCGCGATCACCTCGTCGTCGCATTCGAGCGCGTGGATGTCGATGACGCGGCCGCCGCCGGGAAGCCCGGTGAGGCAGGCGGAGCGGATGAAATCCTCGACGCCCGGCTCGGCAAAGACGTTGGGCAGCTTTTGTTCGGCCATGCGCTGCGGCTTGACGCGGAAGAACCAGTTCAGGACTCGTGTGACATCGGCGTCCGTGGCGGCGATCTGATAGCGATAGCCGGCTAGCTGCTGCAGCTTGCGTTCCTTGCCCTTCAATCGCCGCCGGAACGAATTGCTGATGAGGGTGGTGCGGTCGGCGCCGGGCTCGATGGCGAGCACGGGACAGTCGTTGACCGAGGATTGGTGCCGCAGCAGGGCCAGCGGGTTGGGCAGATCGCGCCAGTTGAGCGGCTGCTGCTGCAAGGCGAGCACGTCGGCCGCGCCGCGTGCCGCGATCGCCGACACCATGGTCCTGAGATCGGCGGCCGTGGCGCCCGCGGCGAAGTCGCGGTCCCACAGCGCCATGTTGAAGGTCGCATGCTTGCCGCCCATGAATTTAGCACAGCGCACGCCGAGCGCGCTTTCGAGCGTCAGCGGCAGCACGAACAACGGCCGGCGTTCGTCATCATGGCCGATCACGATGAATGGGGCGACGCCCTCGCGTGCGCCGACCTGCCGCTGCCAGGCGGCGAGAAAATCAAAGCGCTGGTACGGCGTGCAGAATTGCTTTTCGAAGGCACGCCATGTCGGTTCGGCGGCTTCGAGATCGCGAATGATCTCGACACCGGCGACGCGGCTTGTTTTCGACCACGCTTCCAACTCCGCCGTTCGTGCTTCGATCGCGGCAGCCATGGTCATTGCCGAGTCCGGTATTAATCGATTGTTTACAATTCCGCTCGGGCGACCTTCGCAGGGAAATGTCAACAAAGAGTAATAACAATCATTAGACGGCGCCTGGGAACCGCCGGATCGGGGGGCGGGACGTGGTGTCGGAAATCACTTTCTTGAAGCGGGCACAGATGGAGCTCGCTTACTTCTCTGGCTATGCGCGGTTGCGGCAACGGCAGGCCGGCGGGGCCGGCGCCATCCTGCGCTTCGAGCGCGTGCGTGCGCGCCGTCGGGACCGGTTTCAGCCGCTGGCCTCGCGCGAGATCACCCCTCGGTTCCTGGATCGCACGATCCGGGCGCTGAGGCGCTGGAACTACGATATCGTTTCGATCGACGAAGCCTGCCGCCGTGCCGTCACCTTGCCGCTGCCGCGCCGCTTTGCCTGCCTGACGTTCGACGGCGGCTACAAGGATCTGGCGACGAACGCCTATCCGGTGCTGTCGAAGTATGGCGTGCCCTTCGCCATCTACCTGCCGAGTGCGTTTCCGGATGGGCTGGGGGAGGCGTGGTGGCTGGCGCTCAAGAAGATCATCGCGCGGGAGAGCCGCATCAGCCTCGTGATCGAGCGCAAGGAATTGCATTTTTCGGTTTCCGATGTCGCCGAGAAATACGAGCTCTACGACTTCCTGGCGAAATGGATGCGGACGCTGGCGCTGCCGGATCTCTCCGTCGCAATCAACGATCTCTGCAAGCGCTACGGCGTCGATCTGGCTGCGCTTTCGCGCGGCGCCTCCATGGACTGGAGCGATCTCACGATGCTCGCCTCCGATCCCAATGTCACGATCGGCAGCGCGACCGTGAACTATCCGGCGCTGTCGAACCTGCGCGATGTCGATGCAAAGCGCGAGACGGCGATGGGCAAGGCGGTGCTCGAGGCCGGCATCCGCCGCGAGGTCAGGCATTTTGCCTATCCGTTCGGAGACCGCGAGAGCTTTCGCCGTCAGCACGTGCTGGTGGCGGGCGAGGCCGGTTTTGACAGCGCGGTGTCGAGCATCGGAGGAATCGTGGAAGCGCAGGCGCGCACCAACCTGCACGCGTTGCCGCGGGTGTCCTGGGACGGACGGCGGCGCTCGCTGCGCATGTTGCGGGTGTTGCTGTCAGGCGTAATGTTTCCGAGGCCGCGCGTGCAGATCTAGAGCGTCTTCGGGCGAAGTGGATACCGGTTCGCGTGAAGAAAACGCGCCAAACAAGAATCTAGAGCTGCGGTTCTCAGAACCGAAGCTCTAGGCGCGGTCGGGCCGCGACATCCAGGCCACGATCGGCATCGCCGGCAGCACCCAGCCGAGCCCGGCCACGACATAGAAAATCGCCTGCAGCAAGCCCGAATTGGCGAGCCAAGGCGTCTGCGCGACCGTCATGCCGAGCAGCGACCACACCACCACCAGCATCAGCAGGAAGATGGTTCCAAGCAGCTTGCGGGTGCGTATATTCATGGCCGGTTGATCGATAACTCGTGAGGCAAAGCGCGCCTTGCGCCTGCGAGGAGGCGGACTATAAGGGGCGCGCCAATCCGATCAAGCAGGACCGATGACCGCACGTTCCGCCCCCGAGCCCTCCCAAAATGCTCACCTTCGCTGGTGGCTGCTTTCGGTCGCAGCCCTGATCGCGATCATGGTGCTGGTCGGCGGGGCCACCCGGCTCACCGAATCCGGGCTTTCGATCGTGGAATGGAAGCCGGTCACCGGCACGCTGCCGCCGCTGACCGAGGCGCAATGGGCGGAAGCCTTCGAGGGCTACAAGAAGATCCCGCAATATCGCGAGCTCAATGCCGGGATGACGCTCGCTGAGTTCGAGACGATCTACTGGTGGGAATGGAGCCATCGCCTGCTCGGGCGCGTGATCGGGATCGCCTATCTGCTGCCGTTCCTCTATTTCCTGTGGCGCGGCGCCGTCACCGACGGCGAATTGAAGCGGCGGCTCTGGCTGATCTTCGGGCTCGGCGCGTTGCAGGGGGCGGTGGGCTGGTGGATGGTCGCTTCAGGCCTCTCCGAGAAGGTCGAGGTCTCGCAATATCGCCTCGCTGTCCATCTGATACTGGCGCTGCTGATCTATTCGGCGATCGTCTGGACGCTGCGGCGGCATTCCGCCCGGCCGCCAAAGCCGGCGCCGCTCCGGCTGAAGATCACCGCTTTGCTGCTGCTGGCGCTGACCTTCCTGCAGCTCTATTTCGGCGCGCTGGTCGCGGGCCTGCGCGCGGGAAAGGTCTACAACACCTGGCCAGAGATCGATGGCGCTTTCATTCCATCCGCGGGGCGTCTGTTCTTCGAGCAGCCCTGGTGGCGCAACCTGTTCGACAATACGCTGACGGTGCAGTTCGAGCACCGCATGACTGCTTACGCGCTACTGGCGCTGGCGATCCTGCATGCGATCGACACTATCCGTTCGCGCGCAAGCGGCGAGACTATCGCCGGCGCCTGGTGGCTGGTGGCGGCGATCACGCTACAGGCGACGCTCGGGATCCTGACGCTCTTGAACCAGGTGCCGATCGATCTCGCGCTCATGCACCAGGCCGTGGCGATCGTGGTGCTCACGCTGGCGGTCCTGCAGGTCGAGCGGCTGCTGCCGCGACGCCGCGAAGTGGGACGGCCAAAGCTTGCCGTGCCGGTCAGTCAACCCGGTTGAGTTGAACTATTCTAATCTATCAGCGCTGCAAGAAGTGCCCGTTTTGCGCGGGTTTTTTGCGTAGCCCGGCCGTTGACGAAATCGTGCGGCCCGACATCGCTTTACTTGATAATCCCTGGCGATAGAACGAGCGAAGAATGGGTTCGCTCATGTCGTCTGCATTCATTCAGGCCGCCGTCATTCTGCTGCGCGAAGGATTAGAGGCGATGCTGGTGATCGCCGCGCTCGCCGGCTACCTGTCGAAGGTTGGCGCCGGTCATCGCATCCGGGCGCTCTATGGCGGCGCGCTGGCTGCGGTCGGCGCCAGCATCATCGCGGCCTGGCTGTTCGCGGTGCTGAATTCGGGCGAGCACAGCGACATCCTCGAGGGCGTCATCATCCTCTTTGCCGCGAGCCTCATGCTCTATGTCAGCGGCTGGCTGATGGTGAAGCAGGACCCGCAGGGCTGGAAAGAATATCTCGCGCACAAGGCCGACACGGCGCTGGCGCAGGACACGGTGTGGGCGGTCGGCGCGCTCGCTTTCCTCGCGGTGTTCCGCGAGGGCGCCGAGACCGTGCTGTTCATCAACGCGCTGGCCACTACGGAAGGCGGCTGGAGCGCAGGCCTGTTTGCCGGCCTCGGCGCCGCCACCATTGCGCTTGCGGTGCTGTTCTATTTCATCAACCTGATCGCCCAGAAGATTCCGCTGCGGCCGTTGTTCATCCTGACCTCGGCTTTCCTGTTCGTGATGGCGATCAAGTTCATCGGCGAGGCCGTGCAGGAATTCCAGGAGCAGGCTCTGCTGCCGTTCACGGAACTGAAGAGCCTGTCCTGGATCGCCGATCTCGGCCTGAACCCGACGCTGGAAGCGCTGTCGCTGCAGCTCCTCGTGATCCTGTTCGCGCTCGGGACCTATTCGGTGTTCCAGCGCAACAGTCGCCTGACGCGCCAGAGCAAGGCGTCGACCAGCGCAGCAGCTGAATAATCTCACACGCCATCGATCCAGCCCGAAGATCGCGCGCCGCCGGTTCCGCCGCGCTGCGAATGGCCGCGAAAGGGGGCCGCTCCGACCTTTCGCGGTATCAAAACACCATGTGACATTTTTTTCTCGTTTGTATTGCGGATTCCGCGTCGCTGAAGTGTCTGTAGAAGAGGGGCATCTTGGGGCGGTGCATGCAGATGACTGAGAACGAGGAGGCTCGGCGCGCGCTTGAGCCTCAGGGGGTGATTGCACGTGAAATCCTTATCCCCGACGCCGATGTGGCAGAGGACGGCGATTTGGTCGCCACCGTCGTCGATTTCGTGAATTGGGCGATTGGCCCGGCCCACCTGGTCTCCGGCGAGATCGTCGCGGAGGCATTCTGGAGCTATCACGCCGACTATTATCTGGCCCAGGTCAACAACGGCGGCCATGGCCAGTTTGCCCATAACGGTGGAATGAGCGAGCAGACGCTCGACAATTGTCGCCGCGGGCTCGTCGCGATGGGCGCAAAGGATTACGTCGCGATCTTCGACGAGTTCATGGCCATCATGGAGGGCGATCCGCGTCGGGCAAAAGCCATACAGGATGGCAGCGGTTTTGGGAAAATCGATCCCGCGATCGAACTGCTCGACAAACGCTTTTTTGCGCTCGGCGACATGACCAAGCTCAACGCAGCCTGGCTGCGCACGCTGCCGGCCCTGCGATCGCTGCCAAACGATCGGCTCACGGCCGAGCGCGAAGCGGTCATTGTGCGCAATTCCCTGCTTGTTGCCCGCCAGGACTATCTGCGGCGGACCAAAGCGCGTTTCAGCGCCTCTGACCCGATCCAGGTGGCAGCGCGTGCGACCTGCGCGCAGGAGCGCATCGCCTTCGAAGGCGTGAATGCGGGCCTACCGGTGGGCGATGGTCAGATCGCCTGGACCCTGAGTACGTCGGCCGGCTCGCGCATGCTTGTGATGGGACATGGCATCGCCGTGCTGCGGGACAACGGGTCGCTGCGCGGCCAGTATTTCTTCGAAACGCGCGATACCTATCCTGCACCCGTCGGGGACGGCGAAATGCGCCGGGCGCTGATCGATGCAACGTCGCGTGATATTCGCGAGCGGATGAGATCGGCTGCGGGCGAGAGGACATCGGCATCGCCAGCGCAGTCCCGTGAGACGATATTGGCGAACTTTTTGTCACCTGCATTCAATGCCTTCTGGGGCAGCTTCACGGCCGGATCGAAGCGGATCAACACGGCGATCACCTGTCCCTATGTCGGGCACAATCCCTCTCTCGTGAGCTACGTTCCGCGCGCCTCGTCTCCGCTGCTGGCGGCTACCGAGGAGCATTCCCTGATCCGGCTCATTATGGCCAATGCGCTGTGGGATTCGTTCCTGGCTGCCGATTCCTTCAACGATTCGATGCTTGAGGAGCCCGATCGCGCCGCGGCCCTGTTGATCAATCTCGGAGCCGCCGCCACGGTTGCGGCGACCAGCCTGCGCGTGCTCGATACGGATCGCATCGCGGCGCTTGCCGTACTTGCGCCCGGCGATTTCGAGCGGGAGCAATACAACGTCCGATTCCAGCTACTCGAGATCGCGCGCTGGTGGTTCAGTTTCGTGCCCAAGGCGGCAGCCGCGTTCGCAGAAACAAGTTTTGCGCAGCGGTCGTGGATGTTCAACAACGTCTGCTTCAACCACGCGCAGGCGCTCGCGGAAGCGCTCCGCCCCTCGGTGACATCAGATTTGACCGAAGCGCTGGTCTATTTCGATCGGGAATATCCGTCGATGGCAATTCCGTCCATGGAAGCGACCTATGATCTGGCGCTCAAGACATGCACCTCATATTTCGCGAGGTCCGAGCGCCACGCCAAGGCATGGGCAAACGTCGTCGCTGAAACGCGCCATATGATTATGAGCGCCAATCCCTACGATGAGGCGACGGTATTCGTGGTTACGCCCGACATTGTGCAGGTTCGCACCTCCGAAAAGCTGGTCGGTCTGATCGGGGTTGTTGAGAACGAGGTCAGGGCGCGGCAGGTTTTCTACTATCGCAAGGAAGGCGCGCGGGCAGCTCTTTGACAGAGTGCCCGAAACGCAGCCTCATCACCCGCTAGAGATAATCCAGCCCGATATCGAGGGCGGCCGAGGAGTGCGTGACCCAGCCGACGGAAATGAGGTCGACGCCGGTCGCCGCGATCGCGGGCGCAGTGGTGGCCGTGATGCGGCCCGATGCTTCCGTGATAACCTTGCCGCGCGTCATCGTCACGGCCTGCCTGAGATCGTCGATCGTCATGTTGTCGAGCAGGACCGCGTCGATCGCGAGCGCCAGAGCTTCTTCGAGCTGCGCCAGCGTGTCGACTTCGACCTCGACTTTGACGAGATGGCCGACATGCGCCTTGGCACGCTCGATCGCGGTGCGGATGTTGCCGGCAAGCGCGATGTGGTTGTCCTTGATCAGCACGGCATCGTCGAGGCCGAAGCGGTGATTGCTACCGCCGCCGGCGCGCACCGCGTATTTTTCCAATGCGCGCAGGCCGGGCGTGGTCTTGCGAGTGCAGACGATCTGCGCGCGCGTGCCTTTCACGGCAGTAACCAGCGACGCCGTTGCCGTTGCGACGCCGCTGAGGTGGCAAAGGAAATTGAGTGCGGTCCGCTCGCCCGTCAGCAGCGCGCGCGCCGGGCCGTTGATGGTCGCGATCGTGTCGCCGGGCGCGACGACGCTGCCATCGGGCCGTTCGATCTCGATTCGGATCGCTGGTGATATCGTTTGAAAGGCGCAGCGCGCCACATCGAGGCCGGCGACGACGCCCGGCTGGCGTGCCCGCAACGCGAGCGAAGCGCGCTGGTCGGCGGCCACGATCGCGTCCGCCGTGATGTCGCCGGCACGGCCGAGATCCTCAAGCAGCGCGGTTCGCACCAGGGGTTCGTACATCAGGGGCAGAAGGGGATTGAGTGTCACGACTGAGCGCTCCTGATCGGCAGTTCGGATTCGATGATCTCGCCGGCGATACTGAGTGCACCTGCGAGGGTGAAAGTGGAGGGCACGCCCTTGGGCAACGTGTCCGGAAAGTCGGTGCGGTAGTGGCCGCCGCGGCTTTCCTCGCGCCTTGACGCTGCGACGGCGATCATCAATCCGACCAGCGCCGGATCGGCGGCGGAGCCGCTCCCCCTGGCCATCGGATAGAGATTGCGAATGGCGCGCTCGATCGAGGGCCGATCACGAAGCACGCCGAGGGCCTGCGAGACGAACGGCCGCACCGTCGATGGATCTGATGCAGGCGGGAGCGCGGTCGGCGTGCGCAGAGGAGCGGCACCGCTAGCCACGCCATTGACGCTCTCGGCGACCCATTGCGCAGAGACGATGGCTTCCATCAGCGAATTGCTAGCGAGCCGATTGGCGCCGTGCAGGCCGGTGCGGCTGACCTCGCCGCAGGCCCACAAGCCCGTCACCGTGCTGCGGCCTTCGCCATCAACGGCAATGCCGCCCATGTGATAATGCGCCGCCGGACGGACCGGGATCGGATCGTCGGCCGGATCGATACCGGCCATCTTGCAGAACGCGCTGATGACGGGATAGCGCTGCGCGAAATTCTTGCCTGGATGCTGCCGTGCATCGAGGAAGACGCGGTGTCCCTCGGCGCGGCGGCGCCAGACCGCGCGCGCCACGATGTCGCGCGGCGCGAGCTCGGCGCCCGGTTCGTTCGCCATGAAACGCTGCCCGGTCTCGTCGATCAGGATCGCGCCATCGCCGCGGATCGCTTCGGTCAGCAGTGGCATCGGTCGCGACGGCCCGTCGAAAGCGGTGGGGTGAAACTGGATGAATTCGAGATCGGAGAGGACGGCGCCGGCACGGCCGGCGAGCGCCAGCCCCTGGCCGAAACAGCCCATCGGATTGGTGCTGTCCTGGAACAGGCCGCCGATGCCCCCGGTCGCCAGCACGACGCGGTTAGTCGGGATGACGAGCGAGCCACGCTCGTTTGCAGCAAGCACGCCCTCGACTGCGTTGTCCCCGACGATGAGTTGGCGCGCCTCAAAACCCTCGATCAGCGTAATCGACGGGCAGCGCCGCACGGCGGCGATCAGTGCGCGCATGATCTCGCGCCCGGTGCCGTCGCCGGTGGCGTGAACGATCCGCTTGCGGCTGTGCGCGGCTTCGAGTCCAAGCTGCCAGCTCCCGTCTGGCCTGCGATCAAAGCCGACGCCGAGCCGCGCGAGACGCTCGACGGCAGCGGGCGCGGCATCCACGATGCGGCTAGCGGCTTCTTCGTCGCAAAGGTCGGCGCCGGCGGCGATGGTGTCCTGCAGATGCAGGGCAGGGGTGTCGTCGTCACCGACCGCCGCTGCGAGCCCGCCTTGCGCCCACATGCTGGAGGCCTCCGCCCCGAGCGGCGATTTCGACAGCAGCACGACCGGTGCGGGCGCAAGCTGCAGGGCCGTCATCAATCCAGCGGCGCCGCCGCCAATGATCACCGGTTGCCCGGCCAAGGCCGAAACATCCAAGCTCATAGCGCCAGCATCCTTTCGACGGAGCGCCGCGCGTGCTCAGCGATCTCAGGATCGATCGTGACCTCGTGCTCGTTGGTCTCGAGCGCGTGGCGGATGTTCTTCAGCGTGATCCGCTTCATGTGCGGGCAGAGATTGCAGGGGCGGATGAACTCGACGTCGGGATGGAGCACCGCGACGTTGTCGCTCATCGAGCATTCCGTCAGCAGCACCACGCGTGCCGGATGCTCCTTGCCGACAAAGCCGGACATGGCTGCGGTGGAGCCCGAGAAATCGGCCTCAGCCACCACCTCGGGCGGACATTCCGGATGCGCCAGGATGGTGACGCCGGGATGATTCTCGCGAAGCTGCCGCACATCCTCGGCATTGAAGAGCTCGTGCACTTCGCAATGACCCTTCCAGGCCGTGATCTTCACCTTGGTCTGCGCGGCGATGTTCTGCGCCAGATATTCGTCCGGCAGCATGATGACATGCTCGACGCCGAGCAATTGCACCACAGCGAGTGCATTGCCTGAGGTGCAGCAGATGTCGGACTCCGCCTTCACCGCGGCCGAGGTGTTGACATAGGTGACGATGGGGGCGCCCGGATAGCGCTCGCGCATCAGCCGTACATCGGCCGCCGTGATGGACTCCGCGAGCGAACAGCCGGCCTTGAGGTCGGGGATCAGCACCGTCTTCTCGGGATTGAGCAGCTTTGCCGTCTCCGCCATGAAGTGCACGCCGGCGAGCACGATGACGTCGGCATCGACCTTGGTCGCCTCGCGCGCGAGCGCGAGGCTGTCGCCGACGATGTCGGCGACGCCATGGAAGATTTCCGGCGTCTGATAATTGTGCGCCAGCACCACCGCATTGCGCGTGCGCTTGAGTTCTAGGATGGCGTCGACATCATCGGCGAAGGTCGCCCATTCGAATTCCGGGATCACCCGTTTGACGCGGTCATAGAGCGGCGCGGTGCGCGCGAGCGCACCGGATGAGATTGCAGCCATTTATGCTCCCCTTGAGTATATTTCACATTATACTTATCCTGAGCATAATGGAAGTCAAGAGCGTGAGAGCGGGAGCTTGGTGCCGGCGACGGCCCGTTCGGCCACAATGCCGTGACGGAAGCGGAATAGCTTGGCGGGGCGGCCGACCGTCTCGGCGGCCATTGCGCCTGTCTCTTCAACGAGTTCCTGCTGCTCGATCAGGCGCCGAAAATTCTGTTTGTGCACAGTGCGGCCTGCAAGGGCCTCAACACTGCGTTGCAGTTGTAGCAGGGTGAATTCGGCCGGCATCAGCTCGAAGACGACCGGCCGGTATTTGATCTTGGCACGCAGCCGCGCGATGCCGGTGGCCAGAATGCGGCGATGATCCGAGATCATGGCGCGGCCGGGTACGACGGCATCCCCGGTGCCCTTGGCACGAACTGCTTCGGGGATCAGGGAGGCCTCATAGAGCAGCTCATAGCGCTGCAGCACCAGTTCCTCGTTCCAGGTGCGGTCGTCGAGGCCGAAGGTGATGGCGGCGCGCTGCCAGCGCGCTTTCTGCACGGAGGTACTCTCCGCCGATTTGGCCCAGGCCCGCAGCTTCGGCGCCACGATCTTTGCAATCAGGGGCGGGGTGCCGGCGCGATGGTCTTCCCACGGGAAGTATTCATACCAGCCGGACCAGTGGCCCTCCGAGCCTTCTCTGACTTGGTCCTCGCGGGTCAGGCCGAGATAGCTGATCGAGATGCGATGCGGCGCTCTGGCGTCGCCGGTGCGTCCGTGATCGGCGAAGGTATAGAGCTGCTCGACATAGCCGAGCGGGTGTCCGGTCTGCGCCTCGACCCAGGCCCGCAGGCCGGTCTGCAGCGAGCGGTGCCCGAACTGGAACGGACCGCTCGGCAGCGCGGTCGCATTCGCGATCGTCATGATCTTCGGCTCGCTCTCGGTCACCGCGACCAGGACGGCGACGAGGTCGGCGGCGATCGCGTCGATCGATGTTTCGGCTTTTCGCGATGCCTTTGCCACGCGGGCGTCCTGTCGCGGCTAGCAATAGCCGTAAACGCCGCAGGCGTACGGCAGGCGGTTCCAGTAGGGACCGCCGTGATAGGGGCCCCCATAATACGGACCGTCATAGCTGTAGGAGAAGTGATTGCCGTAATAGCCGGGCAGGGTCGACGAACCCGGCAGGATCGGCTCGCCACTGACGAATGGCACGTAAGGGATCACGGCCGCAGGCATGAACAGCACGTCCGGATCCTGTTCGACTACGACGATCTGGCGGCCACGGCGGATATAGGGGGCTGATGTCACTGACGTTCGGTATTTGTAGTGCGCGCGCGGCAGGCCGGGCGGCAGTTGGCGGGCGGCGCGGTAGGCCGCGCGCTTGGTTGCAACCGGGCCGTCGGCGGCAACGGCGGCATCAATCGCAAGCAGGGCGATCGAAGAGAACAATATCGAGCGTAGCATCGTCGTCTCCGAATCGAGAGGGCGACAGAATGCCATCTTATAGCGGAATGACCGTTAATGAGAGGCTCGCGACATCAGACCAGCGCCTTCACCGTCATGGCCAGGCTTGACCCGGCCATCCACGTCCTCTTGTTCGCCACTTCCAAGAACGTGGATGCCCGGGACGAGCCCGGGCATGACGAAGAGAACTTGGCGCGTTCCGCACGGGGACCTTAAGCCCGCAGCGCCTGGTCGAGGTCGGCGATCAGGTCGTCCTTGTCCTCGATGCCGATAGAGAGCCGGACCACGTCGGGGGCGGCGCCGGACTTGATCTTCGCGGCGTCGTCGAGCTGGCTGTGGGTGGTGGAGGCCGGGTGGATCACCAGCGAGCGGGTGTCGCCGACATTGGCGAGGTGCGAGAACAACCTGAGGTTCGACACCAAATTGACGCCGGCGTCATAGCCGCCCTTGAGGCTGAAGGTGAACACGGCGCCCGCGCCCTTCGGCGCATATTTGCGCGCGAGATTGTTGTACTTGTCGCCGGAGAGCCCGGCGTAATTCACCGACGCCACCGCGGGATGGCCGGCCAGGAATTCCGCGATCGCTTTGGCGTTGTCGCAATGCTTCTGCATGCGGAGCGGCAGCGTCTCGATGCCGGTCAGGATCATGAAGGCGTTGAACGGTGACAGCGCCGGGCCGAGATCGCGCAAGCCGAGCACGCGGCAGGCGATCGCGAAGGCGAAATTGCCAAAGGTCTCCTGGATCTTGATGCCGTGATACTCCGGACGCGGCTCGCTCAGCATCGGATATTTGTTGTCCTTCGACCAGTCGAAGGTGCCGGCATCGACGATGATGCCGCCGAGCGAGTTGCCGTGGCCGCCCAGGAACTTGGTCAGCGAGTGCACGACGATGTCGGCGCCGTGGTCGATCGGCTTGATCAGATACGGCGTTGCCAGCGTGTTGTCGACGATCAGCGGCACGCCGGCCTTGCGCGCCACCGCGGCGATCGCCTCGATATCGGTGATGCTGCCGGAGGGATTTGCGATCGATTCGATGAAGATCGCCTTGGTGTGCGGCGTCACCGCGCGCTCGAAGCTTTCGATCTCGTCCGGATCGGCCCAGGCGACGTTCCAGCCGAAGCTCTTGAAGGCATGGGTGAACTGGTTGATCGAGCCGCCATAGAGTTTTCGCGCGGCGATGATCTCGTCGCCCGGCTTCATCAACTGCTGCAGCACCACGACCTGCGCGGCGTGTCCCGATGCGACCGCGAGTGCGGCAGTGCCGCCTTCGAGTGCGGCGACGCGCTCCTCCAGCACCGCATTGGTCGGGTTGCCGATGCGGGTATAGATGTTGCCGAACGACTGCAGGCCGAACAATGAGGCCGCATGGTCGGCGTCGTTGAACACGAATGACGTCGTCTGATAGATCGGCGTCGCCCGCGCGCCGGTGGTGGGATCGGGCTGCGCACCGGCATGCACGGCGAGGGTCGAAAATCCCGGAAGGCGATCGGTCATTCTGAGTGTCCTGTGTTGGATCGGAAATGAAATGCGCGGCATGCTGATGGCAGCAACGACGGCCGTCAAGGCGAGTTGCGAGCCGTATGCGCGTTGGGAACAGCGTGCTTCGTTATGAC
Organism: Bradyrhizobium sp. Ses1; assembly: GCF_059512365.1. Taxonomy (NCBI): domain Bacteria; kingdom Pseudomonadati; phylum Pseudomonadota; class Alphaproteobacteria; order Hyphomicrobiales; family Nitrobacteraceae; genus Bradyrhizobium; species Bradyrhizobium sp. Ses1. The sequence goes on from NZ_JCAMOQ010000005.1 coordinate 39,319, forward strand.
GCGATGTCGAAACATTTGTTTCGCCGTTGCGTCACGTCGTCTCGGTCTTGTTCTTTGCGGCACGATCGGATGCGGCGGTTTCGCCGCCGCCGACGCTCATCCGATTCAGCGACAGCCGCATGCCCTGCGTCGGCATCGGCGCACGCTTGGAGCTGAGCGTCCGCGAATTGACGCCCATCCAGGAAATCTCTGATGACAGGCGGCCATATTCGATTTTCGGGCAGCGGTTCATGACGACCTTGATGCCGACAGCTTCGGCCTTTGCGGCGGCCGCATCGTCGCGTGCGCCGAGCTGCATCCAGATCACCTTCGGCAAGGGCGACAGCCTGAGCGCCTCCTCGACAACCGGCATGATGTGGCTGGAGTTGCGAAAGATGTCGACCATGTCGATCGGGCGTCCGATGTCGGCGAGCGACGCGACGAAGGGCTTGCCGAGCAGGCTCTTGCCGACATGGCCGGGATTGACCGGGATCATGTCGTAGCCGCGCTCCGCCAGATATTTAAAGGCGAAATAGCTCGGCCGCACATTGACCGGCGAAGCGCCGACCATCGCAATCGACTTCACGCTGTTGAGAATGCCGCGGATGTAGTTATCGGGGTAGCTGTCGTGGTTCATCTCTAGTCTTTATGTCAGCTGCGTCATTGCGAGGAGCGAAGCGACGAAGCAATCCATGCTTCAGCAAGCGGATGGATGGATTGCTTCGCTTCGCTCGCAATGACGGGAAACTATCTATCCTGCCATTTCGGTTCGCGCTTCTCGATGAAGGCACCGATACCTTCCTCGGCGTCGCGCGCCATCATGTTTTCGGTCATCACCTCGGCGGCGTAGCGATAGGCGTCCGCGAGTGTCATCTCGGCCTGGCGGTAGAATGCCTCCTTGCCGAGCTTGACAGTGTAGGCGGATTTCAGCGCCACTTTTTGCGCCAGCGCAATCGCGGCCTCGCGTTCGGTGCCGGCAGGCACGACGCGGTTGATGAGGCCGATGGTCTGCGCGGTCGCGGCCGAGATCGGCTCGCCGGTCAGCAGCATCTCCATGGCCTGCTTGCGCGGAACGTTGCGCGACAGCGCCACCATCGGCGTTGAGCAGAACAGGCCGATATCGACGCCGGGCGTCGCGAAGGTCGCAGTCTCAGAGGCGACCGCTAGATCGCAGCTTGCGACAAGCTGGCAGCCGGCGGCGGTCGCAATCCCCTGGACGGAAGCGACCACAGGCTTCGGCAGGCGCACGACCGCCTGCATCATCGCGCTGCAGGCATTCATGATCTCTGCGAAATAGGCGCGGCCCCGATCGGCATCGCTGCGGCGCGCGGTGAGTTCCTTCATGTCATGGCCGGCCGAGAAGGCGGGGCCGTTGGCGGCAATGACCACGCCGCGCACGACTGGATCGTCATGAATTGCCTTCAGCGCGCCATGCAGCTCGGCGATCAGGCCTTCGGAGAGGCTGTTGCGCGCGGCGGGACGGTTGAGCGTCAGCACGGCGATGCTGCCGACCTGCTCGCGCAGGAGGATCGGCGATTGCGGCGCGACGGCACGGGCTGCTTGGGGCATCTCCAGATTTCCACTAAGGCTTTTTGTCAATTAAGGCTTGGCTACAACTTAATGTAACACGCTGACTGAATCGAGGGTGGGGACGGCATGGCGCTGGCGAAAATGAGCGTGGCTGAAGTGGAGAGGTTCCTCCGCGAGGAGTTTCCGCAGGCGTTCAGCGGGAACGACATCATCATCGAGAGCGCCGACGGCGAGACCTGTCTCTTGCGCCAGCGCTACAGCGAGCGGATGCTGCGGCCGGGCGGCACCGTGTCGGGCCCGACGCTGATGGCGCTGGCCGATTTCGCGATGTATGTGGTGCTGCTGTCGGCGATCGGCCCGGTGGGTCTGGCGGTCACCACCAATCTCAACATCAATTTCCTCCGCAAGGGGCAGCCGGGGCGGGACGTGCTGGCGGCGGCGAGGCTGCTGAAGCTGGGCAAGCGGCTGGCGGTCGGGGAGGTCAACCTGCTTTCGGGCGATTCGGCGGATCCGATTGCGCATGTGACGGCGACCTATTCCATTCCAAATAAATAGAGTTTCTGAAGGTATTATTACACCTTATTTATAAGCCATTGTTTTGACTAAGATAAATCGCGCCAATTGGCGTTGACGAATTTCGTTCGCTTCTCTAGAAAGCCGCCAGTCCGGCGCGGCAGTCTTGCGCCGAAAACTCCTTTCCACGGACAGCTCACATGAAAACCTTTTCGGCCAAGCCCGCCGAGGTGCAGAAGAAGTGGGTCGTGATCGACGCCAAGGGTGTGGTGGTCGGCCGGCTCGCCACCATGGTCGCGATGCGCCTGCGCGGCAAGCACCTGCCCACCTACACGCCGCATGTCGATTGCGGCGACAACGTCATCATCATCAACGCCGCTCACGTGGTGCTGACCGGTCGCAAGCGCGACCAGAAGGTCTACTACAAACACACCGGCTATATCGGTGGCATCAAGGAGCGCAGCGCGAAGCAGATCCTCGAGGGTCGCTTCCCGGAGCGCGTGGTCGAGAAGGCCATTGAGCGCATGATCCCGCGCGGTCCGCTCGGCCGCATGCAGATGGGCAATCTGCGCGTCTATCCCGGCGCCGAGCATCCGCATGAAGCGCAAAACCCCGAGAAAATCGATTTCGCCTCGCAGAACCGCAAGAACATGAGGGCCGCATAAGATGTCCGATACCATGCAGTCTCTCGATCAGCTTGCGCAGCTGAAGCCGGCGGCTCCCGATGCGCCGAAATATGTGAAGAAGATCGACAAGTACGGCCGCGCTTATGCCACCGGCAAGCGCAAGGACGCGGTTGCCCGCGTCTGGGTCAAGCCGGGCTCCGGCAAGATCTCCGTCAACACCCGAGACGTCGAAGTCTATTTCGCCCGTCCGGTGCTGCGGATGATGATCCAGCAGCCGCTGGTCGCCGCCGCCCGCGCCGGCCAGTATGACGTGATCTGCACGGTCACCGGCGGCGGCCTGTCCGGCCAGGCCGGTGCGGTGCGCCACGGTCTCTCCAAGGCGCTGACCAATTTCGAGCCGGAATTGCGCGGCGTCCTGAAGAAGGGCGGCTTCCTGACCCGCGACTCGCGCACGGTCGAGCGCAAGAAGTACGGCCGCGCCAAGGCGCGCAAGTCGTTCCAGTTCTCGAAGCGCTAACCGCTTCACTGCAATTTGCACCAATTGCGAAGGGGCGCCGCGAGGCGCCCTTTTTGCTGCGCCTTTGCGCATCAATTGTCGCAGTTTTTCCCGAAAACTTTTGTGTGCACGCAAACGGATTGCCAACGCGCCACGCATAGCCTGAGCAGCATTAACGGCGCGCAATCCTTTTCGGATCGCGCCCTTGAGATCGTGGCATCACACGCTTTCATCGCACGCACCAGGCAGGGCTCATGTCGTTCGATACTTCGACGCTTTATCTGTTTGCCACCATGGTGGCCGGAATGCTCGGCGCCATGTTGTTGTTCTTCGGCAATCAAGAGAAGATTCCGGCGTTGAAGTGGTGGGGCAGCGCGTATCTGCTCGGTGCTGCTGCGGTCGCGGCATCGACCATCGCGGGCTCGATGCTGGGCGAAATTGCTTCGCTGGCGCTGAATGCGGTGGGCTTCATCGCCTGCGGCATGGTGTGGAACGCGGCACGCGTGTTTCATGGCCGCAAGCCGAATGTCGCCGGTCTCGGGCTCGGCGCGATCGCCTGGGTCGGCGCCGCGCTGACCTTGCCGCCTGAGCTGCCCACGCTGAAGCTGACCATCGGCGCCGCGATCATCGCGATCTACGCATGCCTCACGGCAGCCGAATTGTGGAGCGAGCGGCGGCGCGCGACCCAAAGGCGATGGCCCGCACTCGCGGTGCCCGTGCTGCACGGCTGCGTGCTGCTGCTGCCGATCCTGGTCGGCAATTTCCTGCGCCCGCATGATGCGGCGTTCGGCGACAGCACCTGGGTGACGGTATTCGCTGTCGAACTCATCCTCTATGCGATCGGCACCGTCTTCGTGATCTTCATGCTGGTATCGGACCGCAAGGTGACCGCGCACAAGACGGCGGCCTCGATGGATCCTCTGACCGGCATGTTCAACCGCCGTGGCTTTGCCGAGGCCTGCACGCGGGTAATCGAACGCGAGGCAAGCGCCGGCCGGCCGGTGACGGTGATGATCTTCGACATCGACCACTTCAAATCGATCAACGACCGTTTCGGCCATCCCGCCGGCGACGAGATCCTGAAATTGTTCTCGGCCGTCGTCGTCAACAACCTCCGCATCAGCGATCTCTCCGGCCGCATTGGCGGCGAAGAATTCGCGGCGCTGCTGCCGTGCTCGCTGGAGGAGGGCGTGCTCGCCGCCGAGCGCGTGCGCGAGTGCTTCCAGGCCTCCGGCATCGTCTGCGACGAGGGGGCGGTCGACACCACCGTCAGCATCGGCGTTGCGGGTGGACCGGCAGGCACCGAGCTCGAGGTGCTGCTGGCGGCCGCCGATACCGCGCTCTACCAAGCCAAGCGCGGCGGCCGTAACCGCGTCGAGGCCGCGGAAGAGTTGCCGCTGTCGCTGGAGAACTGGCGGCGCAAGACCGCCGGTCTCGCACCGCAGGCGCGCGAGACGCCGATCGCGGCGTGAGAGCGATTTGAGCGATGTTGGTAGGATTCCATTTACCATTCGATTCCTATGATCCGGGCCATGGAATCGACCCGCCTTCACAATGCCCAATCCGCCCTGCTGTCGCTCGAAGCCGCCGCCACCACCGCCCGCGGCGGGTTCGCCTGTCTGTTCTCGAGCTCGGCTGAATACGAGACCGCGCTGATCGCCGAGCGGCGCGCCCAAGGCCGCTACGGCCGCCCGCGCAGCCCTTGGCCGATGCTGATGTTTCTGGGCATCACGTTGATGGTCCTCGGCACGGTGCTCGTGTTCAATTAGGTAACGGGAACATCCCGTATCGGTGAGGGCGCCGCGAGGCGCCTTTTTCTTTTCCACAAGCTGGGCTAGAGACGGGCCCTTTCCAGGGAGAAGCCCAATGGTCACCGAAATTGCACTCATCGACGTCAAGCCCGGCAGCGAGAAGGATTTCGAAGCTGCGGTGGAGAAGGCGCGGCCGCTGTTTCTGCGCGCCAAGGGCGGCAAGGGGTTCGAATTGCACAAGTCGATCGAGAAGCCCTCGCGCTACCGGCTGGTTGCGAAGTGGGAGACGCTGGAGAACCACACCGTCGATTTCCGCGGCTCGGAAGACTTCGCCGCCTGGCGGGCGCTGGTCGGGCCGTTCTTTGCCGCGCCGCCGGAGGTCGAGCATACCGAGATCGTCGTGACGGCCTGAGGCTCCTCACGCCGCCGCAGGCGGCTCCTCGGCCTTGAAGTGGTCGAGCACCACCTTGGCGATAGCCATCAGGGGGAGCGCAAGCGCGAGCCCCCAGACGCCGAACACCACCCCGAGCAGGATCTGGAACGCAAACAGCGTGGCAGGCGGAATATCGAGCGCCTGCCGCTGGATGATCGGGGTCAGCACGTAGCTCTCCATGGCGTGCACGCCAAGGAACAGCAGGAAGGCGGAGAGCGCCGCGATCCAGCCCGAGGCAAGGCTCGCGAGCACCACGATCAATCCCGCGAGGATCGCGCCCACCGTCGGAATGAAAGCGAGCAGGCCGGCCTGGATACCCAGGATGAACGAGCTCTGGATGCCGACGATCGAGAGCCCGATCCAGGTAACGAAGAACACCGCGCCCATGGTGATGATCTGGGCGATCAGCCAGCGCTCCAGTGTGTCCCCGATACGGTCGACGATGATGGTGGCCTGCTCGCGGTGCCGGGCCGGCATCACGAACAATAGCCCGGCGCGGTAGATGCTGGGCTGGGCGGCGAAGGCAAGCCCGAGAAACAGCACGATGAAGAAGTTGCCGACCGCGCTGACAGTGCCGAGCAGCACCTTCAAGGTCTGGCTGATAATCGCGCCGCCGCTGGAGGCGAGCGCGCCGGCGCTCGGAAGACTATGGGTCGCCGCGGCGCCCGGGGTCGTCGGCGTCGACGAGTCCGTCGGTGCGGAGGCTTGGTTGCTGAAGTCGAGATAGCTGGTGTCGATGCCGTGGCTCTCGAGGAAGGACTTCACGTTGACCAGTTGCGACTTGATGGTGTCGCTGAGCGCGGAGGCCTGCTCGGCGATAGTCGCTCCGCCGAGAAAGACGACGCCCGACAATAGCGCCGCCAGCGCCAGGCAGACGATGGTCAGCCGAAGCGCATGGGGCAGCTTAACTCCGTGGCCGAGCAGGTTGGTGAGGGCGTTGAGCGCGACGCCGAGCAGGACCCCGGCGAAGATCAGGAACAGCGTCGCCGCGTAATGCCAGGCGAGCGCCAAGAGCGCCGCGAACAGCACGATGCCGATGCCGCCGACGCTGATCGCCCACGCCAGATCGTTGCGGGCCTGCAGGTGGTCGCCGCCGGGTAGCCTCACGTTGATTCCTTCGCGCATCGATTGATCTCACCTTGTCGCCAAAATCCCGTCGGGATCAAGCCGTGTGCCGGTTTGCCGCTGCCCGTCGGGCAGGCCTTCCCACGGGATAGGGGCAGGCCGCCCGGGCCAGCCTGCGGGGCCGCGTTCGTCCCTTGACCCCGCCGCGCCTGCGTCTCGTGCCAATGTGCTCCGCCAGCATAATATGTTGATCCATGATCCAGTCGGGGGCATTATCTCTCTGGAACCATGACAAACATAGAAGATCATTCCTACGCGAGATACTGAGCAATGAGACGGCCCGTGGTCGGCGTGATCGGAAACGCCCATCGCATCGAAGATCGTTTCACGGTTCAGATGGTTGGGGAGCGCAACCTGCGCGCGATCACCGATGTCGCCGGCGCTGTTCCGCTGATGTTCGCCGGTTCGCCCGAGATTACCGACGTCGGCGCCTTGCTCGACGTGGTCGACGGCGTGGTCCTGACCGGAGCGCGGGCCAATGTGCACCCGACCCGCTTCAAGTGCGAGCCGCATATCAGTCACGAGCCTTACGACATCCATCGTGACGAGGTTGCGCTGGCGTTGTCGGAAGCCTGCGTCGCGCGCGGCATTCCGCTGTTCGGCATCTGTCGCGGCCTGCAGGAGATGAACGTCGCCTTTGGCGGCTCGCTGCATCCCGAGATCCGCGAACTGCCCGGACGCATCAATCATCGCATGCCGCGGCTGGAGAATGGCGAGATCCATCCGGATCCGCTGGTCGTGTTCGCTGACCGGCATGACGTGACGCTCACACCGGGCGGCGTGTTCGCGAAGCTCCTGGGCTGCGAGACCATCCGTGTCAATTCGCTGCACGGGCAGGGCATCCTTGAGCCCGGCGAACGCGTCGTGATCGAAGGCGTCGCCGAGGACGGCACCATCGAGGCAATCCGCATCGCCGACGCGGCGGCCTTTGCGCTCGGCGTGCAGTGGCACGCGGAGTACGACCCGCAGCGCAACCCGATCAACAAGAAGTTGTTCGAGGCTTTCGGGGCAGCGTTGCGCGAACGGCAGCGCGCGGCGGCGTAGCTGCGTTGCTCGCCATGAGGGCGATTGGGTTCTGATTCATTGTCAAACAGCGATTGCGTAGGAGGGTAGAGCGAAGCGAAACCCATCGCGATGGAGCAAGTTGCGCGATGATGGGTTTCGCTTCGCTCTACCCATCCTACGATCCCGATGAACCTCGCACCGCTGTCGTCCCCGCCTAGGGCGCAATTGCGCCCGGGATCGGGGACCCATAACCACAGGAAAGTGTTGTGGCGCGAGCAAGCGGTTACAGCGGAGCACACGACAACGGCCTGGGGTTATGGGTCCCGGATCCCGGCTACGCCAAGAGGCTTCGCCGCGGCGCGCAAGCCCGGACGACGTGGGGTGGGGTTCTGATTCAAATTTCAAATAGCGTGAGGATGTGAGTCCGCATTCTCGCGGCGCTTTGCGTCCGAGCTTTGCTTCACTTTCCACCTCTCAGATCGTAGAGGGCGCAGGGAAAGCCGGGTGCTGGTTGCACCCGTGGGTCCCGTGCAACAAAAAGCACGGGGGTAGGACCACAGGTTCAACCGAAAACACTCCGGCTTTCCCTGCGCGATGGTTTTACGGCTTCCTTCGAGCTCTCCCCGGTGACCGGGCTTTCTTGCCACCGTCGCCCGCAGCAGTTCTTGCTGCTCGCGAGCTTAGCGCCAGCGTCGGGGCGCCAGGACCACACGACTTCGCCGTCCGCTGATGTCACGCTCGTCAGTCGCAACACCCGCGTCCACCGCATCTCACCGCAACGTTCGTGACGATCGCGAGCCGCCCCTCATCCGCCGTGAGACACGCGGAGTTAAATCACTGATTTGCCCGACGGCGAAAGCGGAATATTTTTCGCAGCAAGACTGGACAGACTTTTGGTGATTTGCCCCGTCGGGTTGTGACGCATTGCAGCAGCTAAGCTCGAGCTGCCGGCACGTCCTTTGCCCGGTCGTTGCGATCAGCGTCGACTTGCCGAACTGTTTCCGCTGCAGCGAGCGCCTTTTTGCGCCCGAGCTTCCGGACGACTGTATAAAAGGCTGGCGTAAACAAGAGGCCGAAGGCGGTCACTCCCAGCATTCCCGCGAAGACCGCCGTGCCGAGCGATTGACGCATTTCCGAACCCGCCCCGGTTGCGACCACGAGAGGTGCAACACCGAAGATGAACGCCAGCGACGTCATCAAGATCGGCCGCAGCCGCGTGCGCGCCGCGCTAACGGCGGCCTCGCCGGGCGTGGCGCCGGCTTCCTCGGTTTGCCGTGCGAATTCCACGATCAGGATCGCGTTCTTTGCAGCGAGTCCGACCAACACGACGAAGCCGATCTGCGCCAGCACGTCGATCGCCATGCCGCGCATCAAAAGTCCTGTCACGGAGGCGAGCAGGCACATTGGAACGATCATCACCACCGCGAGTGGCAGGTTCCAGCTCTCATATTGCGCAGCGAGCACCAGGAAGACGAACAAGGCGGCTGCGCCGAACACCAGCAAGGACGAGGTCCCCGGCTGTTGCTGCTGGAAAGCAAGCTCGGTCCATTCAAAGCCGATGCCTGGCGGCAGCACCTCGTGCGCCAGTTCCTCCATGCGGTGCAACGCGGTGCCGGTCGCGACGCCTGGCGCCGCGACGCCCATCACTTCAGCAGCGGGGAATAGATCGTAACGAGGCACGCGATAGGGTGCGTTCTCGGATTTCAACCGCGCCACCGTGCCGACCGGCACCATCTCGCCGGAGGCGTTGCGCGCCTTCAGCCGCGCGATGTCGTGCGGATCCTGGCGGAACGAGCCGTCGGCCTGCGCGATGACTTGGTAGGTTCGGCCGAGATAGTTGAAGTCGTTGACATATTGCGAGCCGAGATAGACTTGCAGGGTGTTGAAGACGTCGGTGGGCGTCAGCCCGACCTTCTCGGCTTTCTCCCGATCGATATCGGCATAAACCGAAGGCGAGCGCGTACCGAACAGAGTAAAGACGCCCGAGAAGCTCGGATCCTTGTTGGCGGCTGCGACCAGTGCCTGTGCCGCTTTCGACAGCGCCTCCGAGCCGAGACCGGCGCGATCCTGCAGCATCATCTTGAAGCCGCCAGCATTGCCGATGCCCTGCACCGGCGGCGGCGGGATCGTCAGCACATAGGCTTCCTGGATCACCGAGAGGCGCTTGCGCAGATCGGCGAGCACGCTCGGTGCGGTCAGGCCAGGCACATCATGGTTATAGAGCGATGGCAGGCCGGAAAAGATCGTGCCGGCGTTGGAGGCGATGGTGAAGGTGGTTGCATCCAGTCCTGCAAACGGCGCGACATGCTCGACACCGGGCGTGGTCATGATGATCTCGATCGCCTTCTTGACCACCGCCTCCGTGCGCTCGAGCGAAGCGCCGGGCGGCAGTTGCACGACGGTGATGAGATAGCCCTGATCTTGCTCCGGAATAAAGCCGGTAGGAGCGCGGGCGAATTGAAAGCCGGCCACGCCGATCAGCCCGGCGTAGACCACAAGCACGACGCCGGTGATCTGCACCAGCCGCCGCGTCAGCCGTCCGTAGCTCGTCGACAGCCACTCGAAGCCGAGATTGAACCGCGCAAATCCAGCTTGCACCAGCCGGGCGATCCATGGGCCGCGCGGCTTCTGGCCGTGCTCGTGAGCCTTGAACAACACCGCGCACAGGGCAGGGCTCAGGGTCAGCGAGACAAAGCACGAGATCAGGGTGGAGACGGCGATCGTGACCGCGAACTGGCGAAAGAACTGCCCGGTAATACCCGACAGGAAGGCGGAGGGCACGAACACCGCGCATAGCGTCAGCGCAATCGAGATCAGCGCTCCGCCGACCTCGTCCATTGTGACATGGGCGGCTTGGGCGGGCGTCATGCCGCGTTCGAGATTGCGTTCGACATTCTCGACCACGACAATGGCGTCATCGACGACAATGCCGACCGCGAGCACGAGGCCGAACAGCGACAGGTTGTTCAGCGATATTCCGAGCGCGTAGAGGAAGGTGAAAGTGCCGACCAGCGACACCGGGATTGCGATCACCGGAATGATCGCAGCGCGCCAGCTCTGCAGGAACAGGAACACGACGCCAACCACCAGGAGGATCGCGATGAAGATGGTCTTGATCACCTCGTCGACCGATTTGCCAACGAAAATGGTGGGGTCGTAAATGATCTTGTACTGGAGGCCGGGCGGGAAGTCCTTGCCCAGCTTTTCCATCGCATCGAGCACTTCGTGCTCGACGGCGAGGGAATTGGCGCCCGGCTGGGCGAAGATCAGGAGCGGCAGGCCCGGCTCGCGATCCATGTAGGCGGACGATCCATAATCGGAAGCGCCGATCTCGACGCGGCCCACATCGCGCAGCCGCGTCACGCGGCCCTCGTTATCCGACTTCAGGACGATGGCGGCGAACTGTTCTGGTGTCGAGAGCCGCCCAAGCGTCTGCACGTTGATCTGATAGGCCTGCTTGGAGGCGACCGGCGGCTGGTTCAGCACGCCCGCCGAAACCTGGACATTCTGGGCGCGCAGCGCGGCGAGCACCTCGCTCGCGTTCATGTCGTGCGCGGCGACCTTGTCGGGATCGAGCCAGATGCGCATGGCGTATTCGCGTCCACCTTGCATCTGCACGTCGCCGACGCCCGGCAGCCGCGCCAGCACGTCCTTTACGTGCAAGGTCGCGTAGTTCGATGTGTAGAGCAGGTCCCGCGACGAGTCGGGCGAATAAAGATGCACCGCGAGCAGGATGTTTGGCGTCGACTTGCGCACCTGAACGCCGAGCCGCTGGACGTCCTCCGGCAGCCGGGGAAGCGCATCCTGGACGCGGTTCTGCGTGAGCATCTGCGCGACGTTGAGGTCGGTCCCGATGCGAAACGTCACGGTGACGGTGAGCTTGCCGTCGCCAGTGGACTGACTGCTCATGTAGATCATGTTCTCGACGCCGTTGATCTGCTGCTCGAGCGGCGTCGCCACTGTGCGCGATACCGTCTCGGCAGATGCGCCGGGATAAGTGGTGGTGATCTGGACCGTCGGCGGCACGATCTCCGGATATTGCGCAATCGGCAGGATGGCGAGCGCGCCGAGGCCGATCAGCGTCAGGAAGACGGAGAGGACAGTCGCAAAAATCGGCCGGTCGATGAAGCTGTGGGTCACGGGGAAGCTCCTGTCTTCTCGGTCCTGGTTTTTAGCCTTTGCCGTTAACCTTGGCCGTCAACCTTGGCCGTCGGCGGCAGCGTCGTAGTGGATGACGCCGTCCTGCGGCGCCACCTTGGTGCCGGGAATGGCGCGTACCAGGCCGTCGATGACGACGCGGTCGCTCGCTTCGAGGCCCGACCGGATCACGCGCAATCCGCCGCGAAGATCGCCGGTGGTTACGATCTTTGGTTTCACGGTCGCATCAGGACCGACGGTCATGACCAGCCGCTGCGACTGGTCGAGCATGACAGCGGCGTCCGGCAACAGATAAACCTGCGTCGGCGGAGCGATCGCAACCCGCAGCCGTGCGAACTGGCCCGGCGCCAGGAACAGATCCGGGTTCGGTACGGTGGCGCGGGCATGGATGGTGCCGCTGGAGCGATCGAGCGCATTGTCGATGAAGTCCAGCGTGCCCTCGCGGATGAAACTGTTCTCGTCGCTGAGGCTGATCGCGACCTTGTTGGCGAGCGGACCGCCAACGCGGGCGCGCTCGCGCGAGAACGTCAGGAAATCCGATTCGCTCATGTCGAAATCGAGATAAAGAGGATCGAGCGAGACCAGCGTCGTGAGCAGCGTGGTCGGACTGGTTGCGGCACGGCTGCCCGCGACCAGGCTTCCGATCGAAACCTGGCGCGCGCCGATGCGCCCGGTGAACGGCGCCCGTACGCGGCAGTATTCAAGGTCGAGTTGCGCATCCCGCACCCGCGCCTTGGCGTCTTCGACCGCGGCCCGCGACGCATCCTGGTCGTTGGTGCGCTGGTCGACCGTCTCCTGCGTTGCGAACTCGTTGCGCTTGAGCGATTGCGCGCGCGAAAGCTGGTTGCTGGCAAGCGCCACGCGGGCCATTGCGGTCTCAAGCGCGGCTTGCGCCTGCGCCAACCTGATCTCGTAGGGCCGCGGGTCGATCACGAACAGCAGGTCGCCCTTGTGGACGATCTGGCCATCCTTGAAATGAATCTCGGTCAGGGTGCCACCCACCTGGGCTCGCAATTCAACGCGGTCGATAGCGGAGAACTGTCCGAGGAAACCGACCCTGGTATCGACCTCACGCTGCAAGGGCTGGCTCACCGTCACCGGCAGGGGAGGCGCTGACGCGGCCGCCTGGTCTGCGTTGCGAGGCGCGAAGCCCAGGTAAACAAGGAGCGCGGCAAGCACCGCTATTGCAGCGATTGCGGCCGTTCTCCATGTCCGCCGGCGCGGAGCCGGCGGCTTCAGCGGTTCTCGTTCAATGTTCGAATGATCGCTGATCTGATCCATGAGGCTACCATCAGTCCTTGCCATGCCGGCAGTTCGGCCGAAGCTCTGCCGGCCTGCCGAATCACACCGGCCAGTCCAGGTTTCGGGAGGAGGTCTCGCCAGGCAGTTATTTCGGAAGCGGATAAGTTGTGTTCGGGGTTGAAATTTGGAGGGGGAACTCCAATATGCTTCGCGAGATATAAACTTGGGGAGGCGCTGTTTAAGGATTTTTGGAGTGATGACACCAAAAATAAATCAAGGGAAGAAAATTCAGGCAAAGAACGCTCAGGACGAGAAGCGCGGCCGGGGCCGGCCGGCCGTATTCGACCGTGACGCCGCGCTGCAGGAGGCGATGAAGCTGTTCTGGGAGCGCGGCTATGAGGGCACGTCGTTCAACGACCTCATCGCCGCGATGGGGATCAGTGCGTCGAGCTTCTACAACTCGTTCGGCAGCAAGGAAGATCTCTATTGCGAAGCCACGCATTCCTTTCTCGAATGGTCCGGCCAATGGTTCTTTTCCATTCTCAACGATCCTTCAATCGACACCAGGACCGCGTTCGCTCGCCTGTTCGAGGCGACCGCAGAAGAGTTCACCCGCGGCGATCATCCGCTCGGCTGCATGATCTCGCTTGCGGGCACGCATTGCGCACCGGGAATGAAGAACATTCGCGACATGATGGCCGAGCATCGCGCTTTTTCTGAAGGCGCGATGGCTGCACGCATCCGAAAAGGCGTGATGGATGGCGACGTAGCCCGAGATGTCGATTGCGAAATGCTGGCCGCCTACTACAGCGCGGTCGCACGCGGGCTTGCGGTGCAAGCGCGCGATGGGGCTACGCGGACGAAATTGTCTGAAATTGGCCGGCTGGCCATGCGTGCGTGGCCGATGACAAAGAGTGACGATCACAGCTCGGCCGCGCTCGCCGCTGATCGGTCGCGCGAGGCCTGATCTATCGCCCACGATCAGATTGCGGCGGGCCGCGGAACGTAATCCATACGAACAAGGTCCACCGCGAAAGATTGCGGTAGACCTTGACGATTCTGCAGCACAGCTTGCGCGGCTGCCCGAATTACTTCTGCGCCGTTACCATCGGGCAAGCGCTGCTCGAGAGCGGCGGAAATGCGTCCTTGCCTTCGACGGTCGCGAGTATCCTGAAGACATCGGACGGGTCGGACACCTCGCTCGCCTTCTTGACCTCGGCGAGGTACATGTCGTGCACCATCAGGTTGTCGGCGCGAAGCTTGCCGTTTCGCGCGAAGGCATCATTGAAGGTGCGGCCCTGCAAATCCTTGACCACGGCGGCAGGATCCTTGGTGTTCGCGGCCTGGACCGATTTGATGTAGTTCAACGCGGACGAATACACGCCCGCCTGCATCATGCTCGGCGGCTTTCCCATCTTGGCGGCATAGCGCTTTGCGAATTCGCGCGTCCGGTCATCCATGTTCCAATAGAAGCCGATGGTCGCAAGCAGGCCCTGCGCGCTCTTCAGGCCAATGCTTTGGATGTCATTGACGTCAATCAAGAGGGCGATCATCCGCTGGCCGCCACTGGTGAGGCCGAATTCTTCCGCCTGCTTGATGCCGTTCTGAGTGTCCGCGCCGGCGTTCGCGAGTGCGATGACTTTCGCGCCCGAAGACTTGGCCGTCAGAAGGACCGAACTGAAATCCGCCGTATTGATCGGATGCGGCGCATGCCCCAGTGACTTCCCGCCGCCCTTGGTCACGACTTCCGTAACATCGCGCTCGAGCGCATGGCCGAAAGTGTAGTCAGCAACAACAAAGAACCACGTGTCGGCTCCACGCTTCAGCAACGCTTTCCCGGCTACGTTCGCGAGTGCGTAGGTATTGTATGTCCATTGGATGAAATTAGGAGAACATAGCTTTCCACTCAGATCCGCGGAGCCGCCCGCGGATGTGATGAACATCTTGTTTCGATCCTTGGCGAAGTTCTGGACCGCAATGCAGACTGATGACACCGGCACGTCGAGGATGACGTCGACGCCATCCTGATCGTACCATTGGCGCGCAATATTTCCGCCGAGGTCGGGCTTGTTCTGGTGATCGGCCGAAATCAGCTCGATGGGTTTGCCCAGGACGCTGCCGCCACACTCCTCGATCGCCAATTGGGCGGCCGCCACCGATCCCTTACCGCTATTATCTGCGAACAGTCCATTCATGTCCGTCAGGACACCGAACTTTAACGGCGTATCTCCGGCGGCGCGGACAATCGCCGGCGAGAAGACCGTGGCACCAAGGCCAGCGAGAAATGTGCGCCGTTTCATCTTTTCACTCCCTTTTTTATTTTGCTGCAGTTTGCGTTGTCACTCGCAGTTCTGCAAGTCATCCGTCAAGGGAAAGCGGGAGCAATCCACACAAGCGCCATCAGTCCCGCTGTTTGATGCGACCGATCCGCTGAGCAACACAAGTGAGGGGGATTGAATGAAGCGTGTCGCGAGCGGCTGTTCCTGCAGTGCGGTGCTTTGGCGCCTTGGCAACCATCCGCTCGGGGATTTGCATTTGCCGAGGAGGTTTCGATGGCCTCAGAATTCAACGTCGGCAACGCCGCTGACTATGAACAGCTCATGGGCCGTTGGAGCCAAAGGCTCGCGCCCCTATTCATTGGTTTCGCGGGGGTCGCCGACGGCGAAAAGATCCTCGACGTCGGCTGCGGGACTGGTAGCCTGACTTTCGCGCTCGCCAGGGCCGCCGGCCTCAGCGAGATTGCCGCGATCGACTATTCGCCGGTCTTTGTCGAGGATGCCATCCGCCGCAACACCGATTCGCGGATAGATATCCGGCAAGCCGATGCCTGCGCGCTGCCCTTCGAAAGCGACACGTTCGACCGCGCCTTGGCGCTGCTCGTGCTTCACTTCGTTCCCGAAGCCGGCAGCTGATGATCCGCATGGATTACCTCAGCTTCGACGACTACTGGGCGCCGATTGCCCAGGCGAAGGGCCGCTCGGCAAATACATGGCAACGCTCGACGCTGCCGAGCGCGGCCGCACCAGCGCCGCCGTGCACGATGCCTACGAGGCCGGCCGGCCCGACGGTCCGAGATCGTTTGCGAACGTCGCGTGGGCCTGCCGAGGTGTCGTTCCTTAGGGCACGTACTCATAAATCCGGCTCCGAAGATCAGGGTGCGTATGATGTCCGTTGTACGCCTGATAGCGGCGCGATAGCGGATCTCACCAGAGGTCCGAGTTGGGCCACAAGGAGACCTCACGTCCGGTAGACGAAACTTGAGGGCGCCCGACAAGCCAGCGACGTGCGCTGCCATGGGCTAGCTTGCGCCGAGCTTTTCATGGTGGCTGAGGGCACTTCGCAAAGAAACGGCTAACCACATTGCGACGGCTGCAGAGGGGAGGCATGGAAAGGTCAATCAACCAATGATAGCGTCTGTATCCCTAGATCAACCAAAGGGAACTGCCGTGCCTGGAATGACCAAGCTTCGCTCTTGGTTTCTGCCCGCCGCTGTGTGGATCGTTCTCGTTGGAGCTTTCTTCGCCTGGTTTACGCTCACAGCACGCGGCGGTACGCCGGTGAGTCTGATCGTGTCCTGGTTGCCGTTCCTGGCGCTGATCGGCGTTTGGCTGTGGTTTTCGCGCAGGAATGGGCGTGCATCATCCGGAGCGAGTTGGGTCGATCTCTTCGAACAGCAGGTTGTAGAAACCCAACGCACGAACGCATTGCTGGAGAGGATCGCGGCGGCTCTCGAAAAGCAGTCTGCGGGTTAGAGCTCGAACGCTGGCGCATCGTGGGGAGGAACGATATGCGCTTGGCGATTTCCGCGCATCTCTGGCTGGTTGCGTTGACACTCGCAACGACCGCTGCCGTCATCCGGCCCGCGGCAGCGGACGATCGACAGGACTGCTTGCACGGATCGAAGGAAACCGCTGAAACGACCATCGCCGCCTGTACCCGCGCGATCGAAAGCGGCGACTACGATGACCAAGATCTGTCCAGCTTGTATCATGCGCGTGGCTATTCCTGGTCGTGGACAAGCGTCGCCGATCGCGTCGACCGCGCTTTGAACGACTACAACGAGGCGATCCGGCTCGAACCGAAAGCCGCCGGCTCACTGCTCAACAGGTCGCGCATCTACAACCAGCGGCAAGACTACGATCGGGCGATAGCGGACGTGAACCGGGCGTTCGAAAGCGGTCTGTCGGACTACGGAAAACGGGTCGGACACGGCGAGCGCGGGGACGCCTATCAGGCCAAGGGCGACAACGACCGTGCCATCGCCGACTATACCGACAGCCTCGAGCTCGATGCGAACAACAATGTCGCCCTCACCGCCCGCGGCAATGCCTACTATAGCAAAGGCGACCTCGATCGCGCCATCGCCGACTACGACCAGGTGATCGCGCGCGACCCGAAATATGCGGTCGCCTATTACAACCGTTCCCTCGTGTACAGGGCAACGGGTGACCTCGATCGCGTCGTCGCCGACTGCAGTCAGGCGATCGCACTCTATCCGAGATACAGGGACGCCTACTATAACCGCGGCTACGCTTATCAAGCCAAGGGCGATCTTGACCGCGCCATCGCCGACTACGATCAGATGATCGCGCTCAATCCGAACGATAGCGACGCCCATAGCGGTCGCGCCAGCGCGTACCTGTCCAGGGGCGATTTCCGCCGTGCCATCGCGGACTTCGGTCAGGGGCAGGTGCTATCGTGGCTCGCCACGATAGGCCTCTTCGCGGTGGCGGGCTGGCTTTGTTCCCGATTAGATGTGCATGCGCGCAGACGCTGGTCCGGCCGGACGATGATCGAGATGTGCGAACAACAGATCGTCGACATGAAGCACAGGAATGCCGCCCTGGAGAAGATCGCGGTGGCTCTGGAGAAGCACTCGTCGGGTTAGCTCGGGTTTCCCGCAGGACGGTCAGGCGCAACTTGTTGCCGATATTCGTGTCCGGCGGCCCAGCCGTGTGCGCGGCGGCGGTTTCCTCAGGACATTTCCGACAGTGAGCCGGTATGTGTGAAGAAGACTAGATGCCGAAAATTGATACTGTGCGCTAGACCTGTCAGTGACCGCTTCGGGTCCAAAATGCGAATAACTCAATCTGAGCAAATCTAATCTGCTATACTCCACACTCCGGCCTTCGACGCGCTGTGCGGGCACTTCGCCGACGGGCCAATTGCAGAAGTGCACGAGTTCTCAATTGCGAGACAGCGCCAAGTCAAGCGTGAGGGAAACCACTACTAGAGTGAGAATCAATAGCCCGAAAATTGATTTGGTCACCGCGCTCTTCCAGTCGGTAACGACCCGCCCCAACCACAAAATGGCAGGCAGGGATGAACAAACGGCCACGCCGACAGCCGGAGCATGCGCATCGCGCGAAAGACCCAATGGTAGCTTTAGCCCTATGTAAATTAAGAACGCCCCCATATAGATCGACCACGCAACCCAGCAAACCGAGAGCGCTTCCTCCAATGACAACTTTCGACCGAAGAAGCATTTTGGATGCAACACCATGAGCACGGACGCACCCAGCACAGCAAGAACGCCCCACCAAACCGGATCAACGGGAGTCACACTTGGTCCTCACCGATCGCCGCCACGATGATCGTGGCCGCCTTGATGGGCCAGCGGGGAACTGCCATTCCGGACTCGATGTGGGCTTTCTTACGCAGGGTTGGCATGTCCCTTGAGCATTGTTGCAACGCGCCAGCCGAGCCACATCGAAACGCGCACCGGTACCAACCCGATCACGTGAACGAAGCCAAGAAGCAAGAGCGCTCCTTGCGGCTGAGCAGTCATGCTTTCGAACCGGCGCATGCCAACGAAAAAAGATTCGATGATCAAAATCGACGCGAACAAACTTACTAAAAGCAGTTCAGCCGACCAAATATAGGTCCGAATGCTCGCATTGGCCAATTGCAGCCGCCAACCCAACGCAAACCCTGGAATGATCGTATAGCAGAGCATCACCGCCCAGCCAAAGAGAACTGGCCAAACAATGTAACAGCCCCAATAGGTAACCACAAATACGAGCTCCACGGGCATGGGCCTCGCGAAATTGTACTTAACGGTTTGAGAGCCTATGATAGTGGTAGAAAGGCTCAGCACAATGGGGGAAGCGATATTTGGTTTATTGCAGGTTGTGGCTTGGTCACCGGCAAACGGTTGCTTCCGTGGGTGTCAGGCGGTCGAGTGATCCTTATGCCGCAGAATACTTCATCCGAGCCGTTCCGGCTTGCTCCTTACAAGCGGCTGCCGAACGGCCAGATTGGCGTAGACCTTGATTGTTTCGCGCCGATCGCTGCACTGTTCTACCTTCTCGCAATCGTAGGATTGTGCAGTCTCTTTCTGTGACACTTCCCGATCCGCGATTACATCGCTAGTACGTGACGTGGTTGGTTGCACTTTGCCGGAAGTCCGGTTGGGGTCACGAGCGGTATGCGCTGGTTAAGCAGAAGATTTTCGCGGGGTCGTCAGAAGCTGACATCTATGCCTTTATGAGTGCATGCCCTACTTCGGAATCCGACGAGCTGTCGCGAAGATAGTATCTTATGGAAGCTCTTTGATGTGGCCGCTGCAATCAACAACGAGCGATACGACTTTGCCGTTCTTCGTGGCCTTGAAAGTAGTAATCTTTCGGGATTTCATTTCCCGGATTTGCGAATAACGCTCGAGCTTCGCTCCAATCTCCTTCAGGCTCAGACCATGGGCGGCCGAGATGGCGCCAATCATCGCTATGGCGCAGAGGGCGGGTTGATAGATTGCTTGAGCCAGCGTCCGTTCTCTCCTCCAGAATCCATCGTCGGGAAAGCTACAGACTGGTCTGGTCGTCGTCACTCCGTAAAAACAAAAGGCGCTCCGGATGGAGCGCCTTCGCATCGTCGTGACAGCGAGATCGGCGGCAGCGCCGCCGAAAAACTCACTGCGAATAGTACATGTCGAACTCGACCGGATGCGGGGTCATCTCGAAGCGCTCGACTTCGGTCATCTTGAGTTCGATGTAGGCGTCGATGAAGTCGTCGTCGAACACGCCGCCGGCCTTCAGGAACGCGCGGTCCTTGTCGAGGTTTTCCAGTGCCTCGCGCAGGCTGCCGCACACGGTCGGGATCGACTTCAGCTCTTCCTTCGGCAGGTCGTAGAGGTCCTTGTCCATCGCCGGGCCCGGATCGAGCTTGTTCTTGATGCCGTCGAGACCGGCCATCAGCATCGCGGCGAAGCCGAGATAGGGGTTGGCCATCGGATCGGGGAAGCGCACCTCGACGCGCTTGGCCTTCGGCGAGGCGGTGTAGGGGATGCGGCAGGAGGCCGAGCGGTTGCGCGCGGAGTAGGCGAGCAGCACGGGGGCCTCATAGCCCGGCACCAGACGCTTGTAGGAGTTGGTGGACGGGTTGGTGAAGGCGTTGATCGCCTTGGCGTGCTTGATGATGCCGGCGATGTAGGAGAGGCAGGTCTCCGAGAGGTCGGAGTACTTGTTGCCGGCGAACACCGGCTTGCCTTCCTTCCAGATCGACTGATGAACGTGCATGCCCGAGCCGTTGTCGCCATAGACCGGCTTCGGCATGAAGGTGGCGGTCTTGCCGTAGATGTGCGCGACCTGGTGGATGCAGTACTTGTAGATCTGCATATGGTCCGCCATCAGCGTCAGCGTGTCGAACTTCATGCCGAGCTCGTGCTGGGCGGAAGCCACCTCATGGTGATGCTTCTCGACCTTGACGCCCATCTTGGCCATGGCGCCGAGCATTTCCGAGCGCATGTCCTGCACCGAGTCCTGCGGGGGCACCGGGAAATAGCCGCCCTTGGTGCGGATGCGGTGGCCGAGATTGCCGCCTTCATATTCGGTGTCCGAGTTGGTCGGAAGTTCCGAGGAGTCGAGCCTGAAGCCGGTGTTGTAGGGCGTTGCCGAATAGCGCACGTCGTCGAACACGAAGAACTCAGCCTCGGGACCGACATAGACGGCGTCGCCGATACCCATCGACTTCACCATCGCTTCCGCCTTCTTGGCGATGCCGCGCGGATCGCGGTTGTAGGGCTCGCCGGTGGTCGGCTCGAGCACGTCGCAGGTGATCACCATCGTGGTCTCGGCGAAGAACGGGTCGATCGTCGCGGTGACGGGATCGGGCATCAGGCACATGTCGGACTCGTTGATCGCCTTCCAGCCGGCGATCGAGGAGCCGTCGAACATCGTGCCTTCGGCGAAGATGTCCTCGTCGATCATGCTGACGTCGAAGGTCACGTGCTGCCACTTGCCGCGCGGATCGGTGAAGCGAAGATCGACGTATTTGACGTCGTTGTCCTTGATCGATTTCAGGACGTCTTTGGCGGTCTTCATGAGTATCCCTTTTGACTTTGCGGGTCGGTTTCCAGGTGAGCGACGTTGTTCTCGCTTTGGCCAGGTTCGCGCGATGATACAAACGAAATCAGGCCGCCAAAGGCAGCCTTATTCTCTTATTGGGCCGCAAGCGGATAGCACCGCGCTCAAATAGCGTCCAGCCCGGATTCGCCGGTTCGGATGCGGATCGCTTCCTCGATGTTGGAAACGAAAATCTTGCCGTCGCCGATGCGGCCCGTCTGCGCCGCGCGGCGGATCGCATCGATTGCCTTCTCGACCAGGTCGTCGCCGATCACGATCTCGATCTTCACCTTGGGCAGGAAGTCGACGATGTATTCGGCGCCGCGATAGAGTTCGGCGTGACCCTTCTGCCGTCCAAACCCCTTGGCTTCCGTTACCGTGATGCCCTGAAGTCCGACTTCCTGAAGCGCTTCTTTCACCTCGTCGAGCTTGAACGGCTTGATGATGGCTTCGATTTTCTTCACTGAAGGCCTCCCGGGCATTTCCAGAATACAGAGTGTAGCTAGGTGCGATGCGCGTGGCGCAATCAGTTCGATCCGTCAACTCCCTGCGGAGCCGGAAACGCCCATTACGGCCGTACACGGCGGCCATCCTGAGCGGCTTCCTCAAAAGCAGGGTCTATGCCAAGTTACAAATGTCCCTGATTTCGGAATGTTATCAGCCTTTTAACGGCAGACAGACAAGGTGGGACCGACCGCCCCATGATACCGAAGCCTTCAAAATAGGCAAACGGATGAATTGGTGTGCATTCATCGGCGGAAGATCGACGCGTGCCGGGCGAGATGCCTGCCGAAAAGGCTGATAGATCGAGGATTCAGCATGGAAGTCCTGACCACGGCTGAAATGGAACGCGCCGATCGGCTGACCATTGCTGGGGGCACACCTGGCTTTTCGCTGATGATGAGCGCGGGGCAGGCGGTCGCCGAAGCGGCCATGGACCTGCTCGAGGAGGGACCGATCCTGGTGGTGGCCGGCCGCGGCAACAATGGCGGCGATGGCTTTGTCGCCGCCGCCGAACTCGCCGCCCGGGGGCGGGAAGTCTCGGTCATCCTTTTGTGCGAGCGCGACAGCCTGAGGGGCGACGCGGCGCTGGCTGCACGCGGCTGGAAATATCCGGTGCTGCCGTTCAACCCGCAGGCGATCGGCAAGCCCGCGCTGATCATCGATGCGCTGTTCGGCGCCGGGCTCGACCGTCCCGTTAAGGGCGAACCCTATGACATGATCGGGGCGGTCAACGCCCATGACGTGCCGGTGCTTGCCGTCGACCTGCCGAGCGGCATCAACGGCACCACCGGTGCTCCGATGGGGATTGCGATCCGCGCCACCGAGACCGTGACCTTCTTCCGGCGCAAGCCGGCGCATCTGCTGTTGCCGGGCCGGGTACATTGCGGCCGCGTCCGCGTCGCAGACATCGGCATCGATCCGAAGGTGCTGGAGGAAATCCGCCCCGCCACCTTCGAGAACGTTCCGTCGACCTGGCAGCACGCGTTTCCGGTGCCGAAGATCGAGGGCCACAAATATTCCCGCGGCCACGTCCTTGCCGTCTCCGGCGACATCGCCGCGACCGGCGCCTCGCGGCTTGCCGCGCGCGGCGCGCTGCGGGCAGGAGCGGGGCTGGTGACGCTGGCCTCGCCGAGCGATGCGCTGGCGGTGAACGCCGCGGCGCTAACGGCGGTGATGGTCCGCGCGGTCGACAATGCGATCCAGTTCGCCGATCTCCTGAACGACAGGCGGCTGAACACGAGCGTGATCGGGCCCGGCGCCGGCGTCGGCCCTCGTACGCGAGATTTCGTCCACACCGCGCTTACGGCGAAGCGTAACCTGGTGCTGGACGCCGATGCGCTGACCAGTTTTGCCGATGCGCCGGAGCGGCTGTTCGAAGCGATCAGGGCGTCCCACGGTGCACAGGTGGTGCTGACGCCGCATGAGGGCGAGTTCCCGCGGCTGTTCAGCGATATCAGCAACAAGTATCCCGGTCGCTCCAAGCTCGAGCGCGTGCGCACCGCCGCCGAGCGCTCCGGCGCGGTGGTGCTGTTAAAGGGACCGGACACGGTGGTGGCCGCGCCCGATGGCCGTGCCACCATCGCCTCCAACGCGCCGCCATGGCTCGCCACCGCCGGCGCCGGCGACGTGCTGTCCGGCATCATCGCGGGGCTGCTCGCGCAGGGCACCCCCGCGTTCGAGGCCGCCAGCATCGGCGCCTGGATGCATGGTGAAGCCGCGGCCGAAGCCGGGCCGGGCCTGATCGCGGAAGACCTTCCCGAAACGCTGCCGGCGGTCTTCCGCCGCCTGTATGACGAGTTGGGGATTGAGCATTGAGGATTCGTAGGATGGAACGCTACTTGAGCTGATATTTCGCCACCGCCGGCTCGTTCCATTCCAGCCCGAAGCCCGGGCCGCGGGCGGTGACTGCGCCGTCGATGACCTCGGCCGGTTTTGCCAGGATGGCGCTGGAGAGGTCGAGGAATTCGAGCCAGTGCGCGGTCGGCGTCACCGCGAGCACGTGGGAGCTGGCTTCCGCAAACAGATGGCTCGACATCGGGATCGAGGCGGCATCCGCTTGACCGGCGACCTGCAGCCAGCCGGTGACGCCGCCGACCTTCATCAGATCGGGCATGATGAAATCGCTGGCGCCGACCGAGATCGCCTCGGCAAAGCCGCGCGGGAACCACCAGTTCTCGCCGGCCTGGATCGGGATCGGCGAGTCCATCCGGACGCTGGCGTGGCCGGAGAGATTTTCCTGCGGGACGGGCTCCTCGACCCAGTGCAGGTCGTAAGGAGCAAGGCGGGCGATGCGGCGTTTGGCCTCCGCCGGATCGAGCGACTGGTTGAAGTCGATCATCAAGGCGATGTCCGGCCCGATGACGGCGCGTACGCCCTTGACCACGCGCTCGTCATTGGCGGCATCGCCGTCGCCGCCCTTGATCTTGATGCCGCGAAAGCCCTGGTCGAGTGAGCGACGCAGCGCCCGCTCGTCGGCTGTCGGATCGACCACACCATAGCTGTCATAGGCGGGGAGCGGGCGCGCCGATCCGCCGAGCAACTCGGCGACTGGCTTGTTCGCGATCTGCCCCAGCGCGTCCCAACAGGCCATGTCGAGGCCGGAGACGGCGATGCCGACCAGACCCTGCCAGCCCAGCAGGCGGAATTTGGCGTCCATCGCCTTCATCAGGTCGAAGGGGGCGACCGGCCGGCCGACGAGCTCGCGCCCGGTCTCCTCGACCAGATGAACCAGCGGTTTAAGTGTGAGGCTGGTGTAGGCGAAGATGTAGGAACGGCCGGTAACGCCCTGATCGGTTTCGATATCGATCAGGACCAGCGGCCCGGAATCGATCAGGCCGAAGGCGTTCTTCACAGCACGCTTGAGCGGCACGACGACGGCTCGCGCCTTGACGCCGCGAATCGCTGGAACTGTTTGGCCCATGGTCGTTTCCTCTTGTTCTTATTCGACACTGTACCATCGCACGAGCCGTGGCGCCGCCCAATCGATCGCGACCTGTTCGATGAGGTAGCGGCCGGCGTACTCGGCCTGAAAGGCGATGCGCTGGGTCTGGCCGGGTTCGACCGCGAGCGTGTCGAGCCAGAACGGCTTCCAGCCGTCGTCGAGCCGGTCGAGCAGGCGGAAGTGATGGCCGTGGAGATGGAAGACGGTGGCGACGGCTGCGCGATTGGCGAGCGCCAGCACCATCGCGCGGCCGGCCTTGGCACGGAAGGCGGGCGGTGCGGACGGGGCGAAGCCGGCCGGACGCGTCCAGTCGGCCGGCGCGCCGAGGACCAGTTCGAACCGCTGCGCATTCTTGAGGTCAAGGTGCGCCGGCAGGCCATTGGAGGGAAGCGGAGGGGCCGATGGCTGCGGAGCGGCGCGCAGCGGAGCATCGCCGGAAAGCACGAGTCGTCCGACGGCGCGCGCCTCTTTGCCGTCATGGAGCAGGATCGATGCGGTCGCGGCTGTATCGACAAAGGCATCGGCGCGGCCGCCGGGCGCGAGCACGAGCGCGCCGTTGCGCGCCGGAAACGGCTCGGCAGGCTCGCCATCGATGGCCATGACGCGGACCTCGTGGCCTTCCAATTTCGCTGCGAGCACAGTGCGTTGAGAGGCGTTGATGAAGCGGAGCCGCAGGCGTTCATTGGCGCGTGCTGAGAGCTCGAATGAAGTCTGGCCGTTAACGGTATAGACGGGCGTCGCATCCTTGGCGTCCGTCCCCGGCGGAACGACGGTGCCATCCGGCCGCAGCCGCCATTCCTCGATCAGGAGCACCTCGTCGCGGTCGGCGGAGACCCGCTCGCTTTCGAGGACGATCAGTGGCTTTGCGCGCAAAGGGCGCGGCTGGCCGTCATTCAGGAGGCCGGGGTCGCACAGGAAAGTGCCCGCATGGCGCAGCGGAAGCTGGAATCTCTCTTTTGCCCCGGCGGCAAGCGGGGGACGGGCAAGCAGGGGCTCGCCGGCGGGGGCGCCGTCGATTCCCCGGCAGTACACTGCAAGCGGCGCGGGGAGATCGTTGCTGAGCGCCACCTCGATGGTCTCACCGCGATTCGCCCTGATGTCCTCGCCTGGGAAAGACCAGATCGGCGTGGCCATGCCGCCCTGGCGCAGCACCAGGCTGTCGGCTCTCGCGGAAAGGGCAAGTGAACGGCGGGCTTGCGCCAAGGTTGCGGCGGGAAGCCCTGCTTCCAGCGCAGCAGCGCCCAGTCCGGTGAGCAGGGTGCGTCGATCGAGCATCGGGAAAAGGCTTGCCATCGGCCCGATCCGGACCATTTTTGCACCTGTGAGTCCAGCGGACATTGAGCCGAGTGGACATCCGAAAAAGGCCATTTTTTTGCTGCGTGGGGGCAGGGCCATGCTATAAGCCGCCGCCCGCGGCATCGCGGCCGGAGATGATGCGCCAAGCGGGTGTGGCGGAACTGGTAGACGCGCTGGATTTAGGTTCCAGTGACGAAAGTTGTGGGGGTTCGAGTCCCTCCACCCGCACCAAGCGCTCATCCAGCGTTTGCATGATCCCTTTCTGGAGGGCCTGTCTCTTTATTTCGAGAGACGGGTCCGCCGAACCACCGGCGCAGGCGTTGAGCTACGCGTCGAACCATTGACACAGTCGCGCCAACCGAGGCGCGACAGAAGCGGAAGAAGAAGATGCAGGTCACCGAGACCCTGAATGAGGGACTGAAGCACGAGTTCAAGATCAGCGTTCCCGCCACCGACCTGGATGCCAAGGCGGACGCGAAGCTTGTCGACCTGAAGGACAAGGTCCGCATCAACGGTTTCCGTCCGGGCAAGGTGCCGGTCAGCCATCTGAAGAAGATCTACGGCCGCTCGGTGATGGCGGAGACCATCGACCAGACCATCCGCGACACCAACACGCAGATCTTCACGGACCGCGGCTTCCGCCTTGCCACCGAGCCGAAGATCACGATGCCGACGGAGCAGAAAGAGGTCGAGGAGCTGCTCGCCGGCAAGAGCGACCTGACCTACACGGTGGCCATCGAGGTCGTGCCGCCGATCACGCTCGCCGATTTCAAGACCTTCCAGGTCGAGAAGCCGGTCGCCGACGTAACCGACGCCGATGTCGACGAGGCGATCAAACGCATCGCCGACCAGAGCCGCCCCTATTCGGCCAAGAGCGAGGGCGCGAAGGCGGAGAACGGCGATCGCGTCACCATCAACTTCAAGGGCACCATCAACGGTGAAGCCTTCGAGGGCGGAACCGGCGAGGGCATCCAGGTCGTGCTCGGCGCCGGCCAGTTCATTCCCGGCTTCGAGGAGCAGTTGATCGGCATTGGCGCAGGCGAGACGCGCACGCTGCAGGTCACTTTCCCGAAGAACTACGCGAGCGAAAAGCTCGCCGGCCAGCCGGCCGAATTCGAGACCACCGCGACCGCTGTGGAAGCACCCGGCGAGACCGTGATCGATGAAGAGTTCGCCAAGACGCTCGGCCTGGAATCGCTCGACAAGCTGAAGGAAGCCGTGCGGGCGCGGCTGACGGCCGAATTCGCCACCGGGACGCGTCAGCGCGTCAAGCGCGCGCTGCTCGACCAGCTCGACGAGAACCACAAGTTCGAGGCGCCGCCGTCGCTGATCGACGAGGAGTTCAACTTGATGTGGAACTCGATCAAGGCCGAGATGGATTCCGCCGGCAAGACCTTTGCCGACGAGAACACCACCGAGGACGCCGCCAAGGAAGAGTACCGCAAGATCGCCGACCGTCGCGTGCGGCTTGGCCTGGTGCTGTCGGAGATCGGTGAGAAGAACAAGATCACGGTGTCCGACGATGAGGTCGGCCGCGCCGTCATCGAGCGCGCGCGTCAGATGCCGGGCCGCGAGAAGGAGGTCTGGGACTTCTACCGGAATAACGCCCAGGCGCTCGCCCAGCTCCGCGCCCCGATCTACGAGGACAAGGTGGTCGATTTCATCCTCGAACTCGCCAACGTGACCGAGAAGAAGGTCTCGAAGGAAGATCTGTTCAAGGATGAAGACGCCGAGAAAACTGCGGCGTAATCCCGGCACCTCGTGTTAATGATGAACGGCGAAACCGGCCCGGCGACGGCATTCCGTCGCTAGGCGGGACCAGCCGAATCGGTTTGAGTTGCCGCGTTCGGACCTAGCCATCTGTGCGGTCTTGCCGCCGCGAAAATGGCGCATATCTGAGCGCAGCTTAACGCAGTCCTGCATCACGGGACGACCGTCAGTCCGGGCCAGCCGGCGGACGTTCGGCCCCGCCAACTCCAGGGGTAATCCCATGCGCGATCCCGTCGAAACCTACATGAACCTCGTGCCGATGGTCGTCGAACAGACCAACCGCGGTGAGCGCGCCTACGACATCTTCTCGCGCCTGCTGAAGGAGCGCATCATCTTCGTGACCGGCCCGGTCGAGGATGGCATGTCGACGCTGATCGTCGCGCAGCTTTTGTTCCTCGAGGCCGAGAATCCGAAGAAGGAAATCTCGATGTACATCAACTCGCCGGGCGGCGTGGTGACATCGGGTCTTGCGATCTACGACACCATGCAATTCATCCGCCCGCCGGTGTCGACGCTGTGCACGGGGCAGGCGGCTTCGATGGGATCGCTGTTGCTCGCCGCAGGCGAGAAGGACATGCGCTTCACGCTGCCGAACTCGCGCATCATGGTGCATCAGCCCTCCGGCGGCTTCCAGGGCCAGGCCACCGACATCATGCTGCACGCGCAGGAGATCCTGAATCTCAAGAAGCGGCTGAACGAAATCTACGTCAAGCACACCGGCCAGACCTACAAGGCCATCGAGGATGCGCTCGAGCGCGACAAGTTCCTCACGGCGGATGACGCGAAAGCGTTTGGTCTCGTCGACAAGGTGATCGACAAGCGTCCTGACGATCCGGCTGCAGCAAAAGCCGCGTAGTCTTACGGGATCGCTTGCGCGATTTTGGCGTTGACGACGAAATCCCTGTCGGCAAACTCAGGCGATTGCGGTGCAGTATGCCCCAAGTTGGGCAGAAAGTTCCGCTTTCGCATCGCTCTGTCGCGTGGCAATGTCGCAACGACCGTGCGTTTTCGACAGGTTATCCACGTGCGGACGTTATAAATCACGGTATTGTCACGGTGCCCGGCAAGCACCCGGTTAGCGAATTCTTGATAGTCGGATGACAGCATGGTTGGCTCTGGCGTATCGGATGTAGTTGCGGGGGAGATTCGACTGAACCGCGATTCGCCGGGTCAGTATTAAGTAGGGTCTTTTTTGGTACGGTTTTTGCTCTATCTAGACCTAAAGCCCGGACAGTCCCGGAATAGGTCGATGGAGCGACGGGTTCGAACGGCGGACGGAGATAAGAATGAGTAAGGTCGGCACGAGCGATTCCAAGAACACGCTATATTGCTCGTTCTGCGGCAAGAGCCAGCACGAAGTCCGCAAGCTGATCGCGGGTCCCACCGTTTTCATCTGCGACGAGTGCGTTGAGCTCTGCATGGACATCATTCGCGAGGAGAACAAGTCCTCGCTGGTGAAGTCGCGCGACGGCATCCCGACTCCGAAAGAAATCTGCAAGGTGCTGGACGATTACGTCATCGGCCAGAGCCATGCGAAGAAGGTGCTGTCGGTTGCCGTGCACAATCACTACAAGCGGCTCAATCACCAGACCAAGCACAACGACGTCGAGCTCGCGAAGTCGAACATCCTGCTGATCGGTCCGACCGGCTCGGGCAAGACGCTGCTCGCGCAGACGCTGGCGCGCATCCTCGATGTGCCCTTCACGATGGCGGACGCGACGACGCTCACGGAAGCCGGCTATGTCGGCGAGGACGTCGAGAACATCATCCTGAAGCTGCTGCAGGCGGCCGACTACAATGTCGAGCGCGCGCAGCGCGGCATCGTCTACATCGACGAGATCGACAAGATCAGCCGCAAGTCGGACAACCCCTCGATCACGCGCGACGTGTCGGGTGAGGGTGTCCAGCAGGCGCTGCTCAAGATCATGGAAGGCACGGTGGCTTCCGTTCCGCCGCAGGGCGGCCGAAAGCATCCGCAGCAGGAATTCCTGCAGGTCGACACCACCAACATCCTGTTCATCTGCGGCGGCGCCTTCTCCGGGTTGGAGAAGATCATCTCCGCACGCGGCCGCTCGACCTCGATCGGCTTTGCGGCGCAGGTGCTCGCGCCGGAAGATCGCCGCACCGGTGAGATTTTCCGCCACGTCGAACCGGAGGATTTGCTGAAGTACGGTCTGATCCCGGAATTCGTCGGCCGCTTGCCGGTGGTCGCGACGCTGGAGGATCTCGACGAGACCTCGCTGAAGAAGATCCTGACCGATCCGAAGAACGCCCTGGTCAAGCAGTATCAGCGGCTGTTCGAGATGGAGAATATCGAGCTGACCTTCGCCGATGAGGCGCTTGGCGCGGTCGCCCGCAAGGCGATCGAACGCAAGACCGGCGCGCGCGGGTTGCGCTCGATCCTGGAGAGCATCCTGCTCGAGACCATGTTCGATCTTCCGGGCCTCGAAGGCGTGGAGGAGGTTGTGATCTCGCGCGAGGTGGTGGAGGGAACGGCCCGTCCGCTGTACATCTACGCGGATCGTTCCGACCGCGCGGTCGAGAGCAGCGCGAGCGCCTGATCGCGCTCGCGGGCGGCCGCTGAATGAACGAAAATACCGATGGCTGCCGGATTCCCGGTGGCCATTTCGATGTAATTAATGCTGCGTGTTTATTCCGGATTTTCCGGTATTTCTAAGTACTTGACACCCCCATGGCCGATAGCCACCTAATGCTGTCGGTGATGAAGATTTACGTCTCAAGATTCGTCATCTGATATCTGAAACGAGCGGCCGAGGGCCGAGCGACATTCGGATCATACAGGCACCTTGTGGTGGTTGCGCAAGCAAGCGGGCCGCGTGCAAGGGGGCACAACGAAAGGAATAGGCCATGACAACCTCAAAACCCCGGCCATCGATTGTCTACGGCGAAAGCCATTCTTATCCGGTGCTGCCGCTCCGTGACATCGTTGTCTTCCCGCACATGATCGTGCCGCTCTTCGTCGGCCGCGAGAAGTCGATCCGCGCGCTTGAAGAAGTGATGAAGAACGATGCGCTGATCCTGCTCGCGACGCAGAAGAATGCGTCCGACGACGATCCGGCGCCCGAGTCGATCTACGAGACGGGAACGCTCGCCAGCGTGCTGCAGCTCCTGAAGCTGCCCGACGGCACCGTGAAGGTGCTGGTCGAAGGGCTCGAGCGCGCACGCGTCGAGAAATATTCCGACCGCAGCGAGTTCTACGAGGCGACCGCCGTCGCGCTCGCCGACACCGACGCCAATTCGGTTGAAGCCGAAGCCCTGGCGCGCTCGGTCGTGTCCGATTTCGAAAGCTATGTGAAGCTGAACAAGAAGATATCCGCCGAAGTCGTCGGCGTTGTTCAGGGGATCACCGATTTCGCCAAGCTGAGCGACAACGTCGCTTCGCATCTGGCGGTCAAGATCGCCGATCGCCAGGCGATCCTGGAGACGCTGTCGGTCACCCAACGCCTGGAGAAGGTGCTGGGCCTGATGGAGAGCGAGATCTCGGTCTTGCAGGTCGAGAAGCGCATCCGCTCGCGCGTCAAGCGCCAGATGGAGAAGACCCAGCGCGAGTATTACCTGAACGAGCAGATGAAGGCGATCCAGAAGGAGCTCGGCGACGACGAAGGTCGCGACGAGCTGGCCGATCTGGAAGAGCGCATCAACAAGACCAAGCTGTCCAAGGAAGCGCGCGAAAAGGCGCAGCATGAGCTGAAGAAGCTGCGTCAGATGTCGCCGATGTCCGCGGAAGCGACCGTGGTGCGCAACTATCTGGACTGGCTGCTGTCGATCCCGTGGAACAAGAAGTCCAAGGTCAAGAAGGATCTGGAAGCCGCGCAGGCGGTGTTGGACTCCGACCATTACGGGCTCGAGAAGGTCAAGGACCGTATCGTCGAGTATCTCGCGGTGCAGTCGCGCGCCAACAAGCTGACCGGACCGATCCTGTGCCTGGTCGGGCCTCCCGGCGTCGGCAAGACCTCGCTCGGCAAGTCGATCGCGAAGGCGACGGGGCGTGAATTCGTGCGCGTCTCGCTCGGCGGCGTGCGCGACGAAGCCGAGATCCGCGGTCACCGCCGCACCTATATCGGCTCGATGCCCGGCAAGATCATCCAGTCGATGCGGAAGGCGAAGACCTCCAATCCGCTGTTCCTGCTCGACGAGATCGACAAGATGGGCGCCGACTTCCGCGGCGATCCGTCATCGGCGCTGCTCGAGGTCCTGGACCCCGAACAGAACTCGACGTTCAACGACCACTACCTGGAGGTCGACTACGACCTGTCGAACGTGATGTTCATCACGACCGCGAATACGCTCAATATTCCGGGACCGCTGATGGACCGCATGGAGATCATCCGGATCGCCGGCTACACCGAGAACGAGAAGGTCGAGATCGCGCGCAAGCACCTGATCCCGAACGCGCTCTCCAAGCATGGTCTGGATTCCAAAGAATGGTCGATCGATGACGATGCGCTGCTCTTGATGATCCGCCGCTACACCCGCGAAGCGGGCGTGCGCAACCTGGAGCGTGAGCTCTCCACACTCGCCCGCAAGGCGGTGAAGGAGCTGATGATCTCCAAGAAGAAGTCGGTCAAGGTCACCGAGAAGAACATCGAAGAGTTCCTCGGCGTGCCGAAGTACCGCTTCGGCGAAATCGAGAGCGAGGACCAGGTCGGTATCGTCACCGGTCTGGCCTGGACCGATGTCGGCGGCGAGTTGCTCACCATCGAAGGCGTCATGATGCCCGGCAAGGGCAAGATGACGGTCACGGGCAATCTGCGCGACGTCATGAAGGAATCGATCTCGGCGGCGGCGTCCTACGTCCGCTCGCGTGCGATCACCTATGGCATCGAGCCGCCGCTGTTCGACAGGCGCGACATCCACGTGCACGTGCCCGAGGGTGCGACGCCGAAGGATGGACCGTCCGCAGGCGTGGCGATGGCCACCGCGATCATCTCGGTCATGACCGGCATTCCGGTCCGCCACGAGGTCGCGATGACCGGCGAGATCACGCTGCGGGGCCGCGTGCTGCCGATCGGCGGTCTGAAGGAGAAGCTCCTGGCTGCCGCCCGCGGCGGCATCAAGACGGTGCTGATCCCCGAGGACAACGCCAAGGATCTCACGGAGATTTCCGATGCGATCAAGGGCGGCATGGAGATCATCCCGGTCTCCCGGCTCGACGAGGTCGTCGCCAGGGCGTTGGTGCGGGTGCCCACACCGATCGTCTGGGAAGAGGAGACCAAGGTCGACGTCAAGCCCGAAGCTGCCGAAGAGACCGGCGGCCTGACGGCGCACTGACCGGACCGGATTGCTTGAACAACGAACGGCGCCTTCGGGCGCCGTTTTTGTTTATGGGAGTTTCGCGCGAAGATAACGCGCCAGGACAAGCGGCAGGCAGAGAGGAGGGCGCCATGAAGATCGACGGACAATGCCATTGCGGCTTCGTGACCTTTGATGCCGATATCGATCCGGAGCGGGTCTCGATCTGCCACTGCACGGATTGCCAGACGCTGACCGGCTCGCCCTACCGCGTCACAGTGATCTGCGCCGGCGAAGCGATACGCCTCACGGGCAAATCGCCGAAAATCTATGGGAAGCCCGGCGACAATGGCCGGATCCGCTTCCAGCATTTCTGCCCCGAATGCGGTTCCCCGCTGTTCACGAGCGGCGAGGACGGTGGCCCTGAGGATTGGGGTATCCGTTGGGGCAGCATCCGCCAGCGCGACCAATTGCGGCCGCGGCGCCAAATCTGGTGCCGCTCGGCCGCGCCCTGGATCAATGATCTCAAGGCATTGCCGGGACTTCCGACTGAATGATGGTAGCCACCTTGCGTCGCGGGGCAGGGCGAGGGTAAAGAAGCAGGCGAGGGCGGCTAGCTCAGCTGGTTAGAGCATCTCGTTTACACCGAGAGGGTCGGGAGTTCGAATCTCTCGCCGCCCACCAGCCTTCGCCCCGCGAGCTTCGGCTCGGCAAGCCGGAGCTTGGAGAGCGAAGGCGGACTGGTGCTGTTCGTCAGCGTTCATCCTTGTTCACCCGCGAAGATCAGCTTTTGTGGCGCAGGGCCTTTCTACTCTTGCGCCATGTTGGTCGCTTTGGCCTCCGACAAGAAGGCGTCGACGGCAAATTGGGCAAGCGGCGCGAGAGATTCCCTGATCTGACAGAGTTCGGTGAGCGTGAACGTCGTTAGCTTGCCCTCAGTAATCGTCAGCTCTTCAGAACAAATCGATCGGACGATAAATATCTCGGCGTGAAAGTTGCCGCCGGTAATCGGGTGGTTTGAACCAACGCAGCGCGCGAGATGCTGGAAGCGCTCTGCCGGCAGATGGCAGCCCAGTTCTTCGTGGATCTCACGGGCAATACAGTCCCTGAAAGTCTCGTTGCCTTCGCGTCGGCCACCAAAAAGGCTGATCTTGCCGGGATCGACGATACCGGGCTTGTCGTCGCGCAATTGCATGAGAAAGCGACCATCTGTATCGATCACGATGGCCGCGGCGCCTTCTCTCAAGCTCATGATGATCCTCGATGGTGCGCATGACCCATAGTTTCGCCGTCGCGGAGCCGCAACGGCTGGATTTCAGATGGGCAATGATAGCGCACCAGTCACAATTGAGCTCGCGCGAATGCGCTCTGCGCGGGCTTCGGCTCGGCGAGCCGAAGTTTCGCAGAGCCAAGGCGAATTGGTGCGGCAAGTTCGATGCCGCACCGATGCAGACGCAGCCTGTCGAAATGATATCCCGATCTCAGGCCGTCTTGGTGAACATCGTCAGGATGCCATCGGCGATGTTGATGGCAACGACTTGCGACGACGTCACGCCCTTGGCCTTGAGCGCGGATACCGCCTGCGGGGTCGCGTCGATGGTCTTCCGAAGTGACTGCATGTCCTCATCGCTCGTCTGCGAGATAATCTCATCCACTTTCGAGCGCACCGCCGGCTGCAGTTCCTTGACGTCTACAACCTGTATGGTCCGTATCACGGTGCCGGGCTCGGACTGAGCGGGTGGCGACTCCGCCCCACGTTGCGAGGGAGTTCCCTGCGCCAGCACCAAAGATGGTGTTCCGAGGCAGAGAGCTGCAATGATAGCGGATGCCGTAAAGATGCGCATGGTCATGCCTTTCCAGGTTGAAGACCAAACGAGTCCTATCCGGGAAATCTGGTTGGCATCTGCTTTTCATGTGGCCATTCGGTGAAAGCAATACGGCCTCAATGCGCGGTGCTGCGCTCGCCGGAGGATTGGCGATGCGCGCAACCGGGTGATATCATTGCATGAAAACCCCGGGAGCTGCCCATGCGAGTCTTTGTTGCCGCCGTGATGATCGCACTGATGGCCGGATCTGCGTTCGCACAGAATGCCGTGCCGCAATATGGTGACATCGACAAGGAGAAGAGTCCGTCGCAGAAGGAGGAGGAGCGCAACGCCGAGCGCGCCTACAAGAAGTCGTTGCGCAACATTCCCGACAAGGCAGGGCCCAGCGATCCCTGGGGCGCTGTGCGCAGTGACAACGCGGCTCCGCCGGCCAGCCACACAACGCAGAAGAAATCCAAGACCGGCAGTGCCGCGAAGCAGGCACCGCAATGATGAACGCCGCCCTTGGCCACGAGCAGAACGCCGACCAGATCGCCTACTGGAACGGGCCGGGTGGCCAGCGCTGGGCTGACCGGCAGGCAGCGCAGGACGTCCTGCTGGCTCCGGTCCTCGACATCCTGATCGATCGCGCCAGGCCGAACACAGGCGAGCGCGTCATCGATGTCGGCTGCGGCAGCGGCGCGACCACCGTCACGTTTGCAGGGAAGGTCGGGCCGTCCGGCCACGTGCTCGGCATCGACGTATCAGGCCCGATGCTCGAGCGGGCGCGGCAACGCGTGACGCCGGGATTGTCGCTGGAGTACGCGCTCGCGGACGCGACCGTGTACCCGTTCGCTCCCGCAAGCTTCGACCTGTTGGCGTCGCGGTTCGGCGTGATGTTCTTTGCCGATCCCGCGGTGTCGTTTGCGAATATGAGGAAGGCGCTGCGATCGTCGGGGCGGCTTGCGTTCGTCTGCTGGCGCGAGCCGCGAGAGAATCCATTCTTCATGACGCCGTTGCAGGCCGCCTACAAGCACGTGCCGAAATTGCCGCAGCAGGGGCCCGACGATCCCGGGCCGTTCGCGTTCGCCTCGGAGGAGCGTGTGCGACGCATCCTCGGCGCAGCCGGCTTTACGAATGTGGAGATGGAGCCGTGCCCGCTCTCGCTCGATGCCGCGATCGGCAGCGGCCTCGATGGCGCCGTGCAGGGCGCGCTCGAGATCGGGCCGGTCAGCCGGGCGCTGCAGGATCAGCCGCCTGAACTCCGCGCCGCTGCCGCCGGTGCGATCCGCGAGGCGCTCGCGCCGTTCGTCAAAGGCAATTCGGTGATGCTGCCTGCCTCGATCTGGATCGTGACGGCGAAGGCTTCGTAGCAGCCAACCGTCATTGCGCTCTTGCCGTCATTGCGAGGAGCGATAGCGACGAAGCAATCCATGCTTCCGTGCATGCGGAGGGATGGATTGCTTCGCTTGGCTCGCAATGACGAGGGGAGAGAGCTTGCGTACGTAACCGCTACGCCCGCTCTTCCCAGATCATCGCGAGATGTACGATGGTCTGCACCGCCTTTTCCATGTCCTGCCGGCTCACCCATTCCAGGCGCGAGTGGAAGGCGTGCTCGCCGGCGAAGATGTTGGGGCAGGGCAGGCCCATGAACGAGAGGCGCGAGCCGTCGGTGCCGCCGCGGATCGAGGTCTTCACCGGGGTCAGGCCGGCGCGGCGAATGGCCTCGCCCGCGTAGTCGACGATCTCGGGGTGACGGTCGATCACCTGCTTCATGTTGCGGTACTGCTCCTTGACCTCCATGCGGTAGGTCGAGCGCGGATAGGCCTTCATCACGTCCTTGACGATGGCCTCCAGCAGCGCCTCCTTCTCCTTCAGCCCGGCCTCCGTGAAATCGCGCACGATGAAGTCGAGCCTGGCCTGCTCCAGCGCGCCCGAGATCGCGATCGGATGCAGAAAGCCTTCCTTGCCTTCGGTGGTCTCCGGCGAGCAGGTCGTCTTCGGCAGCCGCTCGATGATCGCCGCGGCGATCTTGATCGCGTGCTCCATCTTGCCCTTGGCGAAACCGGGATGGGTGGAGACGCCTTCGATCGTGATGGTGGCGCCGTCGGCGGAAAAGGTCTCGTCCTCGATATGGCCGGCGGTTTCGCCGTCGATTGTGTAGGCGAAATCGGCGCCGAGTTTCTTCAGGTCGACCTTGTCGACGCCGCGGCCGATCTCCTCATCCGGTGTGAACAGGATCTTGATGGTGCCGTGCTTCACCTGGGGATTGTTAACGAGGAAATGGGCGGCATCCATGATCTCGGCGACGCCGGCCTTGTTGTCCGCTCCCAGCAGCGTGGTGCCGTCGGTGGTGATGATGTCGTTGCCGATCTGGTCGGACAGCGCTGGATGCTCGGCGGCCCGAATCACCTGCGCGGGGTCGGCCGGCAGCACGATGTCGCCGCCGCGATAGTTCCTGACGATCTGCGGCCGCACATTCCTGCCGGTGCAGTCCGGCGAGGTGTCCATGTGCGAGCAGAAGCAGATCACCGGCACCTTCTTGTCTGATGTGGCCGGGATGGTCGCGTAGACATAGCCGTGCTGGTCGAGGTGGGCGTCGCTGAGCCCCATCGCCTGCAATTCCGAGACGAGGAGGCGGCCGAGATCCTTCTGCTTCTCGGTGGAAGGGCAGGTCGGCGATTCCGGGTCGGACTGGGTGTCGATCACGACATAGCGCAGGAAGCGCTCGGTGACGGTGTGTTTGAAATCGAGCGTGGGAGCCAGCATGGTGACCGCAAGTCCAGGAGAGGGGTGGGCTGGCTCTATAACAGAAAAGCGCCACTCCGGGGGCTGCGTCGAAGAGCCGGAGTGGCGCTGACTGAACGAAGGGCTTGGCCGATCACTCGGCCGGTCACTTTTCAGATGGCTTCCTTGAGTTCCTTGGCGGGGCGGAAGGCGACCTTCTTGCTGGCCTTGATGTGGATCTGCTCGCCGGTGGCGGGGTTGCGGCCCATCCGGGCGGCGCGCTTGCGCACCTGCAGGATGCCGAGGCCGACGATGCGGATACGCTCGCCCTTCTTCAGGTGCTTGGTGATTCGCGTCACGACGTCGGTCAGGATGCTTTCGGCCTGTTTCTTGGAGAGTTCCTGGTCTTCGGCGATCGCCGCCGCCAGATGCTTCAGGGTGATGGTCGCCGGGGTCGCTGCTTTCTTCGCCATGTGTGGCCCTCCTCGTGATGAACGGCTTAAAGAAGCGTTTTCGAACGAAGCGGATGCTGAATCGTTGGGGAAAACGCGTCGACGGGAGATCTGGAGCCCTAGGGGGTCTCGATGGCGAGGGTCCAGGAAACCCTGACATTTCAGGCCTTAATCGATTCGGACCCTGACTGACTACGCCGTTTCGCCCGAAAATCAGGCGTTTCCTGCATCGAAACCGCAAAACCGCCAAACGTCGCGGCTACGAAACGGTCGTGCGAACGGGTCCGTTCGCAACAACTGAAGGCGCCGAGTTGCCGGCGGGAAGTTTGGCGAAGGGAGCGGATCGAAAGTCGAGCGCGGAGCTAACTGTTTGAAACACATCGCCAAAATGGCGCGAGAGACGGGGCTCGAACCCGCGACCTCCGGCGTGACAGGCCGGCGCTCTAACCAACTGAGCTACTCCCGCGTGATGCGCAATTCCGCGAGACGTGGGGGACTTAAAGGGGCGGTCTTTTGAAGTCAAGGACGTTGAGATTCCCCGTGTCCTGCAGGGCTTTGCAGCGTGTTGATAGGGAATCAGCGGCGCTGCACGGAAGGCTCCGCGTTTCCTGCCCGAGGCGACTCGCCGGGTTCCATCAGATGGCGGGCTGGAAAGCGCTTGGAGGTGCCATCGTGTTGCCACAAGCATAGAGCGAATTTACGTCGAGTGGCGACCGGCGCGTGCTGCTACCTTTGGAATTGCGAGAACTGTCACGGAGTCGATATAGAGCTATTCTGAGAACTTTTCTGATTGAGCTTCGACACTATCAGTTTCACGAGGGCCGGGCTTTGCAATCGGTATTGTTCGCCATCCTGCTATCCGCTGGGCCGTTTGCGGTGCTCGCGCACGGTTTCGCCGGGGCTGGCTCCACAATCACCGGTCTGCTGCTGGCCACGCCAATTGCTGCGCTGCTTCTTCTGGCGAGATGGCGTGAGTTCAGGCCCGACATTTGCGACGTGCTGTTCGTGCTGTTTTGTTGCGGCATCGCGCTCTCGTTCGCCGTCAACGGCGTCGCCGCGCCGAAAGAGGCCGCCCTTCTGGGGTTGTCGCTTGCGGCTTATCCCGCGATCAGATTGAGCTCCCGTTGCGGCCAAGTTCCCCAGGCCTTCGTGGTCGTCACAGGCGCGATCGTGGCGGTCGGAGCCGTCGTCACGCTGGTGGCGCTGCTTGGCCAATGGAACGACCACCATGGTAAACCGCTGGTCTTTGACGAGTACGACGCTGCGCCGGCGCAATTCACGACGTCGCTTGGCTTGCTGCTTCTGGCGCTGGCCTGCACAGAACTCAATTGGCGACGGACTGCATGGATCTCGATCCTCGCGGCCGTGCCACTGGTCATCTTCGCGGCGTCGATGGTACGCTACTCCTTCATCGTGATCGTGGTGGCGCTGCTCACAGCGATGTTGGTTGCCAAGGCCGGCCAGCGCAAATTCATTGCCGTGATCGTGTGCGTCACGATCGCTTCGGTTGCGCTTGGCGCAGTTGTCAGGTCATCAACAACGCTCAGATTCGCCAAGCTCGCCGAAGCGGCGTTGGGTTTTCAGGTTGCCGAGCCGGGCAACGATGAATCGCCGGCGCCGCCGCTTTCGCCGCCGGCGAGTGCACTGCCAGCCCCCGCCGCATCAGGCCGCATCGTTACCGAGGCAGCTCCGCCAGTGTCGCCTCCGCCTTCGCAAGCCTCTTGTCCTTCGATCGACCTGGACAATTCGATCATCATCCGGCAGCAGCTCTACAAGGACGCCTTCGCGTTGCTGCCGGAAGCGGGGCTGACGGGACTGGGACTGGACGGTTTCACCCAGCGGTCGTGCCTGAAAGGCTTCCAGGTTCACAACTCGATCCTGCAGGCCATCATCGAATTCGGCTGGCCGGCGGGTATCTTCCTCATCCTGTTGCTCTATCACGCGATGGGAACGCGGATGTTGTCGCTGGCGAGGATCAACCGCGAAGCCCGCTTCGTGCTGTGCAGCCTGGTATTCACGCTCATGCTGAGCATGGCGCATGGCAGGATCAGCAGGGACGTCGCCTTGTTCCTGTTTCTGGGATACGCCGCAAAGCTGCGAAGCAGTGCGCTCGATATTGAAGAGCAAGCCTGGGTAGACGGTCCGATCAATGCCATTCCGGTACCGGGTGTCGGCGCTCGCTTGACCGCCGCCTGACGACGGAGACCGCCAGATTCTGGCCCAGACTAGAATTCGTAGAGGTCCCGGCCGCGGCGGGCCAGATCCCTGAGATCGGCCAATGTGCCGCGGACAGCGCTGCAGCAGCGGCATTCGATCACCGTGTCACCGGATGCGGCGGCCGGTCTCTCCAGCTTGATCGATAGGCTGCCGCAATCGGTGCAGACGATCTTGAAGCTGGAGGCGTATGTTTCCTGATGCAGATTCATCGGCGGCGAGGGTCCTACTGGCCCTCTCTATACGCGCCGAAATTTAAGCTTGGGATCGCAACGTCGGTTGCAATCGAACGATTGCGTTAGGGCTTGTTAACGCTGGCTGTCTGGCCGGGCGGTTAAATCCAGCGTTGGCCGTCCTAGCGCCAGCGCTGCGTCACGGACCGATCGTCGCGTGTTGACGAGGATGATGCCGCTGGCGTGGGCCCAGACCGCGAGATCGGATTTGCTGTCGCCGGCATAGATGAAGCCTTCCGGAAATAGCTCGCGGAGCAACGTGGCCTTGGCCGGCCCCTTCAGGTTTCCCTTGCCATCGGAGGCGAACACCTGATCGAAGACGGGCAGGCGGAATGCGAGTTGGCCGGCGAGTACGGCGTCGGCGGCGGTGGCGAGCACGATCATGCGGCCGGCGGCCTGCTCCAGGCGCGCCAACGCGATGACCTCATGATGAAATTCGAGCCGATCCCAGTCGATGCGGTTGCGCAGCGCAAGCTGGCGCTTGAGCGCGGCGCGTCCTCGCAACAGCCATCTGGCGCAGGCGAGCACGATCAGCGGATTGCGGCGCAGGATCGAGAAGAAGCTCTTATAGAGGAGATCGCCCTTGATGAGCGTGCCGTCGAGGTCCAGCACCAGCGGCATCGATATCGGCAGTCCCAACAGCGTATCGGCAGCCATGCGTGCGTCCCGCTGCTTCCGCGGTGTTGAGGCAACGTTCAGGGTAAGGTCACTCACGCATCGCACTCAACTGGTTCGGAACCGTGCAGGCCACAATCTCGCGTCCGCCGCTCTGGCTCGCCTTGCAGTCGCCATAGCCGAGATTGCTTGCGACGGCTGATCCGCTCCGGTCGGAGGACGACACGATCAGCATCTGCGGCGCGCCGTGATTGGAGTTGCGGAATTTTGCCAGCTCAGCGGCGTCGCGCTCGCTTTCCCAGTCGGTGGTCGCCCGCAGGAAATCGTGCGACGACATATATTGCAGCGGGAAATAGCCGAAATAGCGGGTCGAGGGCAGCGTGGACGAGAGACCTGCGCCGCGGGCGGCCAGCGCCGCGGTCTGGGCCGCATGCAAAGTGGGGCGAATGCGCCAGGCGAACAGGGAGCTGTCGCGCTGGGCGATCAGATCGGCATTGACGAAGGTCCTGCCAGGGTTCTCGCGGCCGATCTCAAGCTCGCTTTCCAGCACCGGCGCCCAGCTCTTGTAGGCCACCGTGCGGATCGCGGTCTGGCCGACCAGGCCGGCGATCGCGGCCAAGCACAGGATGCGCACCAGTGCTTCGCGTGGCTGGCGGCTCGCGATGAAGAGCACGACCGCGATCCAGCTATAGGGAGCAAGCCGTTCCGACAGCAGCGCCGAGCCGGTCTTCAGGTTCAGCAGCGACAGCAGCACGACAAGGACGAAGAAGATGGGCCAGGTCAGGTTGCCCGCCCGCAAGCGCCGCAGCGCCATGGCGCCGGTCACCAGCACCGCCGCCAGAAGCGGCGCCAGCGCCATCACTTCCCAGGAGGTGAACGTGAAGAGGTGCGTGGCCGCAAGGATCCGGCGCAGGATCTGCGTGATGCCGCCTTCGCCGCCCGGCACCTCGCCGGGAATGTTCTGGTAGGCGAGGAGAAACCCTGCGATCAGGACCAGCACCGGCATGGCGGCCGCAGCGGACCAGACGCCATCGACGAGCAATCGTCGGCCGCCGGCGCGCGGACCGGCGTGCTCCAGCGTGCGGAGCGCACGGGCGATACCGTCAGCCGCAAGCAGCAGGCAGGCCGCGACCACGGAGGTGATGTGGGTCAGGTAGAGGGCCGCCAGGAATAGTGCGGTGGCGAGGAAGGTGAAGATGTCACCGCGCCCGCGCACCTTGCTCCAGAAGCTTGCGAACAAGAGGAACAGCGGCACGCCAAGGGCGAAATTGTAGAAGCCCCAATGGATGAAGACGCCGAAGGCAACCGGCAACAGCAGCAGCATCGGCAGCAGCGGCCGCTCGGTTTCCGTGCGGGACACCACAAAGGCGGCGGCGATCCAGATCAGCCCGTAGAGGCTGAGAAACAGCGTGTTGGCGAGCAGCGGATTCCCGGTCAGCCGGATCAGGCCGGCGAGCAACAGATAGATCGCGGAGTTCGGCTCGATGCGCGAATTCCACTGGTAGAAGGAGGCGGCAGGCTCCTGCAGCACGCCACCCCATCCGAAGCGGGCGATCAGGTCGGCCTGTGCCAGATGCACCGGGCCATCCTGGGTCGGCACCAGCTTGACCAACCAGACCGGGCCGTCGAGCAAAAGCGCCAGCGCGGCAAAAGCCAGCGTCGCGACCGCGACGCCGGCGTAGTTTCGTGGGGCGCTCAGGGAGGCCGTCATCGACATGGTCAGCGACCCCCGCTGAGACGGATGAGGTCCGAACTAGTGAGGCTGTTGAGCAGCGGCAGGTCGACGAAAGTCAGGATGCCGAACAGCGCCATGGTGACGGCGGCGGCGATCAGCATCGACGGCTGGCGCATCAGCTCCTCAGGCCGCGCGGCCGCAGAATCCGGGGTCAGCGCAAGCCGCATATAAGCGGCGAACAGCGCGATCAGGAACGGGATCGCGACGATGTATTCGATCCGGTACTTGATCAGGAAGATCGCCATCATGAACGCAAAGCCCTGGGCGTAGACGAGGCAGCTCGTCACCAGGCTCGAATGCGTATAGACGGCGAAGGAGGGGCGATAGGCGGCGAGGTTGGCGGTGCCGCCGGCCTCGACGATGGCGCGATGTTCGGAAACGCGCTTGGCGGCCATCAGGAAGGCGCCGCCGCACCAGTAGGCAAGCAGGATCGAGATCGGCGGGGCGATATGCGGGACCACCGCGAACCAGCCGAACAGGAAGCGCAGGGGATTGTTGAGGGACTCGACAATGACGTCGAGGAAGGCGCGATCCTTGGCGCGGATCGGGCGCACGTTGTAGATGACGCCGAAAGCGGCGAATACGGCGGCGGTGAGGGCGAAGCTCCGGCCGAGCTGGTTGGCGACGAGCAGGCCCAGGCCGGTCAAGAGGATATACTGGGCGAAGACGATGCTCGGCGACATCGCGGTCTGCACTGCCGGACGCGACCGCTTGGTCGGGTGCATCGCATCGAAGGGGGCATCGAGCCATTCGTTGATGGTGTAGTTGGCGGACGACAGCGCCATGGCGACGAACAGGCAGGCGAGCAGGCGTTCTCCCACCGTCGCGTAGTCGACCGGTCCGGTCCCTGCCATGATCATCGCGAAGGCGACGCCTGGCACGATCAGCACGTGCTTGATCCAGTGATCGGGCCGGGCGATGGCGATGTAGTCGGCGAGACCCGCCGACGGCGGCGCGTAGTGGGTGACGGACATGCAATCCTCCAGGCTGCCTCTGTGCCGCATCGGGGCGGATGCGACGGAAGATGCCTTGGAAGGGCAGCGATCGTGCCGAAGTGACGAGGGAGGCCATCAGGGGGGCCGAAACCCAGGTAATGCGGTTAACGGCGGTAGCGGAGGCGGGGTTTTCGGGGTTTTCGGCCCGCCGCATAGCCGTCGTTCAGCCGAATCCAGGTCGGCGGCGGCGAAAGGTGGGGGCGATTTTGCCAGCGCCTGCGCCGGATTGGTACAGGCTGTTCCAAACCGGGCAGCCTGTCAGCTTCGCAAGCCCACCAAGAACAAAGCCGCCCGGAGGCGGCCTTCGGTGCCTTGTCAGGGAATGTGCGGGTCAGCGGACCGTGGAGGTCCCCGAGCTGGTAATCGCCACCGGCTTGCCAGCCTTCACCACCTGGGTTTGGGCGGTCTGGGTGAACTCCGAATTGTTGCGCGCGGCGATACCCAAGGCTGCGACCGCAATGCCCGCCACCAGCGCGACCACCACGATCTTCAGGTGGGTCGAGCGATCCGCCGAGTGAATTGAGTGGTTCATCTGACGCCTCCGGGCGAACTTTGCCGCCGCCTGTCGGGAAGACAGGTAGCTTTAATCTGTTTCAGGATGGTTTCGCGGGTTCCCCAAAATGGTTTCGTTGCTCGGCGGGATTGGTTTCGTGCGAAGCGTGTCTGACCGCAGG
This sequence comes from Bradyrhizobium sp. Ses1, assembly GCF_059512365.1. NCBI lineage: Bacteria > Pseudomonadati > Pseudomonadota > Alphaproteobacteria > Hyphomicrobiales > Nitrobacteraceae > Bradyrhizobium > Bradyrhizobium sp. Ses1. Next base: position 83,730 of record NZ_JCAMOQ010000005.1, read on the forward strand.
CGGCTGGGGCTAAAGGAAAAAAGTCACAAACGAAGGAGGATTCCCTGGGGATAACGCTGCCACAGGGGCGGCGGGCCAACATACCGTGTCGGCCGACAGGACCGCTGCGGTTCAACTAAACGAGAGGCGCGCAGAGACGGCCGGGCGATTATTAGCCACCGTGGATTTGAGCGATCGGGAGCTGCAAATCTGGGGCACGAACCTTCGAGGTCACGCGTTCTTCATGTGGGGCGAGAACGAGCATTCAACACCGGTTGATCGGAGCCGGCTCCGCCCGGCAGAGCTTTAAAATAGCTTGTCTTGCGCCCTCTGTTGCGCTGCGCTAAGGCTCAAGAATAATTCCAATGACACGAATCTGCGGCCGTCCGAAACCGCAGCAAGAAGGCACCGCCGATGAACGGCATCCTGCAGAATTATCTTCCACTTGTGGTGTTTATCGGGGTCGCGAGCGTGATCGGCCTGGCGCTCCTGATTGCGCCATTCCTGCTCGCATTCCAGCAGCCCGATCCGGAAAAGCTCTCCGCTTATGAATGCGGATTCAACGCTTTTGACGACGCCCGTATGAAGTTCGACGTCCGCTTTTATCTGGTGGCGATCCTCTTCATCATCTTCGACCTCGAAGTGGCGTTTCTGTTCCCCTGGGCGGTGGCGTTCGGCAAGCTGGGCGCAACCGGGTTCTGGTCGATGATGGTGTTTCTGGCCGTGCTGACGGTCGGCTTTGCCTATGAATGGAAGAAAGGCGCGCTCGAATGGGATTGAGCCCTACCGTCGCAACGCCCCGGCCGGCGATCGCGCCAGCGCCCAAGGGCATCCTTGATCCCGCCACCCGCAGACCGGTCGGCGCCAATGATCCGTATTTCCGCGAGATCAACCACGAGCTCTCCGACAAGGGCTTCTTCGTCGCGGCTGCCGACGACCTGATCACCTGGGCCCGTACCGGCTCGCTGATGTGGATGACGTTCGGCCTGGCCTGCTGCGCGGTTGAGATGATGCAGGTCTCGATGCCGCGCTATGACGTCGAGCGTTTCGGCTTTGCGCCACGCGCGTCGCCGCGGCAGTCGGACGTGATGATCGTCGCGGGCACGCTGACCAACAAGATGGCGCCGGCGCTGCGCAAGGTCTACGACCAGATGCCGGAGCCGCGCTACGTGATCTCGATGGGCTCGTGCGCCAATGGCGGCGGCTACTACCACTATTCCTATTCGGTGGTGCGTGGCTGCGACCGCATCGTGCCGATCGACATCTACGTGCCGGGCTGTCCGCCGACGGCGGAAGCGCTGCTCTACGGCGTCTTGCTGCTGCAGAAGAAGATCCGCCGCATCGGCACTATCGAACGCTAAGGTATTACGTCATGGACGACGCCAAGCTTGACGCCTTGGGGCAGACGATCGTTAGCGCGCTTCCCGGCGCTGCGAAGGCGCATTCGGTTGCATTCAATCAGCTCACGGTTGACGTGGACGCCGAGAAGATCGTCGACGTCGTCAGGCACCTGCGCGACGATCCGGCTCTCCGTTTCGTCAACATCACCGATGTGACCGCGGTCGATTATCCCGAGCGGGACAAGCGGTTCGACGTCGTCTACCACTTCCTGTCACCGACGCTGAACACACGGATCCGCCTGCGCGCGGAGGCCGACGAGAACACGCAGGTGCCCTCGATCATCGAGGTCTTTCCTGGCTCCGACTGGTTCGAGCGCGAGACCTACGACCTCTATGGCGTGATCTTCACCGGCCATCCTGACATGCGCCGGCTGCTGACCGATTACGGCTTCGACGGCCACCCGCTGCGCAAGGACTTTCCGCTCACCGGCTTCGTCGAGGTCCGCTACGACGACCAGGAGAAGCGGGTGGTGTACGAGCCGGTGCGCCTCAACCAGGAATTCCGCAAGTTCGATTTCCTCTCGCCCTGGGAAGGTGCGGATTATCCGCTGCCCGGAGACGAGAAGGCGAAGGCGGAGCCGAAGGCCTGATCATGAACGAGCAACCGCAGAATCTGCGCAACTTCACCATCAACTTTGGACCGCAGCATCCGGCGGCGCACGGTGTGCTGCGCTTGGTGCTTGAACTCGATGGCGAGGTCGTTGCGCGCGTCGATCCGCATATCGGGCTCTTGCATCGCGGCACCGAGAAGCTGATCGAGCAGAAGACCTATCTGCAGGCGATCCCGTATTTCGACCGGCTCGATTACGTCGCGCCGATGAACCAGGAGCATGCCTTCTGCCTCGCGGCGGAAAAGCTGCTGGGGATCGAGGTGCCGCGGCGCGGGCAGTTGATCCGCGTGCTCTATTGCGAGATTGGCCGCATCCTGTCGCATCTGCTCAACGTCACCACGCAGGCGATGGACGTCGGCGCGCTCACCCCGCCGCTGTGGGGGTTTGAGGAACGCGAAAAGCTGATGATGTTCTACGAGCGCGCCTCCGGCTCGCGCATGCATGCCGCCTTCTTCCGCGTCGGCGGTGTTCACCAGGACCTGCCGCCGAAGCTGATCGACGATATCGAGGCGTGGTGCGATCCGTTCCTTAAAGTGGTCGCGGACCTCGACACGCTGCTCACCGGTAACCGCATCTTCAAGCAGCGCAACGTCGATATCGGCGTGGTGTCGCTGAAGGAAGCCTGGGAGTGGGGCTTTTCCGGCGTGATGGTGCGCGGCTCGGGCGCGGCCTGGGATCTGCGCAAGTCGCAGCCCTATGAATGCTATGCCGAGATGGATTTCGACATCCCGATCGGCAAGAACGGCGACTGCTACGACCGCTACCTGATCCGGATGGAAGAGATGCGCCAGTCGGTGCGCATCATGAAGCAGTGCATCCAGAAACTGAAATCGCCCGACGGGCAGGGGCCGGTCGTGGTCGAGGACAACAAGATCGCGCCGCCGCGGCGCGGCGAGATGAAGCGCTCGATGGAAGCGCTGATCCATCACTTCAAGCTCTACACCGAGGGCGTGCACGTACCGGCCGGCGAAGTCTATGCCGCGGTGGAAGCGCCCAAGGGCGAGTTCGGTGTCTATCTCGTCTCCGACGGCACCAACAAGCCCTACAAGTGCAAGATCCGGGCGCCGGGCTTTGCCCATTTGCAGGCGATGGATCACATCTGCACGGGCCATCTGCTCGCCGACGTCTCGGCGATCCTCGGCTCGCTCGACATCGTGTTCGGAGAGGTCGATCGGTGATGGTGCAGCCGCCCATCCAGTTTGACCGCGCCTCAGGGGCTCTCGAAGGAGCCAACCTGTGGGAGCGGACGGCTGCGCTGGCGCTGTCGACCGGTTCGAAGATCTCCTCGCATTTTTCCCACATGGGCTACATCGCCTGCGCGAACCTGCTGCGCAAGACGCTGCCCGAGCGCAACATCGCCATCCGGCTCAATGAGGACGCGGTGTTCGAGTTTCCCTATGGGGACGGCTATTGGAGCAAGCTGCTCAACCGCTCCTACCATTACGAGGATGAGCTCGAGCTGCTGTTCAAGGATTCCGCCGACGTCGACTACACGCTGATCGATTGCGGCGCCAATTACGGCTACTGGTCGGTGCTGGTTTCGAGCAAGCCGTTCGGTTCGCAAAAGGCGATCGCGATCGAGCCGTCGGGACAGAATTTTCCCAAGCTTGCGAACAACGCCGCGATCAACGGCAATCGCTTCGAGACGATGAAATGCGCGATCGGCGCAGGCAGGGGTACGGGAAAGCTCTCCGGCACCAAGCATGAGGCGTTCAGCATCGCCGGCGACCAGACCGGCGGCGAGGACGTGCCCGTGATCGCGCTCGACAATCTGCTCGACGACGGCAAGATCGCGCTGGATGGAAAATATCTGATCAAGCTCGACGTCGAGGGCGTCGAGATCGAGGCGATGAAGGGCGGCTTGCGGCTGATGCAGGGCGACAGCGTGCTGCTGTGCGAGGAACATGGCAGCGATCGCAAGCACACCGTGTCGCGCTACATCCTCGAACAGACCCCGCTCAAGCTGATCGTCTACGATCCCAGCTCCAATCGCCTTGAAACCGTGACCGAGCTATCGATCCTCGATCGCATCAAGGTATCGACCCATGTCGGCTACAACGTGTTCGGCACCGCAAGCGCCTTCTGGCAGGACCGGATCAACGCGCTGAATGCGAAGCCCGTTCGCCGCATGCAATGAGAGAGTAAGAAATGTCGGTCCGTCGTCTTGCCCCGAAGGAATTGCAGCCCGCGAGCTTTGCGTTCACGGAGGAGAACCTCGCTTTCGCCAAGCAGCAGATCGCGAAGTATCCGCCGGGACGTCAGGCCTCCGCTGTGATCGCGATCCTGTGGCGGGCGCAGGAGCAGAACGAGGGCTGGGTTTCTGAAGCCGCAATCCGCACCGTCGCCGACATGCTCGAAATGCCCCACATCCGCGTGCTCGAGATCGCGACCTTCTACACGATGTTCCAGCTCCAGCCGGTCGGCAAGAAGGCGCATGTGCAGGTCTGCGGCACCACGCCCTGCCGCCTGCGTGGCGCCGGCGACCTGATCGAAGTTTGCCAGCATCGCATCAGTCACGAGCCCTTCGAATTGTCGAAGGACGGCAATTTCAGTTGGGAAGAGGTCGAGTGCCTCGGCGCCTGCGTGAACGCGCCGATGGTCCAGATCTGGAAGGATACCTACGAGGACCTGACCAAGGAGAGCTTCGGCAAAGTGCTCGATGGTTTCGCCTCGGGCAATCCGCCGAAGCCGGGTCCGCAGGTCGACCGTCAGTTCTCGGCGCCAGCGGGCGGGCCGACCACGCTGAAGGAAACCACATGAGGCTTGGTCTCGCATGGCAGCGGGCGGGAAGGGAGGTCGCGATGAAACACTGGCGTTACATCGCTCTCCACGCGGCAGTCGCTGCCGCGTTCATTTTCCTGCTGCAGCGCTATGGGCTGAACGCCTCGCTCGAATCCAGCCTGTTGTGGGCGCTGACCTTCGGCGGATGCGCTGCGGGGCTCGCTTACGCCCAGGCCAATCGTTGATGTTTGGAAAGTTCTAGGCATGCTCGACGACAAGGACCGCATCTTCAAGAACCTCTACGGCCTCCACGATTGGGGCCTCGAGGGCGCGCGCCGCCGCGGCGCCTGGGACGGCACCAAGGCGATCATCGACAAGGGCCGCGACTGGATCATCGCCGAGATGAAGGCCTCCGGTCTGCGCGGCCGCGGCGGGGCTGGTTTTCCGACCGGCCTGAAATGGTCGTTCATGCCGAAGGAATCGACCGACGGCCGGCCGAGCTATCTCGTGGTCAACGCCGACGAGTCCGAGCCGGGCACCTGCAAGGATCGCGAGATCATGCGGCACGATCCGCATCTCCTGATTGAAGGCTGCCTGCTCGCGAGCTTCGCGATGAACGCGCATGCCTGCTACATCTATGTCCGCGGCGAATTCATCCGCGAGCGCGAGCATCTTCAGGCTGCGATCGATCAGGCCTATGAAGCCAGGCTGATCGGCAAGGACAACGTCAACGGCTGGCCGTTCGACCTCTACGTCGCCCATGGCGCCGGCGCCTATATCTGCGGCGAAGAGACGGCGCTGTTGGAAAGCCTCGAGGGCAAGAAGGGCCAGCCGCGGCTGAAGCCGCCGTTCCCGGCCAATGTCGGCCTGTTCGGCTGCCCGACCACCGTCAACAACGTGGAGTCGATCGCGGTTGCTCCCGACATCCTGCGCCGCGGCGCGGCCTGGTTTGCCGGGATCGGCCGGCCCAACAATGTCGGGACAAAGCTGTTCTGTGTCTCCGGCCATGTCGAGCGGCCCTGCAACGTCGAAGAGGCGATGGGGATTCCGTTCCGCGAACTGATCGAAAAGCATTGCGGCGGCATCCGCGGCGGCTGGGACAATCTGAAAGCGGTGATCCCCGGCGGTTCCTCGGTGCGCATGGTGCCGGCCGAGCAGATCATCGACACGCCGATGGATTTCGACTCCTTGAGCAAATTGCGCTCGGGCCTCGGCACCGCGGCCGTGATCGTGATGGACAAGTCGACCGACCTGATCCGGGCGATCGCGCGCATCTCCTATTTCTACAAGCACGAGAGCTGCGGCCAGTGCACGCCGTGCCGAGAAGGTACGGGCTGGATGTGGCGCGTGCTGACCCGCATGGCCGAGGGGCGCGCGCACAAGCGCGAGATCGACATGCTGCTCGAGGTGACGAAACAGGTCGAGGGTCACACGATCTGCGCGCTTGGCGATGCCGCGGCCTGGCCGATCCAGGGCCTGATCGCGCACTTCCGTCATGAGATCGAAGCGCGCATCGACCAATATTCGCACAAGGCTGACATTGATGATGTCGGCGTGCTCGATCCCGCGCACATGGTGGCGGCGGAGTGATGGTAATGTCGCAACCGAGCTTCTGGTGGCAGAGATACGGGACGCTGGCGCAGATGGCGCAGGCGGCCGTGGCGCTGCTCGGCTTTGTTGCGATCCTGTTCCAGATCAACGAGCTGCGCACCGGCAATCGCGCCTCCAGCGCGCGCCAGGCGTTTCTTGGCTACACCGATCTTGCCTTCAAGAACCCGAAATATGCGCAGCCGGATTATGAGCGGATCAAGGCGGGGAGCCAGGAGGACCAGGTGCAGTACGAGAGCTTCGTCTCGTACTTCCTCTATGCCTGCGAGGAGGCGATGTCGGCGTTTGCCAATCGGCGCGAATGGGCGGCTTCCTGCGACTACGATTTGAGGCCGCATCTGCCGTTCCTCTGCGCCAAGGTCGCCGCCGAGCCGGCCTATCTCGCGACCTACAGCGCCGACACCCAGCAATGGGTGAAGGCTTCACTGAAAACCGCCAGCGTCGTGCCGCCCGACTGCAAGCTGGGAAAGACGTAAAGAAATGACCAAACTGATCATCGATGGCAAAGAGATCGATGTGCCGCCGGAATACACGCTGCTGCAGGCGTGCGAGGCCGCCGGCGCCGAAATCCCGCGCTTCTGCTACCATGAGCGGCTGTCGATCGCCGGCAACTGCCGGATGTGCCTCGTCGAAGTGAAGGGCGGCCCGAAGCCGGTCGCAAGCTGCGCCTGGGGCGTGCGCGACTGCCGTCCGGGCCCCAAGGGCGAGCCGCCGGAAATCTCCACCCGCTCGCCGATGGTGAAGAAGGCGCGCGAAGGCGTCATGGAGTTCCTGCTGATCAACCATCCGCTGGACTGCCCGATCTGCGACCAGGGCGGCGAATGCGACCTGCAGGACCAGGCGATGGGCTATGGTGTCGACACCAGCCGCTTCGCCGAGAACAAGCGCGCGGTCGAGGACAAATATCTGGGCGCGCTGGTCAAGACCTCGATGAACCGCTGCATCCAGTGCACGCGCTGCGTCCGGTTCTCCGCGGAAGTGGCGGGCGCCCCGGAAATGGGGGCGACCGGCCGCGGCGAGGACATGGAGATCACGACCTATCTGGAGCAGGCGCTGAGTTCGGAACTGCAGGGCAATCTGGTCGACATCTGCCCGGTGGGCGCGCTGACCTCCAAACCCTACGCCTTCGTGGCGCGGCCCTGGGAGCTCGGCAAGACGCAGTCGATCGACGTGATGGATGGCGTCGGCTCGGCGATCCGGGTCGATACCCGCGGCCGCGAGGTGATGCGGATCCTGCCGCGCATCAACGAGGCCGTGAACGAGGAGTGGATCTCCGACAAGACCCGCCACATCGTCGACGGCCTGCGTACCCAGCGGCTCGACCGGCCCTATATCCGCGAGAACGGCAAGCTCCGCCCGGCCTCGTGGCAGGAAGCCTTCGCAGCGATTGCGGCCAAGGCCGGCCGCATCGACGGCAAGCGGATCGGCGCCATCGCCGGCGACGTTGCCGCGGTCGAAGAGATGTTCGCGCTGAAGGAGCTGCTGGCGAAATACGGCTCGTCCAACCTTGCCGTGCAGGGTGGCGATGCCTTCGATCCGAAGGCGGGCCGCGGCAGCTACATCTTCAATCCGACGATTGCAGGCATCGAGCGGGCGGACGCGCTCCTGATCATCGGCTCAACCCCGCGCAAGGAAGCCGCGATCATCAACGCGCGTATCCGCAAGCGCTGGCGGACCGGCCAACTCAAGATCGGCGTGATCGGCGCCAAGGCGGACCTGACCTACGACTACGACTATCTTGGCGCCGGACCGGAGACGCTTGCAGGTCTCGCAGCCGGCAAGCATTCCTTCGCCGACGTGCTCAAGAATGCCAAGAACCCGATCGTGCTGGTGGGCGCCGGCGCGTTCGCGCGCCAGGACGGCGCGGCGGTGCTGGCGCAGGCGGCGAAGCTCGCGGTCGATTTCGGCGCGCTGAAGGACGACTGGAACGGGTTCGGCGTGCTGCACGATACCGCCTCCCGGGTCGGTGCCCTCGACGTCGGCTTTTCGGGCGGCGCCGGCGGCCTCAATGCGACGCAGATGACGACCCCTGGCACGCTCGACGTGCTGTTCCTGCTCGGCGCCGACGAGATCAAGGTGCCGGACGGGACGTTCGTTGTCTATATCGGCACCCATGGCGACCGCGGCGCGCACCGCGCCGACGTGATCCTGCCGGGCGCGGCCTACACCGAGAAGTCCGGCATCTACGTCAACACCGAGGGCAGGGCACAGATGGCCGCCCGCGCCGCGTTCCCGCCCGGGGAAGCGCGCGAGGACTGGGCCATCATCCGCGCCCTCTCGGACGTGCTGGGCAAGAAGCTGCCTTACGATTCGCTGGCTGCCTTGCGCCAGGCGCTGTTCAAGGCGGTGCCGCATCTGATGCGGATCGACCAGATCGAACCGGGCAAGGCCGACGATATCAAGGCGCTTGCGTCGAAGGGCGGAAGCGCCGACAAGGCGGTGTTCCAGAGTCCGGTCGAGGACTTTTACCTGACCAACCCGATCGCCCGGGCGTCCGCCGTGATGGCGGAGTGTTCGCGCCTGGCCTCGGCGCGGATGCTGACGGCAGCGGAGTGAGCGTGACCTGATGGCTGATTTCTTCGCAAGCTCGTTCTGGACTGGCTTCCTGTGGCCGCTGATCATCATGCTGGCCCAGAGCGTGCTCCTGCTCGTCGTGCTCCTGATCGCGATCGCCTACATCCTGCTCGCCGACCGCAAGATCTGGGCGGCGGTGCAGATCCGCCGCGGCCCCAACGTGGTCGGACCCTGGGGATTGCTGCAATCCTTCGCCGATCTCCTGAAGTTCGTGCTGAAGGAGCCGACGATCCCGGCAAGCGCCAACAAGGGCGTGTTCCTGCTGGCGCCGCTGGTGTCCTGCGTCCTCGCGCTTGCCGCCTGGGCGGTGATCCCGATGAATTTCGGCTGGGTGATCTCCGACATCAATGTCGGCGTGCTCTACATCTTCGCGATCTCCTCGCTGTCGATCTACGGCATCATCATGGCCGGCTGGTCGTCGAACTCGAAATACCCGTTCCTGGCCGCGCTCCGCTCGGCGGCGCAGATGGTGTCCTATGAAGTCTCGATCGGCTTCGTGATCATCACCGTGCTGCTCTGCGCCGGTTCGCTCAATCTCTCCGCGGTGGTCGAAGCGCAGAACACCCGCGGGCTGGCCCACCTGATCGGCCTGCCGCAGCTCACCATCCTGAACTGGTATGTGTGGCCGCTGTTGCCGATGTTCGTGGTGTTCTACGTCTCGTCGCTGGCGGAAACCAACCGCCCGCCGTTCGACCTCGTGGAAGCGGAATCCGAACTGGTCGCGGGCTTCATGGTCGAATACGGCTCGACGCCGTATCTTCTGTTCATGCTTGGCGAGTATGTCGCGATCACCACGATGTGCGCGCTGGCGACGATCCTGTTCCTCGGCGGCTGGCTGCCGCCGGTGGCGCTGCCGCCGTTCACCTGGATCCCCGGCGTGATCTGGTTCGCGCTGAAAGTCTTCTTCATGTTCTTCCTGTTCGCGATGGCGAAGGCGATCGTGCCGCGCTACCGCTACGATCAACTGATGCGACTTGGCTGGAAGGTGTTCCTGCCGCTGTCGCTGGTGATGGTGGTGGTCGTTGCCGCTGTGCTGCAGTTCGCCGGCATCGCGCCGAAGTGAGGCCGTCATGAATATCAACGCAACAGCCCGCTCGCTTCTGCTCTCGGAATTCGTCTCGGCGTTCTTCCTCGCCATGCGCTATTTCTTCCAGCCGAAGCCGACCATCAACTATCCCTTCGAGAAGAACCCGATCTCGCCCCGCTTTCGCGGCGAGCATGCGCTGCGCCGCTACCCGAACGGCGAGGAGCGCTGCATTGCCTGCAAGCTGTGCGAGGCGATCTGCCCGGCCCAGGCGATCACGATCGAGGCTGGGCCGCGCCGCAACGACGGCACTCGCCGCACCGTGCGCTACGACATCGACATGGTGAAGTGCATCTATTGCGGCCTGTGCCAGGAGGCCTGCCCGGTCGATGCGATCGTCGAAGGACCGAATTTCGAATTCGCGACCGAGACTCGCGAGGAACTCTACTATGACAAGGCCAAGCTGCTCGCCAATGGCGACCGCTGGGAGCGCGAGATCGCAAAGGCGATCGAGCTCGACGCGCCATACCGCTGAGGTGAGGGCATGATCCTTCAGAACATTCCCACGTCATTCCGGGGCGCGGAGGCTCGCCGATGATCCTTCCCGCACTGTTCTTCTACCTGTTTGCCGCGGTCTGCGTGGCGTCGGCGGTGATGGTGGTTGTGTCGCGCAACCCCGTCCACTCGGTGCTGTATCTGATCCTGGCCTTCGTCAACGCCTCGGGCCTGTTCGTGCTGATGGGCGCCGAGTTCCTGGCGATGATCCTGATCGTCGTCTATGTCGGCGCGGTCGCGGTGCTGTTCCTGTTCGTGATCATGATGCTCGACGTCGATTTTACCGAGCTTCGCGAGGGCTTCCTCGAATACCTGCCGGTCGGCCTTGTGATCGGCGGCATCTTCCTGTTCGAGCTTCTCTTGATAGCCGGCGCCTGGGTGATCAATCCCGCCGTCACCAAGACGATCACCGCGGCGATCCCGACCAACGTCTCCAATACCGAGGCGCTCGGGCTTGTGCTCTACACGAAGTACATCTTCTACTTCCAGATCGCGGGGCTCGTGCTGCTGGTCGCGATGATCGGCGCCATCGTGCTGACGCTGCGCCACAAGGCCAACGTCAAGCGGCAGAACATCACCGTGCAGAACGCGCGCACGCCCGAAATGGCGATGGCGCTGCGCAAGGTGACGTCGGGGCAGGGGCTGCAGGAAGCCGATGCGGCGGAGTGGGTGAAATGACGATCGGGCTCGGACACTATCTTTCGGTTGGCGCGATCCTGTTCACGCTCGGGATCCTCGGCATCTTCCTGAACCGCAAGAACATCATCGTCATCCTGATGTCGATCGAATTGATCCTGCTTTCGGTCAACATCAACCTGGTGGCGTTCTCGACCTTCCTCGGCGACATCGTCGGCCAGGTGTTCGCGCTGCTGGTGCTCACGGTGGCGGCCGCGGAAGCCGCGATCGGGCTTGCCGTCCTGGTGGTCTATTTCCGCAACCGCGGTTCGATCGCGGTTGAAGACGTCAATCTGATGAAGGGCTAACGCGCCGATGTACCAGGCAATCGTCTTCCTGCCGCTGCTGGGCGCCATTCTCGCAGGGCTCATCGCGATCGTCGGCGCCCATGCGCGCAACCCGAGCGGCGACACCGTCGAACATCACGACGATGCGCATGGCGATGCCCATGCCTCCACGGCCCACGATGAACATGCCCACGGCGATCATGGCCACGACGACCACCACGTGAGCGAGCCGCCGGCCGCCGGCTCACGCGCGGCCGAGTTGATCACGACCGGGCTGTTGTTCGTCTCCGCGGCGTTGTCCTGGTTCGCGCTGGTCGACGTCGGCTTCCTGCACCACGACGCCCGCGTCCCGCTGTTTCCCTGGATCACTTCCGGCGACCTGCAGGTCTCCTGGGCGCTACGGATCGACACGCTGACTGCGGTGATGCTGGTCGTCGTCAACACCGTGTCCTCGCTCGTGCACCTCTACTCCATCGGCTACATGGACGAGGACCCGAACCGGCCGCGCTTCTTCGCCTATTTGTCGCTGTTCACCTTCGCGATGCTGATGCTGGTGACCGCGGACAATCTGGTGCAGATGTTCTTCGGCTGGGAAGGCGTGGGCCTGGCGAGCTACCTGTTGATTGGCTTCTGGTATCAGAAACCGACAGCAAATGCCGCCGCGATCAAGGCGTTCGTCGTCAACCGTATCGGCGATTTCGGCTTCTTGCTCGGCATCTTCTCGATCTTCGCGCTGATCGGCTCGACCGATTTCGACACCATCTTCGGCGGCGCCGGGGGCCTGACCGGCAAAACCATCAATTTCTTCGGCTGGCATGTCGATGCGCTGACGCTCACCTGCGTCCTGCTGTTCATGGGCGCGATGGGCAAATCGGCGCAGTTCCTGCTGCACACCTGGTTGCCGGACGCGATGGAAGGCCCGACGCCGGTCTCGGCGCTGATCCATGCCGCGACCATGGTGACCGCCGGCGTCTTCATGGTGGCGCGGCTGTCGCCGCTGTTTGAGCTGGCGCCGAACGCGCAGGCCGTGGTGATGTTCTTCGGTGCGACCACCGCGTTCTTTGCCGCGACCATCGGCCTGGTACAGAACGACATCAAGCGCATCGTCGCTTATTCGACCTGTTCCCAGCTCGGCTACATGTTCGTGGCGATGGGAGCGGGGGCCTATTCGGTCGGCATGTTCCATCTGTTCACCCATGCCTTCTTCAAGGCGTTGCTGTTCTTGGGTTCCGGCTCGGTGATCTACGCGATGCATCACGAGCAGGACATCCGCAACATGGGCGGGCTGTGGCGCAAGATCCCCTATACCTACGCGGTGATGGTGGTCGGCACGCTCGCGCTGACGGGCTTCCCGCTGACCGCCGGCTACTTCTCCAAGGACGCGATCATCGAGTCGGCCTATGCCTCGCATAATCCGTTCGCGTTCTACGGCTTCCTGCTGACGGTGTTCGCTGCCCTCCTGACCTCGTTCTATTCCTGGCGCCTGATCTTCAAGACCTTCCACGGCACGCCGCACGACGAGGAGCACTACGAGGCTGCACATGAGAGCCCGATCTGGATGCTGATCCCGATCGGCGTGCTCGCGGTCGGCTCCTTCCTCGCCGGTTTCCCGTTCAAGGAATTGTTCGCGGGTCACGGCATCGAGGAGTTCTTCCGCGAATCCGTGAAGATGAACCCGCATATCATCGAGGAAATGCACCACATCCCTGAGAGCATCGCCTTCCTGCCGACGGTTATGATGGTGCTGGGCTTCCTGATCGCGTATCTCTTCTACATCAGCCGGCCCTATCTGCCGGTTGAGCTCGCCAAGCAGCAGCCGATGCTCTACCAGTTCCTGCTCAACAAGTGGTATTTCGACGAGCTGTACGATCTGATCTTCGTGCGGCCCGCCAAGTGGATCGGTTACACGCTCTGGAAGAAGGGTGACGGCGCCATCATCGACGGCTTCGGGCCGGATGGCGTGTCGGCGCGTGTGCTCGATGTCGCCCGTAATGCTGTGAAGATCCAGACCGGCTATCTCTACCACTACGCTTTCGCCATGCTGATCGGGGCTGCCGGCCTGATCACCTGGTTCATGTTCGGCCTGGGAGGCCAGTGATGACGACCTGGCCCATCCTTTCCGTAGTTACCTTCCTGCCGGCGCTCGGCGCGCTTCTGGTCTATCTGCTCGCGCGGGGCGGGGACGAAGCCGCGAACCGCAACGCCCGCTGGATTTCGTTCTGGACCACGCTGATCACCTTCCTGATTTCGCTGATCCTGGTGGTGCGGTTCGATCCGGCGAACGCCGACTTCCAGTTCGTCGAGAAGGCGTCGTGGCTCGCCACCGGCATCAACTATCACATGGGCGTCGATGGCATCTCGCTGCCGTTGCTGATCCTGACCACCGCAGTCATGCCGTTCTGCATCATAGCGAGCTGGAAATCGGTCACGCAGCGCGTGAGCGAATACATGATGGCGTTTCTGATCCTGGAAACGCTGATGGTCGGCACCTTCTCGGCGCTCGACCTCGTGCTGTTCTACCTGTTCTTCGAAGGCGGCCTGATCCCGATGTTCCTGATCATCGGCGTCTGGGGCGGGCCGCGCCGGGTCTATGCCTCCTTCAAGTTCTTCCTCTACACGCTGCTCGGCTCGGTGCTGATGCTGCTTGCCATCATGGCGCTGTACTGGAACGCGGGTACGACCGACATTCCGACCCTGATGCACACCGCCGTGCCGTACAACCTGCAGAAGTGGGCGTGGCTCGCGTTCTTTGCCTCCTTCGCGGTGAAGATGCCGATGTGGCCGGTGCACACCTGGCTGCCTGACGCCCACGTCGAAGCGCCGACCGCGGGGTCGGTGATCCTAGCCGCAATCCTCTTGAAGATGGGCGGCTACGGCTTCCTGCGCTTCTCGCTGCCGATGTTCCCGCTGGCGTCGCACGACTTCGCGCCGCTGGTCTTCGCGCTGTCCGTCATCGCCATCATCTACACCTCGCTGGTGGCCCTGATGCAGGAGGACATCAAGAAGCTGATCGCCTATTCGTCCGTCGCCCATATGGGCTTCGTCACCATGGGCGTTTTCGCCGGGACCATGCAGGGTGTCGCCGGCGGCGTGTTCCAGATGATCTCCCACGGCATCGTCTCCGGCGCGCTGTTCCTCTGCGTCGGCATCGTCTACGATCGCATGCATACCCGCGAGATCGCCGCCTATGGCGGCCTGGTGAACCGGATGCCGCTCTATGCGCTGGTGTTCATGGTCTTCACCATGGCCAATGTCGGCCTGCCCGGGACCAGCGGGTTCATCGGCGAATTCATGACGCTGCTCGGCACGTTCAAGGTGTCGCTGCCGACCACGGTGCTTGCCACCACCGGCGTGATCCTGTCCGCGGCCTACGCGTTGTGGCTCTATCGCAAGGTGGTGTTCGGCGCGCTGGTCAAGCCGTCCTTGATGAGCATCAAGGATCTGACGGCGCGCGAATGCCTGATCCTGTTCCCGCTGGTGGCGCTGACCATCCTGTTCGGCGTCTATCCGAAGCCGGTGCTCGACATGTCCGAAGCATCGGTCCAGCAGCTCGTCAATAATTACAACACCGCCGTGACTGCCGTGAAGGCAGCCGCGCTGCTCCAGTAAGGCCTTAACCCATGAGCTTCTCGAGTGCAGGTTATCAGTTGCAGCCGGTGCTGCCCGAGCTCGTGCTCGCGGTCGGCTCGATGGTGCTGTTGATGATCGGGGCCTATCGCGGGCAGGGGACGACGCGGCTCGTGACCACGCTTGCGACGTTGCTGCTCATCCTCACCGGCGTGCTCATACTGATGCTGCCGTCCGGCAAGCTCGTCACCTTCGGCGGCAGCTTCATCGTCGACGACTTTGCCCGCTTCCTGAAGATCCTCGCGCTGATCGGCTCGGCGGCAACGCTGATCCTGTCGACGGAATTCCTGTCCGACCCGTCGCGTCGCATCTTCGAATATTCGATCCTGGTGCTGCTCTCGACGCTCGGCATGATGGTGCTGATCTCAGCGGGCGACCTGATTGCGCTCTATCTCGGGCTCGAGCTGATGAGCCTTGCGCTCTACGTCGTCGCCGCCAGCCACCGCGACAACGCCAAGTCGACCGAAGCCGGACTCAAGTATTTTGTGCTGGGCGCGCTGTCCTCGGGCATGCTGCTCTATGGCGCCTCGCTGATCTATGGCTTCACCGGCACCGTCAACTTCGCTGGCATCGCGGCGGCTGCGACGACCGGCACACCCGGCATCGTGTTCGGGCTGGTGTTCCTGCTCGCCGGCCTCTGCTTCAAGGTCTCGGCAGTGCCGTTCCACATGTGGACGCCCGACGTCTACGAGGGCGCGCCGACGCCGGTCACGGCGTTCTTCGCTTCCGCGCCGAAGGTCGCGGCGATGGCAGTGTTCACCCGTGCGACGCTGACCGCATTCCCCGGCATCGTGCCGCAGTGGCAGCAGATCCTCGTCTTCGTCTCCATCGCCTCGATGGCGCTCGGCTCATTCGCTGCGATCGGGCAGAAGAACATCAAGCGCCTGATGGCCTATTCCTCGATCGGCCACATGGGCTTTGCGCTGGTCGGGCTCGCCGCCGGCACGGTGGAAGGCGCGCAGGGCGTGCTGATGTACGTCGCGATCTATGTCGCGATGACGCTCGGCTCATTCGCAATCATCCTCGCGATGAAGCGCAACGGACAGCATGTCGAGCAGATCAGCGATTTCGCAGGCCTCTCGCGCACCAATCCGCTGCTCGCCTTCTTCTTCGCGATGCTCCTCTTCTCGCTCGCCGGCATTCCGCCACTCGCGGGCTTCTTCGCCAAGTGGTACGTCTTCGTCGCGGCGATCAAGGCCAACCTGTTCACACTCGCCGTGATCGGCGTGCTGACCAGCGTGGTGGGCGCCTACTACTATCTCGCCATCATCAAGACGATGTATTTCGACGAGCCGGTGGGCAAGCTCGATCCGGTCCGGATCGAATTGCGCGGGGTGCTGGCGGTCGCGGGCCTCTTCAACATCTTCTTCTTCGCTTATCCAGGACCGCTGGTCAGCGTTGCGACCGCCGCGGCGAAGTCACTTTTCTAGATGCCGTTTACGCTTGGTCATCGCGCCACTTCCGCCGGCTACAGGCTAGCCGCCTTTGACCAGGTCGGCTCGACGAATGCGGAGGCTCTGGTCCGCGCCCGTGAAGGCGAGCGCGGACCGATGTGGTTCGTGACGACTGAGCAGACGGCGGGGCGCGGCCGACGGCAGCGGACCTGGATCGCCCCACGCGGCAATCTCGCCAGCAGCATCCTTGAGGTCATGGACGTCGCGCCCGCGGTCGCGGCGACGCTCGGCTTTGCCGCGGGGCTGTCGCTGGAGGCTGCGCTGCAAAAGATCAGCGTCGAGGCGGCGCTGCGTCTGGGCGGGACGGATGCGCTGAAGTTCTCCCTGAAATGGCCGAACGACGTGCTGGCCGGGAACAAGAAGCTCGCCGGCATCCTGCTCGAGGCCGAGATCGTCGCGGGCGGCCGCCTTGCCGTCGTGGTCGGCATCGGCACCAATGTCGTAGGGGCGCCGGAGGGCACGCCGACGCCCGCGACCTCGCTGGCCGCTCTTGGCATCCATGTCGGCGCCGAGGAGCTGTTTACCGCGCTTTCGGAGGCCTGGGTGGAATTCCGCGGCGTCTGGGACAACGGCCGCGGTTTTGCGGAAATCCGCAGGCTTTGGCTCGCGCGTGCGGCCCGGCTGGGGGAGAATGTGGCGGTCCAGACGGGGAACGCTATTCTCGAAGGCACGTTCGACACCATCGATGAGACAGGTTGCATGATTATCCGGCTGCCCGACGGCAAGCACGTCCCCGTAACCGCAGGCGAGGTCTATTTCGGTACGGCGGCCTCAGTAGGATCTGCCTGATGGCGCGGCCGGATGAACTGACCTTTGCGCCGCTCGGCGGCGTCGGCGAGATCGGCATGAACCTGTCGATCTATGGGCTCGGCAACCGCCAGCAACGGTCCTGGCTCGCGGTCGATCTCGGCGTCTCCTTCGGTGACGAGGAGCATCTGCCCGGCATCGACCTGATCATGCCCGACATCTCGTTCCTGGAGAAGGAACGACAGAACCTGATGGGCCTGGTGCTGACGCACGCCCATGAGGACCACTTCGGCGCCATCATCGATCTCTGGCCGAAACTGCAGTGCAAGATCTACGCGACGAAGTTCAGCGCGGCGCTGTTCGAGGCCAAATGCGCCGCCGAGCGCAACCCGCCGAAAATCCCGATCACCGTGGTGCCCTCGGGCGGGCGCGTCGATATCGGCCCGTTCAACGTCGAATTCATCCCGGTCGCGCATTCAATCCCTGAGTCGCATGCGCTCGCGATCCACACCGAGGTCGGCACCGTCCTGCACACCGGCGACTGGAAGCTCGACCAGACGCCGACCGTCGGGCCGCCGACCGATGAAAAACGCTTGCGCGAGCTTGGCGACGCCGGCGTGCTGGCGCTGGTCGGCGATTCCACCAACGCGGTACGCGACGGGCGTTCGCCCTCGGAAGCCGAGGTGTCGAAGACCATCGCCGGGCTGGTCAAGAGCGCGAAGGGCCGCGTCGCGGTGACGACCTTTGCTTCCAACGTCGCACGCATCAGGGCGGTGGCCGATGCGGCGCGGATAGCGGACCGCGAGGTCGTGGTGGTCGGCCGCGCCATGGACCGCGTGGTCCAGGTCGCGCGCGAGACCGGCTACCTCGACGGCGTGCAGAATTTCCGCGGGCCCGATCTCTACGGCCACTTCCCGGCTGACAAGGTGCTGGCGATCTGCACCGGCAGCCAGGGCGAGCCGCGCGCGGCGCTGGCGCGGATCGCCAAGGACGATCATCCTGAGATCACGCTCAACAAGGGCGATTGCGTGATCTTCTCCTCTCGCACCATTCCAGGCAATGAGAAGGCGGTCGGCTCGATCATCAACGATCTGGTCGAGCAGGGTATCGAGGTCATCACCGATCGCGACCATCTGGTCCACGTCTCCGGCCATCCGCGCCGCGACGAGGTGCGCGACCTGCTGTCCTGGGTGCGGCCGCAGATTCTGATCCCGGTACATGGTGAAGCGCTGCATTTGCACGAGCACGCCAAGCTTGCGCGTGCTGCGGGCGTGCCAAAAGTGATCGAGTGCCGCAATGGCGACCTGGTCAAGCTCGGGCCCGGCGAGCCCGGGATCATCGCCGAGGTGCCCTCAGGGCGGCTCTACAAGGATGGCATCATTCTGGAGGACGCCAAGTCGCGCGCCGTGGTCGAGCGGCGGCGGCTGGGATTTGCCGGCTGCGCCTTCGTCGCGATCGTCATGACGGCACAGGGGGAATTGGCCGAGGATCCGGAGGTCGACCTGGTCGGCGTGCCGGAGAAAAATAGCGTAGGCGAGGCGCTCGACGAGATCGTGTTCGATGTGGTGGTATCGACCGTGGAAGGCCTGCCGCGGGCGCGCCGGCGCGACCCGGATGCGGTCGCGGAGTCGGTCCGCCGCGCAGTGCGCGGGACCGTGAACGAGCATTGGGGCAAAAAGCCGATTTGCGTCGTTCACGTGCTGACGGTCTGACGCCGGTTCGGCACGGCGGCGACAAGAATAAGCGTATCTGCGAGGGAGAGACAACATGCTGGGCCGGCTCAACCACGTCGCGATAGCGGTCAAGGACGCCAAGAAGGCGGCCAAGATCTACGGCGCGGCATTCGGCGCCGAGATTTCGGATGCAGTGCCGTTGCCGGAGCACGGTGTCATCACCGTGTTCGTGACCTTGCCCAACACCAAGATCGAGTTCATCGAGCCGCTCGGCGATGCTTCGCCGATCGCAAAATTCGTCGAGCGCAATGCCGACGGCGGCATCCATCACGTCTGCTATGACGTGCCCGACATCATCGCCGCGCGCGACCGGCTGATCGCCGAAGGCGCGCGCGTGCTCGGCGACGGCCAGCCCAAGATCGGCGCCCACGGCAAGCCGGTGCTGTTCTTCCATCCGAAGGATTTTTCCGGCGCGCTGGTCGAGATTGAGCAGGAGTAGCGCCTGATCGGTTCTGATTGCATCAGAACCGATCAGGCTCTAGCTTTTGTCTCGACGCGTTTTCTTGACGCGAACCGGCATCCACTTCGCTTGAAAACGCTACGGTATGGCCTACAGCATCTCAACCGCGTTCGCGATCTACTTCGTCTTATGGTGGGTCGTGCTGTTCCTGACGCTGCCGTTCGGCGTGCGCAGCCAGCACGAGGAGGGCGGGGGCGTCGAAGGCACCGATCCCGGCGCGCCGATCATGGCGCGGATGGGCCGCAAGCTGCTTTGGACCACGCTGATCTCGGCGGCCATTTTTGCTGTTGCGATGTGGGCCTACAACGCCGGCTATCTCAGCATCGAAAGATTGTCGAAGTTGATGGGAACGCCGTTCTAGCGCGCGTTGTTTTTTTGACTAGTCCACTGACTTTTCGGCCTGTTCCTCATGGGAAGGATGGGCGCTTCGGTCTTGGGCCTTCCGGCACGGTCCGGTCTATTTGAGATGCTGCTGTGCGATGCGGTGGACACAGGCGCTTGATGCGAACCGATCCGCTGGAAGAAGCGTGTTTACATTCGACAAAACTCGTGCAGACTTGCCCGGCCTGGGAAAAAAGAGAAAATATGGCCGTGGCCGTTGGGAGGCAGCGCGGATTGTCGCATGTTTTCGCATTCTGACCATATCCGCGAAATCGAAAGCGTCAGTCTCGGCGCGGCAACCAACCGTGATGATATTGTCGTGCAGAGCTGGCTGCGCTGCATCAACCAACACCGGCTCGATCCAGCACAGGCTTGCGAAGCCTATATCGTTCCCGATACCGAGTTGCGTGAGCACCGTCAGCAGTCGGAAGTACTGATATCGATCGCGCGCTCGGGACTTGAGAACCTGTTTCGGCAGGTCGCCGGCCAGAACTATGTGTTGCTGCTCTCGGACCGCCAGGGCGTGACGGTCGAATTTCTTGGAGATCCGCTGTTCGACAATAATCTGCGCAAGGCGGGGCTCTATCTTGGCTCAGAGTGGTCGGAATCCCGGGCGGGTACCTGCGCC
Organism: Bradyrhizobium sp. Ses1; assembly: GCF_059512365.1. NCBI lineage: Bacteria > Pseudomonadati > Pseudomonadota > Alphaproteobacteria > Hyphomicrobiales > Nitrobacteraceae > Bradyrhizobium > Bradyrhizobium sp. Ses1. Next base: position 104,194 of record NZ_JCAMOQ010000005.1, read on the forward strand.
GTCGGCGCCTGCATCGAAAGCGGGGATGCGCTAAGCATTCATCAGACCGATCATTTCGACAATACGCACACGCCGCTGTCCTGCACTGCTGCGCCGATCTACGATGTTCGCGGTGCGCTCGCGGCGGTGCTCGACATTTCGCTCCTGAGTTCTCCCATCAAGAAGGCGAGCCAGAATCTCGCTTTGCACCTGGTCACGGCGACCGTGCGGCGTATCGAACTGGCCAACTTGATGGCGCAGGCAAGCCGGGAATGGGTGCTGCGCTTCGCCCGATCGCCGGAATTTCTGGACGTCGATCCGGAGGCGGCCATTTCCATCGACGGATCTGGACGCATCATCGGGATGACCAATGGTGGCGCCAAGATCTTGGCACGTTCCGTGAGCCGCGACTGGCGCCAGCCCGACGATCTGATCGGGCAGCCCCTTTCGCGCTTCTTTGAAATTGATATCAACGACTTGCCGAATCTGACACGACAACGCCGCACGCAGGATCGCCTCGTCTTTGCCCGCGACGGCAACGCGCTGTTTGCCCATGCGATCGAACCGAACATCGCCGTGCACGCCCCCGCAAGCATCAGGCACGAGATTCCCGCCTCGTTGCGCGATCTCGGCCGAGGCGATCCGCAAATCGCGACACTTCAGGTCAAGGCTGCAAAACTTGCCGCAAAGCCGTTGTCGATCCTCATTCAGGGCGAAACGGGGACCGGCAAGGAATATCTCGCCCGTGCGATCCATGACAGCAGCGCCGTCAAGGGCAGGTTTGTCGCCGTCAATTGTGCGGCGATTCCCGAGCAGTTGATCGAAGGCGAACTGTTCGGCCATGTTCCGGGGGCTTTCACCGGGGCCAATGCCAAGGGCCGCAAGGGTCTGATTGAAGAGGCTGACGGCGGCACGTTGTTCCTCGACGAGATCGGTGACATGCCGCTGCCGCTGCAGAGCCGGTTGTTGCGTGTGCTCGCCGAGAAGGAGCTGATGCCGATCGGTGCGACCCGTCCGAAGCCGGTCGATGTTCGCGTGATCTCCGCCTCCCACCGCATGATCGAAACGCTCGTGAGGGAAGGGTCCTTTCGTGAGGACTTGTTTTACCGGCTGAACGCCGCAACGCTGTTCTTGCCGCCGCTCAGGGAGCGATCCGACTTTGCGTGGCTGCTGGGCAAGATCGTGGAGAGGCATCGGGCGAAGGAAGATTCGCTGGTGGTGTCCCCGGCAGCGCTCGATGTGCTTGAGACATACGCCTGGCCTGGCAACATCCGTGAACTGGACAATGTCATCTCGGTTGCCGCGGCGCTCTGTCAGAACGGCGTCATCGAACCTCACGATCTTCCGGATGCTTTACTGAGAACGACCGGCGTCGCAAAGGCGAAAGAGCCGCATTCGCAGAAGACGATGCTGGAAACGATGCTTGCGGCCTGCGGCGGAAATATTTCGGAAGCCGCGCGCAGGCTGGGTGTCGACCGGTCCACCGTTCATCGTCAAATCAAGCGATACGGTTTGAGCCAACGTACCTGACGCTGTCGCGGTGCGACTGCAACAGGTGTGGCATCTGTTGCAGGCCGTGCAACAGTAGCGGCCGCTGTTTCGCTAGAGCATTTTCGGTTCTGATTGAATCAGAACCGAAGCTCTAGATTCTTGTTTTGACGCGTTTTCTTCACGCGAACCGGTGTCCCCTTCGCTCGAAAACGCTCCAGAAAACGAAGGATTTCTTCGGGTTTTGCCGTTGGCACGGCGATTGCTCCTTTCATTTGCAAGCATTCGTAAGAGTGCAACAGCAAATGGGAGGATTTTCATGCCATTCGATCTCGAGGGGCGCGCGATTGTCGTGACCGGATCCGGCCGCGGCATCGGCGAAGCCATCGCACGCGGTCTTGCGGCGGATGGGGCGCTGCTGACGATCGCGGACATTGACGAAGGCAATGCTTCGACAGTCGCGGAAGGAATTCGCGCCGCAGGCGGCAAGGCGATTGCCGTCCGCGTCGATGTCACCAGCCGCGACAGCGTCAAGGCCATGATCGCCGCGACGGTGAGGGCGCACCGCAAGCTGGATGTGATCTTCAACAATGCGGGCATAGCGCAGACGAAGCCGTTCCTGTCCATCACCGAGCAGGATTGGCGCAGGGTTATGGATACCAACGGTCTCGGTGTTCTCATCTGCATGCAGGAGGCGATCAAGCAGATGATCGCGCAGGGCCACGGAGGCAAGATCATCAACACCGCCTCTATCGCGGGCAAGCAGGGTTATGAACCGCTCGCTCATTATTCGGCCAGCAAGTTCGGCGTCGTGGCGTTGACGCAGGCGGCGGCCCGCGCTTTCGGAGCGCAGAAGATCAACGTCAATGCCATCTGTCCGGGTGTCGTGGCGACGGACATGTGGAAGCTCATCGACAAGGGCTTCAAGGACGAGGGTTTGACCTCGCGCGACAACGAAGCCTTCGAGACGTTCTCTGCCGGGATTCTGCTCGGGCGTCCATCCGCGGCGGACGATCTCTGCGGTGTTTCGCGGTTCCTGGCGTCATCCGCATCCGACTACATGACCGGCCAGAGTCTCGTCGTCGACGGAGGCATGGTTCTTATCTGAGGTCGCGAAGAAAAATCATCACGCTCTATTGCGTTTTTGAGCGACGTGAAAAGCGGTTCGCGCGAAGAAACCGCATCAAAACAAACCAGAACCCCGGCTTGATTCCATCAGCGCCGGAAAGGCTCCAGGAGGGGAAACAAACATGCAGTATGCGATCGAGGTTGCGCCATTACGACTTAATTCGTCGATCAAGGGATTGGCGTTGGTCTACGGGCTCACGATACTTTCGTGTTTCATCGTCAATCTGATCGTGAAGGCGATGCCGATCGGACCATGGAGCAGCGATCAGATCAGCCAGATGTTCTGGCTGGATAACGTCACCTGGCAATTGCTCAGTCTGTGGTGGGCCCTGCTGTCAATCGTATGTTGCGGCTGGCCGTTTGATCGGATCAAGAGCAATCTCGCGCGCGGATTTGTCATCGTTGCAGCTTCGTGGATGTTGGGCTGGCTATCGGCAAAGTCGATCTACTGGAGCGGGCTTGGCGCCGATTGGATATTTCCGATCGTCGGATGCATCTTCTTCTTTCTGGCGTTCTTTTCGTTCACGGGTGAGAACTGGATCGTGGCGGGTATGCCGCCGTACCGGCAGTTTTTCATTCTGCTGGTTCTGATCGGATTCTGCACCTATCTCGTTACGAGTTCGGTGGTGCGGTGGATACCGGCCTGGTGGTTTCCCTTCGTGCAGATGGGGGCCGCTACGGGACTGCTCGCATACTGGACGCGGGGTATGAAACAGCCGGGTCGCGGGTTTACGCAGATGGCGATCCTCTTCCTGACCGTGCTGCTCTGCCTATGGGTCAGCCGCTATTTGGGGCTGTGGGATTCTGCTAAGCCCGGCGTCGGGAATTTCTGGTCCATCGGATACTTCACCGACGATCAGTACTGGCTGCTGTGGTTCATGGTCGCCTGTTCGGTTACCTATGGCGTTTTGATCCCCATTCACAACTGGCCGTTCTCCCAGATTCCCATGCCGTGGGGTGGATTGGCGGCGTCCAGCTTTTGCCTATTGCTCGCCTATCTGGTGACGAAACTCTTGTTTGACCTGATCGGGCCGGTTTTCGGCAACATCAGCGAAGCCTTCACCTACGGCTACATGGGCACGCACTGGTCCTTCATAGTTCCGATGCTGTTCGGTTACGGGCTGGCCAAGCCCTATCTCTGGAAGGGACAGAGGACACCAGGCTCATGGGATGATGTCCCGTGAGGATGAGAGAGAAGCCGAACCGGGCAACTCGCGATCATAGCCGGTCCAGGCAAATTTCCTTCCATGACCTCCAGCCCGGCATGAGCCGGACCAGGCATTGAAGCCGAATGCAGCAAACCACAAACGCAAATAGTTACAGGAGGAAAGAATGAAAGCCTTGCGATTTCATGCAGCCAAAGATCTGCGTCTCGATACGATTCCAATACCGGCGGAAACGCCAGCCGCGGGTCAGGTCCTGATCCGGAACCGCTTCGTCGGCATCTGCGGCACCGACCTGCACGAGTATGCCTACGGGCCGATCTTCATCCCCGTCGAACCGCATCCGTTTACAGGTGTCAGCGGGCCGCAGGTTCTCGGTCACGAATTCGGCGGCGTGGTCGAAGCGGTCGGGAGGGGGGTTACATCGGTGAAGCCGGGCGACCGCGTATCGGTTCAGCCGTTGATCATGCCACGCGCCGGCGACTATTTCGCCGACCGCGGTCTCTTCCATCTCAGCCCGCAACTTGCATTGGCGGGGTTGAGTTGGGTGTCTGGCGGAATGGCGGAATATGCCCTGCTCAACGAATACAATGTTGAGAAGATTCCAGACGAGATGACTGATGAGGAAGCCGCGCTTGTCGAGCCGACAGCGGTGGCCGTCTACGCCTGCGACCGCGGTGGCGTGACGGCAGGCAACAGCGTGCTGGTCACCGGCGCAGGCCCAATCGGGATACTGACGCTGCTGGCTGCCCGGGCGGCGGGTGCTGCTCAGCTTTTCGTTTCAGACATCAACGACGCGCGATTGAAATTCGCCAAGTCCATCTTGCCTGACGTCGTCACCATCAATCCGAAGCGCGACAATCCCGGCGATGTGGTCCGCTCGCTGAGCGAAGGGAATGTCGGCTGCGACGTCGCGATCGAATGCGTCGGTAACGAGCAGGCTCTCAAGGCCTGCACGGACGCGCTGCGGAAGCAGGGGGTCGTGGTGCAGACCGGTCTTCATCCCCACGAAAATCCGCTCGACTGGTTCCAGGTCACGTTCAAGGACATCGATATACGCGGATCGTGGGCCTATCCCACGCATTACTGGCCGCGTGTCATCAGGCTGATCAGCACCGGTCTGCTGCCGGCGAAGAAGGTGGTGACCAAGAAGATCACGCTGGATCAGGCGGTCGGAGGAGGCTTCGACGTGCTGCTCGATCCCGCCGGTCAGCATCTGAAAATCCTGATCGATCTGACGAAATAGCTTCTGCGAAAGGCGCGGGCGCTCGCCATGCATGGCGAGCGCCCGCGTTGACTGATGTTACCAAAATACAAGAGAGAGGAGACGACTATGCTGGACAATAGCCCTCACACCAAGGTGGAGGCTGCCCTCGGTAAGCTGGAGGACGCGCTCGCCGGCGGCAAGATCGATGTTGCGGTGAATCTGTTTCAGGCCGATTGCTACTGGCGCGATCTCGTGGCCTTCACCTGGAACCTGCGCACCATGGAAGGTCAGGGCCAGGTTCGCGAGATGTTGACGGCGCAGCTCGCCGGCATCAAACCCCGCCATTTTCGTCAGGACGCAAGCAATCCCGCGAGCGAGGCCGACGGCGTCGCGGATGGTTGGTTTGAGTTCGAAACCGAAGTGGCGCGCGGCTACGGCCATATCCGGCTGAAGAACGGACTGATATGGACGCTGCTCACAACCATGACGGAGCTGAAAGGCCACGAGGAGCCGAAAGGGTCGATGCGGCCCATGGGGGCCGAGCACGGCAGCGATCCTGCTCGCAAGACCTGGAAGGAAAAGCGCGAACAGGAGATCGCCGAGCTCGGCGTCAAGACGCAACCCTACGTCGTTATTGTCGGCGGCGGTCAGGGCGGCATCGCCCTTGGCGCACGATTGCGGCAGCTCGGCGTGCCGACCATTATCGTCGAGAAGAACGAGCGGCCGGGCGATAGCTGGCGCAAGCGCTACAAGTCGCTCTGCCTGCACGATCCGGTCTGGTACGACCACTTGCCCTACATCCCGTTCCCGGAGAACTGGCCGGTGTTCGCGCCCAAGGACAAGATCGGCGATTGGCTGGAAATGTACACGAAGGTCATGGAGCTGAACTACTGGAGTTCCACGACGTGCAAATCCGCCAAGTACGACGAGAAGGCAAAGGAGTGGACGGTCGTCGTCGAGCGTGGCGGCAAGGAGATCGTGCTGAAACCGAAACAGCTCGTGTTGGCGACCGGGATGTCGGGCAAGGCAAACATCCCGAAGTTCAGGGGGCAGGATGTTTTCAAGGGCGAGCAGCAGCATTCGTCGCAACATCCGGGACCGGACGCCTACAAGGGAAAGAAGGTGGTTGTCGTCGGATCCAACAACTCCGCGCACGATATCTGCGCGGCGCTCTGGGAAGCCGGGGCCGATGTCACGATGTTGCAGCGCTCGTCGACCCACATCGTGAAATCGGACTCGCTGATGGAAATCGGCCTTGGCGATCTCTATTCCGAGCGTGCCGTCGCCTCAGGCATGACGACCCGCAAGGCGGATCTGATTTTCGCCTCGCTCCCCTATCGCATCATGCACGAATTCCAGATCCCGATTTACAACGCCATTCGCAAGAAGGATGCAGCGTTCTACAAGCGCTTGGAAAAGGCAGGTTTCATGCTGGATTTCGGCGACGACGAGTCCGGCCTGTTCATGAAATATCTGCGCCGCGGCTCGGGATATTACATAGATGTCGGAGCCTGCGATCTCGTTGCCGATGGAAGGATCAAGCTGGTGAGCGGCGTGAACGTTCGCGAGCTCAAGGAGCATTCCATCCTGTTGGATGATGGCCGCGAGCTGGATGCGGATCTGATCGTTTACGCCACCGGCTACGGCTCGATGAATGGTTGGGCTGCGGACCTGATCTCCAAGGACGTGGCCGACAAGGTCGGCAAATGCTGGGGACTTGGCTCCAACACGACCAAGGACCCTGGTCCGTGGGAAGGCGAACAGCGCAACATGTGGAAACCGACGCAACAGGAAGGTCTGTGGTTCCACGGCGGCAATCTGCACCAGTCGCGCCACTACTCGCAGTATCTTTCGTTGCAGCTAAAGGCCCGAAAGGAGGGACTTGCGACGCCGGTTTACGGCCTGCAGGAAGTCCATCATCTTTCCTGAGGTTCATTTGCGCGGGTGGCGTGCGGCGATTTCTGTCGCCGCACGCGAAGCGAGCCCGGGTTTCTTCCTCCCTCTCTCCGTTCTTACAGGGAGAGGGGGCGCCCGAGCGCTAGACTAGTTCGTCTCGCTCGCGGAGCGGCGTCCGGATATGACGTCGCCGAAGCGCTCCCAGCTTTCGCCGTTGAAGCGAATGAGCTGCAGGTCCTGGATCGGGCCGAAATCGTTGGCGCTCGTGTTCATCTTGATGCCCGGCAGCAGCCCGTCAAGCTCGACGTCCTTCAGCGAAGCGGCCTGCTTCATGACGTTCTCGCGCGTCAGGTTGTCGCCGCAGGCTTTCAGGACATGGACCAGCGATTGGGCGGCTGAATATCCCGTCAGCACCAGCACGTCGGCCCGATTTCCCCTCGGATAATACTTCACCAGAAACTGGTCGAAACGGCGGATGCCGGGATCGTCCTTCCACTGGGCGTCGGTCGCATCCTTCAGATAGGTGGCGGATACGATGCCCTGGCCGTTCTCCAGGCCGGCCGGTTTCATCACGCTCGCGACCGAAATCGAGACGCTGGTCATGACGTGCATGGGCTTCCAGCCGATTTCCGCGATCTTCTTGATGGCTTGCGCTGCAAACTTGGGAGTCGCGAAGTTGACGATGACGTCGACATTGGCTGACTTCATCTTCACGATGTGCGAGTCGATCGTCGGCTCCGAGGTCTCATAGCTCTCCTCGGCGACAATCATCGAGCGAGCCTTGTCGCCCAGCCCGTCCCTGAAGCCTTTCATGAAGTCGACGCCGGAATCGTCATTCTGGAAGAATACGCCGATCCTGGCGTCGGGCTCCTCCTTGAGAACGTATTTCGCGAAGATGCGGGCTTCGCTCTGGTAGTTCGGCTGCCAGCCCGTGGTCCAGGGGAAGTGCTTCGGGTCGTTCCACTTGGTGGCGCCGCTGGAGACGAAGAGATGCGGCACTTTTTTCGTGTTCATGTATTTGTGGATGGCGCTGTTGGTCGGCGTTCCCAATGCATGGAAAATCAGGAGCACTTCATCGCTTTCGACCAGCTTGCGGGCCTGCTCGACCGTCTTCGGCGGTGAGTAGGCGTCGTCATATGAGATGAAGTTGATCTTGCGGCCGTTGATGCCGCCCTGTTCGTTGATCATCCTGAAGTAGGCCGCTTCGGTCTCGCCGATGACGCCATAGGCGGACAGCGGCCCGCTATAGGGCATGATGTTGCCAATCTTGATCTCGGTATCGGTGGCGCCGACGTCATATTTCTTCTGCGCCGAGGCCGTGCTGGTTGCGGCAAGCACAGCGACGGCCGCGAAAAACACCCGCCGGACGGTATGGCTCAATGACATTCCAACTCTCCCTAGCTTGCGCGGGCCGCTTTCTTCGCGCGGCCTCATTGGATCGGTCCGGCCGGACCGTCATGCTGGAGGGTTGACCGGTCCGAACTTGACGCGATATCCTGCCATCAATGTACATTGAATGCAATGTACATCATAAGAGGGTAGGGAAGAACAAGGGGAGAAGGAAATGCCGAAGGTGTTGTCGCCTGCGCAAATCGAAGGCTTTTGGAAAGATGGATATGTCGCTCCCATCCGCGCGATATCGACCGAGCAAGCGGCTTCGATCCGCGCGAAGCTTGAGGCGTTCGAGCGAACCATCGGCGGTCCGCTCAGCGGGTCGCTGCGCGGACGGAGCCATCTATTGTTCACCTGGCTGAACGACTTGATCCGCGAAGAGCGGATCGTCGATGCGATCGAGGATCTCTACGGCGAGAATATCCTGTGTTGGGCGAGCAGTTTCTTCATCAAGGAAGCGGAGGACCCGTCATTCGTGTCATGGCACCAGGACTCCACCTATTGGGGCCTGTCGAGCCCGGATGTCGTCACCGCGTGGGTTGCGCTGTCGGAGAGCAACAAAGCGAACGGCGCCCTGGAAGTCGTGCCCGGCACGCATCTGCAGGATCAGATCCCGCATCGCGATACGTTCTCCAAAAACAACATGCTGACGCGCGGACAGGAGGTTGCGGTAGAGGTCGATCCGAAAATGGCGGTCATGCTCGAACTCGAGCCGGGCGAAATGTCGTTGCACCATGTGCGCCTGATCCACGGCTCGGCGCCCAATCCGTCGAAGCGTCGCCGCATCGGCTTTGCGATCCGCTACATGCCGACGTCGGTGCGGCAGCTCGAAGGGGAAGACAGCGCCTCGCTGGTGCGTGGCGTCGATACTTACCGGACCTTCGAGCACGAACCGATTCCAAGCCGCGACATGGACCCGGTGGCGGTCGAGTTTCATCGCAAGCAGCACGAACGTTCAGTGAAGATCCTCTATAAGGGCGTGAAGGTCCCGGCATAGAGGCACTGAAAGACCCCATGCACCCACCCGTGCAGCCCGGCTGGATCGATGCACCGCACAGACGGCTAAGCCTGCCGCGCCTTGTATTGGAGAGCGGTGAAGCGATCGAGGACTTCGAGCTGTCCTATGCCGTCCATGGCGACATCGATGATCGTTCGCTTCCGGTCATCGTCGCCCTCTGCGCCATCGGAAGCAGCCACCACCGGCTTGATTTCCTGATCGGGGAGGGCCGGGCGCTCGATCCCGGCCGGGCCAGGATCTTCGCGATCGATGCAATCGGCAACGGCCTGAGCAGCTCACCGTCACTGTCGCGCAGGCAGCCGCGGCTGAACTTCCCCCGCTTCACCATCCGCGACATGGTGAACAGCCAGAAGCTGCTGATGCAGCATCTCGGCATCGAAACCGTCGATCTCGTGATCGGCGCCTCGATGGGCGGGATGCAGGCGCTGCAATGGGCGGTTTCCTATCCCGATATTGTGCGGCAGGTCGTGGCCATGACGCCGATGGCGAAGACGACCGCCTGGTCGGGCGCCGTCAACCATGCCGCGCGGCTTGCCCTGCAAAGCCATGCGGCGGACCCGAATACATGTCCGGACCAGCTTCCGAACCGCTGGGAAAGCTGGAGCGCGGTCATGCAGCTTCTCGGCGCGCGGACGCCGCAGCATATTGACAGGCAGTTCAGCGGTCCTGATGAGATCAGGCGCTGGTTGTTAGATCGTACGCGGCTCTGGCTGGAGCAGGGTTTCGATCCGCTCGATTGGATCTATCAGTCGTTCGCGTATGACGGCCATGATGTCGGTGATACGCCAGGCTTTCGGGGAGATACGATCGCCGCGCTGCGATCGATCCGGGCGCGGACGCTGATCGCGATCCCGCCGCTGGACCTCTACAATCCGACGGAAGCCGGCCGCTGGGCGGCGCAGCACATCGCCGATTGCGAATTGGTGGAGGTGATGTCGGATTCCGGCCACCAGGTTGCCAGTGCAACCGATCCAGCCGCCGCCTCCGAGCTGAACCGGCGGATAGCTGCCTTCCTGCGATGAAGGTATATCTTCGCGAAGCGCTGTTCGCCGGTTAAGTTCCGGCGAAGTCTGCAACCAGACGTTGGGAACATGAAAGCGTCACCGCAAGCCGCCGCTACTGCCGAAGCATTCGAGAAGACGTCGATGCAACGGGATGCATTTCTGTTGCTCAAGGACATGATCGAGCAGGGGCGGATTCGGCCCGGTGAGAAATTGCTGGAAGTGCAGGTCGCCAAAGCATTCGGCATCAGCCGTTCACCCGCCAGACATGCGTTGCGGGCGCTGTGCGAGGCGAAGATCGTCCATCCATTGGAGGGGCGGGGTTACCAGGTCGCCGGCCGTCCGAAGGCTGAGCATGTCGGGCAGATCGCCTCGCTTGGCGAATCGCGGATCGCTCCGTTGCCGCAATGGGAACGGGTTTACAAGAAGGTCGAGCAGGAACTCTGGATTCGCGTGCTGTTCGGATCGCTCAGGATTACCGAAGCGGCGTTAGCTGACTTCTTCAATGTCAGCCGCACCGTCGCCCGCGATGTCCTTGCCCGCATGCACAGCGTGGGGATGGTCGGAAAGGACGGGCTCGGCCATTGGATTGCGCCGCATGTGTCGTCGGACAAGATCCGCGAACTGTTCGAGATGCGTGCGATCCTCGAGCCGGAGGCGCTGATGCGCGCCGCGCCGCTGGCGCCAGCTGCGGAACTCGGACGCATGCATGCGGACCTGCGGCGTGCGATATCAAACGGTCCGGTCGAAATCGGACCAGTCGGGCAACTCGAAACTGACCTCCACATCAATCTGCTGGACCATTGTCCCAACCGCGAGATCGTCAAGGCGCTGCAGAGAACGCATATCCTCTTTGTGCCGAGCCTTTATCTGCTCGACTCCAGCCTGAGCGTTCCGCAGGGGACCATGCACGATGCCCTGGAGGAGCATCTCGCGATCGTCGAGCAGCTCCGTCGCGACAATGTCAGCAAGGCCGCCAGATTGTTGCGCGAGCATCTGGGCTCCGCAGCAACACGCTGGCTCGAGCGTTTCGAGATTTTTTCGAAGGCGGACCGGTCGCCGCTGCCGCCTTATCTGTCTCCGTTCAAGGATACGGGTTCGAGCTGATCCGCACACTATTCCGCCGTCCGTGCTCGCAGCCGCTGCGCGTAGACATTGATGACGAGCGCGGCGAGCAGGATCAGGCCGCGGATCAGGATTTTCAGGAAGCTGTCGATATTGACGTGGTCGAGGCCGTTGTTGAGCACGCCCAGCACGAACAGGCCGACAATGGTGTTGCCGATGCCGCCGCGGCCGCCGAACAGGCTGGTGCCGCCGACCACCACAGCGGCGATCGAATCGAGCAGGTAGGTGTCGAATTCGTTCTGCTGCGCGCTGCCGAAATGCGCGACGCCGAGCATGCCGGCGATGCCGGAGCAGACTGCTGAGATCACCATCACGCTGCCCAGGATCAGCTTGACGTTGAGCCCGGAATATTCCGCCGCTTCGCGATTGCCGCCGACCATGTAGACGTAGCGGCCGATGCGGGTGTAGGTGAGCACCAGGTGGCCGGCGAGCAGCATCACCGCCGCGACGATCACGATCCATGGAATGCCGCCGATGGATCCGGATCCGAGCGTCGCGACCAGGTCGGGCACCTTGTAGGCGATCTGGCCGCGCACCAGCAGCGCCGAGATGCCGGCCGCGATCTGCATCATCGCCAGCGTCATGATGAAGGAGGGGATGCCGATCACGGTCAGCCCCAGGGCATTGACGAGGCCGAGCAGTGCGCAGAGCGCCAATGACAGCATGATCGCCGCCCAGCCCGGCAACGGTACATTGGCGATGTTCACATAGGATTCCTGCAGCGTGAAATAGGCAACGGCAATCCCGGTGACGTTGGCGATGGCGGCGATCGAGAGATCGATCTCGGCGCACAGGATCACGAAGGTCAGGCCGACGGCGATGATGCCGGTGACGGAGACTTGCGTCAGGATGTTGCCGAGATTGTCGAGGGTCGCGAAGGAGGGGCTCGCGATTGCGAAGAACCCGCTCAGGCAGATCAGTGTCAGGAACGGCGCGATGTTGCGCATCTGCGAGCGCAGGATCGCAGTCGCGCTGCGCTGTCCGCCGCGATGCACCGTTGCAGTCACCCCTTCGCTGCTTGCCATGCTGTTCTCCGTCAGGCCGCCTCGAGCAGGCGGTCCTTGCTGACCACCTCACCCGCAAATTCGCGCACCACCACGCCGCGTTTCATGACGATGATGCGATCGGCAAGCGACAACACCGTCTCCGGTTCGGTCGAGAGCACGATGACGGCGAGCCCTTTGGCGCTGAGCTCGCGGACGATGTTGATGACATCGTTCTTGGCGCCGACATCCATGCCGCGGGTCGGCTCACACAGCACCAGCACCCGCGGCGGATAGCTCAGCCACTTTGCCAGCGCCACCTTCTGCTGATTGCCGCCCGAGAGCATCCCGAGGTCGAGCTCAACCGCCGCCGGGCGGATCTGCAATTGCTCGACCTGCCGGGCGGCAATCGAGCGCTCGCGCGACGGCTTGAGCAGAAGTGCAGATATACGGTCGAGCACGCTGATCGAGATGTTCTTGTACACCGGCTCCTGGTGAAACAGCATCGCGCGTCGGCTCTCGGGGACAAAGGCGATTCCGGCGCGCCGGGCCGCGGCCGTGCTGCGGAAGGCTGTGCGGTTGTCGTCGATGACCACCGTGCCGCTGTCGGGCTTGATCTTGCCAAACAGGACGCGCGCCAATTCCAACTGGCCGCATCCCATGAAGCCGTAGATGCCGAGCACTTCGCCGGCGCGCACGTCGAACGAGACGTCCTGGACGCTGCGGGCGAGCGACAGTGCGTCGGCTTTCAAGACCACTGGACGGTCACCGCGCGGCGGCAGCGTGATGTCATGCGCATAGGTCTCTTCCAGCGCCTCGCGGCCCTTGCCGATCATCGCTTCGATCAGTGCGGCCTTGCTGGCCGCGGCGGCTTCGGTTTCGTGGACCTTCCGCCCATTGCGGAACACCGTCACGGTGTCGGAAATGCGCAGGATGTCCTCGATGAAATGGGAGATGAAGACGATGCCGGTGCCCTCGTCGCGCAGCCGTCGCAAAGTCGCGAACAACCGCTCGACCTCGGGCGGGGAGAGCGCCGAGGTTGGCTCGTCCAGGATGACGATGCGGGCGCCGGAGAACAGCACACGCGCGATCTCGATCAGTTGCTGCAGGCCGATCGGCAGATCGCCCAGCCGCGTCATCGGATCGACGTCGATGCCGAAGCGCGCAAGCTGCTCGCCCGCCTCGCGCGCCATCCTCCGCCACTGAACGATACCGAAACGGTTGGTCGGCTGCGCCCCGAGAAAGACGTTCTCGGCAACGGAAAGATCGGGCGCGACGCTGAGTTCCTGATGCACCATGGCGACACCGGCCGCATGGGCATCGCTCGCCCTGCGGAAACGGGTCTGGCGTCCGTCGAGTACGAAGCGGCCGGAGAATTCCGGATGCACGCCGGCGATGATTTTCATCAGCGTGCTCTTTCCCGCGCCGTTTTCGCCGACGAGACCGTGGATCTCGCCGGCGTAAAGCGCGAAGTCGACCCCACGAAGCGCTTCGACACCGCCGAAAGCCTTCGTGATCTCCTTCAATTCGAGGATCGGTGAGCGTCCCTGTGGCATGCGGGCGGCTCAGATCAGATAATGATCCTCCATCCATTGCATGCCAGCGGCATTGGCTTTGGTTACCACCGGACCGTCGGTCACCACGCTCTTTGGAATGCCCTGTCCGCTCTTCTCGCCCGCGGTCACCGCGGCGACGCCCGCGATGATGGCGCCGCCGTGGATGCGGCACGATGGATTACGGACGGTCGCGAACATGCGGCCTTCGCTCACCGCCTGGATCGCCGGTGGCATGGCGTCGACCCCGCCGATCAGGATGTTGGTGCGGTTGCGCGCCTTCATGATGTTGTAGGCGGCGAGCGCCATGTCGTCATTGTGGAAGAAGGCGGCGTCGATCTGCGGGTATTTGGTGAGATAGGTCTCCCACAGACGCGCGGTCTTGGAGACATCCCAATCGGCCGGCTGGGTGTCGAGCACCTCGATGTTCGGATACTGCTTCACGACTGCGTTGAAGCCCTTGGCGCGGCCCTGCGCGCCGGTATGGCCGAGTGCGCCTTGCGTCATGATGATCTTGCCCTTGCCGCCGATGGCGTTGACGAGCGCCTGCGTCACCGAGGACCCCATGAATTCATTGTCCGGGGCGAGGAAGGAATGGACGTTGATCTGATCGAGCGGAGCGATCAGCGTATCCATGTCGATGACGGGAATGCCGGCGTCAATCATCTTCTGCACCGGCTGGGTCAGCGTGCCGATGCCGAACGCCTGGATGGCGACGAAGTCCCATTTTTGCGACGCCATATTGTCGATCGCGGCGCGCTGCTTGACCGCATCGAGCTGGCCGTCGAACCATGTGACCTCGACGTTGAAGAGCTTGCCCCAATATTCGGCCGCCTGTTTGCCTTGCGCGCACCAGGTGGCCTGCAGGCCGGCGTTGGAGAATGCAGCCTTCAGCGGTTTCTCGGAACGTCCCACTTCCGCCGCGAGCGCGGGGCTCACGCCAATCCCGCCGAGCAGCGCGGCTGCTGCGCCGCCGGCTGCCGCCGTCTGAAGAAGATCGCGCCTGGTCCTTGAAGATGTGTCCTTCCCTGGCATCGCACGCTCCCTGATGTCTGTTCTTGGCGCCGTCGGCGTCTGTTGCGCGCGCCGCGGATCAGGGAAAGTCTGTCACAATCGGAGCGTTCATGCCAACGGTTCCGATTCCGCGGCTGCTAAAGCGAGACGACGCTTCTTCGAATCGTCGTCCCGCTTTAGCTCTTTGTTTGAGCATGATCTGTTCGGAAAACCGGTACCCACTTTTCCGGATCATGCTTTAGCGACATCCGGCATCACGATCGTTTCGATGTCGCGCAGCAGTTTTTGCCACGCAGCATCGATCTCGGCTGTCCACTCCACACCAAGAATTTCCTGGAGCGTGCCCGCGATCACGGCGAAGAACGCGACGAATAAATCTCGGGGCGTGCCGTAAGCATCGTGCGAGGCGACCTCGCATTCGATCATCCGGAAGTTGCCGCGCCGCTCGCCGGCGAAATCGAGAATCGCTTCGATCGTCAGCGCCAGCATCGCGCCTTTGACGAGCTCACTGCCTTCGGTGCGAAACATTGCGACGGTTTCGGGATGCGCTTCGAACAAGCGACGATAGATCAGCGGTGTCAGATCATCGCAGCGCGCCGCCGCAAGTTCGAAGCTGCGCTCGATCGGATTTGCCGATGACATGATCAGCGATCGCGATGGCCCAAAGAAAAAAGAGCAGGGCTCCTAGCCCTGCTCGAGGAATTGTGTCGACCCTATTTCCCCAAAAATTCGGATTTGATCTTGATTGATGGGGTGACGCTGCTTCTGCGCGCCGGGCTCCTCCCGAGACTTGGACCACCAGACCGTCCGCCCTGTGGCTGGCCTGAGCCTGAATTGGTAGACCATCTTTTTTGTTTTGTCATCAATTTCAGCAACGATTGTTCAAAATTCGAGCAATTTGCGAAATGATTGGGATTTCGCCACTATCGGTTGTAAATCCGCGTTTAAGACCCGTCACGGGGTACGAAAGTAGGGGTATGGGGCTGCCGATCCGAACCCGACTATTCCTTGTGCCGGGACAAAAAGGCGGCGTTTCCGCTCTCGACTCCGGCCGGACGCAGTGATTAGTTCCGCCATCGGATGGGTTTTGCGATGCGCCGGCGGCTGAAGAATTTTCTGCCCGTTTTCCTGATTGCGCTGATGGTGCAAATCTTTGCGCCGATCGCGGCCTGTTGGGCGGCCGGAATCGCCGCCTCCGACCCGCTGGCCGCCGCCATCATCTGCCATGACAACAGCGCCGGTTCCGGCGAAACCGACCCTGGCGGGCCGCACGTCCGCGACGGCTGCTGCTCGATCTGTAATGTGCTGCAGACCGGCACTCCGGTCGATCCACCCGAGATGACCGCCGGCGTTGTCGAGCGGTCGCCCGAACAGGTGGCATGGCTCGATTTCGTCTCCCGTCTGGCGGATGTCCGGGCACGCTCCCAGGCGCAGGCGCGCGCCCCACCATCGATTTCCTGACTGCCGTTCGCTGCCGGTTAGGCCTTCGCTGCGCCGGTTGACGTCGTCCATCAAGCCGGCCGCAGAGCCGGTGTCAGGAATTTCTCAATGTTACGCCTCGCTTTCCTGAGCGGTGCCGGCACAATGGTGCTCGGTGCCATGCTCGCCACCGATCCATCACCGGCTACGGCGCAAACCGCCTTGCCGCCGGTCAACGTGGAGGCTCCCCGAGAAGCCCGCGCCAAGCCGGCGAAACCGAAGCCGGCGGGACGCACGCTCGCCGCTCGGCCGCGGGTGACGCCGCCAAGGACCACCGCCATCCCGACCGTCGTGGTGCAGCGCGACGTCACGCCCACGGTTCTGCGCGACGGGCTGAACCAGGCTCCCAGTGGCCAAACTCAAACTACCGTCGACCGCAGTCAGTTCGACAATCGGCCGGCGTTTTCGGTCGGAGACGTGCTGCGAGAGAGCCCCGGCATCTCGATCAAGCAGGGCAACGGGCCGCGCGACGTCGGCATTTCGATCCGCGGATCGAATGCCCGCAACGGCTTCGGGATTCGCAACCTCGTCATCTTTGAGGACGGCTTTCCGGTCACCCAGCCGGACGGACTGTCGCGCAGCGACCTGATCGATCCGCACGCCTATGGCGCGATCGACGTGATCCGTGGACCGTCCTCGGCGCTCTACGGCAACTACGCAACCGGCGGCGCGCTGAATTTCCGGACGCGGCCGGGCGGTACGATCGACGGTGTCGAATACGGCGTCGACGGCGGCAGCTTCGGTTACCTGAACAACTATCTGGCTGCGGGCAAGAAGGTCGGCAATTTCGAGGGCTCGCTGTTTGCGAGCGATGCGCGCGGCGACGGTTACATCACCAATAGCTGGTTCAACACCCAGACGGTGAATTTCCTCGGCACGCTGCAGGCCACGCCCGATGACCGCTTCACCGTCAAGTTCATCAACAACGACTTGAGCGCGCGGCTGCCGATCCGGCTGTCGTTGAATCAATATGACCAAAACCCGTTCCAGCGGGGCTGCGTCACCGGAGCCACGGCCGCGCTTGGCTGCGCAACGGTGCCGCTGTTCAACAATGGCTTCAACGCAGCGGCAGGAATCGACAGGGAGACTGCGCTGCAGGCAGGCCTCGGTCGCAACGATCGCCGCACCATCGTCGGCGGCCGCTGGGAGCACGATTTCGACAACCAGACCACCTGGCGCAACCAGTTCGTGTTCGACGACCGCAACATCAACCAGCCCACCGGGGCGACCAGCGCGATCGGCGACTTCCCGTCCTACAATTATATGAGCGACGTCACGCGGCGCGGCGAGATCCTTGGCATGGAATCGACCACCTATTTCGGGGGTTGGTACAACACGCTCGTCGCCTCCAGCGACACGCGCAATGTCGCGCCGGGCGGCAATGCCACGCTCGGCGCGCTATCCAGCAATCTCTATAGCGATACATCCAACTACGGCGTTCGCGCGCGCCAGGAACTCAAGCTCAACCCGCAGCTCACGGCGATTGCGGGCATTGGCTGGGAAACGACCAACCTCAAGGGAAGGAACACGGCGTACACTTATACGGGGCCGATACCGATCACGACGACGATGGTGACGACCGCTGATCGGCAATTCCAGAACACCGCGCCGGAGCTTGCGCTTCTCTACAGGCTGAACAGCGAGTGGCAATTCCGCGGCAGGGTGGCGACCGGCTACGGGACGCCGCAGGTCAGCAATCTCTTCGTGCTGCCGAACGGCCAGAACGGCAACAATACAGGGCTGCAAGCGCAGAAGAATCTCGGCTATGATCTGGGCTTCGACTGGACACCGAACAGCGCGCTCAGGCTGAGCGCCACCGGTTTCTATGAGTTCTTCAAGGACGAACTGGTGACGCAGGCAACGCCGGTCGGAGCACCCAATGCGAGCTATACGTTCAATGCACCGCGATCCGAGCATCGCGGCGTGGAGCTTGCCGTCGACTGGCGTTTCTATTCGGGCTGGCGGCTGACGGCAGCCTACACCTATCTCGATGAGATCTACACGGAGTACATCGAGAACATCACCAATGGTGCGGTGTTCGGCTTCAACCGCGCGGGCAACAAGATCCCCGGCATCTCGCCGAACGAGTTGACCGCACGGCTTTCCTACGACCAGTTGTCTGGGCCGCTGCGGGGGCTCGGCGCGTTCGTGGAAGTGCAGTGGAAGGACTCCTTCTACATGGACAACGCCAATCTCCTGAAGGCGCCCGGCTATGAGCTGGTCAACCTCAATGTCCACTATGGCACCGACCTGGTCTCGGACTACTTCAAGGCGGTCAACTTCTACCTCGAGGTGCGGAACGTCTTTGACCGCACATACGTGGCTTCCGCCAACAACATTGGTGACACGGTAACGGCGGCGGGCATTCAAAACCCCGCGAGCGTGCTGGCCAACACCACCGGCTCGATCTATGCCGGAGCGCCAAGAACGTTTGTGGCCGGCATGAAACTGGCGTTCAAATGAGGTGCGTTGTCATGAGGGACCTCAGAGCCATCCTTGGCGCTGCCGCCATGGCGGCCGTCTTCACGCTTTGGCACGGCGGTGCATTCGCGCAGATGAACCATCAGCACGCATCGGAAGCCGCGTGCGAGGAGACGGTCCTGCGCTGTGCAAGCAAGGTCACGCCCGCGTTCGGTGCCGACGGCACGCTTTGGCTGGTGTGGATGGCCGGCGGCCAGATCTCCGTTGCAAGTTCGAAGGACGACGGAAAGACCTTTTCCTCGCCGGTACAGGTCACGCGCGAGAGCTTAAATCTGGATTGGGGGCCGGACGCTCGTCCGAAGATCGCCATCGATGGCAAGGGACGGATTGTGCTGGCGTTCTCGATCTTCAGGGACAAGGCCTTCAACGGTCAGGTGCTCGCGACACAATCGAGCGATGGCGGCAAGAGCTTTGCTCCGTTGCGCCCGATCACCGCTGATAACGAGAGCCAGCGCTTCGAGGCCATTGCCTTGGAGCCTGACGGCACCGTGTTCGCGGCCTGGCTCGACAAGCGCAACCGCGTGCCGGCGCGGCAGAACGGCAAGCCCTACGATGGCGCGGGCCTGTTCTTCGCGACATCGAAGGACGGCGGTTCGACTTACTCCGAGGCGCAGCTCGTCGCCGACAACACCTGCGAATGTTGTCGCCTCGGCCTGGCCCTGGATGGTAGCGGCCGCCCGGTCATCGTATTCAGGAACATCTTTGAAGGCGGTGTCCGCGATCATGCCGTCGTCACCTTCTCAGGTTCGGCCTCGCCGGGCGAGGTTCACCGCGTTAGCCGGGATGACTGGCAGATCGCGGCTTGTCCGCACCACGGACCGAGCCTGTCAATCTCGCCGAATGGAACCTATCATGTCGCCTGGTACACGAACGGCAAGGCGCGTAAGGGGCTGTTCTATGCGCGCTCGACCGACGGCGGAAAAACCTTCTCGAATCCGCTGCCGGTCGGCGAGCCCAGCCGAAGCCCGTCGCGGCCGCAGGTCATCGCCGGACCGGAAGGGCTTGTGATGGTCTGGAAGGAGTTCGACGGCGAGAAGACCGAGGTGAAGCTGATGAAATCACAGGATGATGGAGCGACCTGGTCGACATCCGGGGTGATCGCCAGCACGACCGACAATTCCGACCATCCGCTGCTCGTCTCGGACAGCCGGAGAGTCTATCTCTCCTGGATGACGAAGGCCGATGGATATCGTTTCCAACCAATCGAGAGACAGCCATGAAACGCGAACTGCTTGCCGCAGCATTTCTGTTGGGGACGCTTTCCGCCGCAGCAACCGCGGATGACGCCGAGCTCAAGTCATTCGAACGCGGAAGCTGGCAGCAAATTCTGCGTTCACACGCCGGTCGTCCGACCCTGGTTCATTTCTGGGGCGTGACCTGTGGTCCGTGCAAGGTCGAGTTGCCCCAGCTCGGCAAGTTCATGAAGGACCATCCTGGAATCGATGTGGTCACGATCAGTGCGGACCTGGTGCCCAACCTCCCGGAGGCGACGCAATCGATGCTGCAGAAAGCCGGGCTCTCCGCGGCCGAGAACTGGATGTTCAGCGATGGCTTTGCCGATCGGCTGCGATTTGAAATCGATCCGGCCTGGCAGGGCGATATTCCGCGCACGATGCTGATCGCGCGCGGCGGCGCAGTCACCACCATCGAGGGAGCGGCCGAGATGCCGGAGCTCGACAAATGGGCACAAGGACAGGCCGCGACGACGGGATCAAGATAACAAGTCAATCTGGAATACGGGATAGAACAACATGAAGAAACTCTCTTCCATCATCACGCTCGCTCCTCTGCTGGCCGTCTTGTTCGGTGCCCCGGCGCAGGCCGAAGACATCAAGGCCGGCGATCTCGTCATCAGCCAGGCCTGGAGCCGGGCGACGCCGAGCGGCGCGAAGGTCGCTGGCGGCTATCTCACGATCGAGAACAAGGGCTCGTCACCGGACCGGCTGGTGGGGGCCTCCGGCGACATCGCCGGCAAGCTCGAGGTGCACGAGATGGCGACGGAGAACGGCGTGATGAAGATGCGGCCGCTGGACAAGGGCCTCGCGATCGAGCCCGGCAAGACCGTGAAGCTCGCGCCCGGCGGCTATCATCTGATGATGTTCGACCTGAAGCAGCCGCTGAAGCAGGGCGACAAGGTGCCGGTCACGCTCGAATTCGAGAAGGCGGGCAAGGTGACGCTGTCGCTCGATGTGCAGGCCGTCGGCGCACAGGCGCCGGGCGGCGATCAGGGCGGCCACATGGAAATGAAGAAGTCGCACGATCATTCCGGCAGCAAGTGAGGCAATGGAGCCGTGGGGTGGGCCAGATTTAGTGTGAACGGCTGGTAAGGTTCGCTTTACCCACCCCCGGCGATCTCATTACAAATCGGCGCAACGCCCGCAAATCGGCTTATTTGGCGGCTTTTTCGCAATTGCCGGCCTTGTGTTTTCGCACCCGATCCGGTTTCACTGCGTTTCTCTTGCCTCCTCAACTGATTCCTGAGTGCGCCCATGCGATTGTCGCGGTTTTTCCTGCCTATCCTGAAAGAAAACCCGAAAGAGGCGGAGATCGTCTCGCATCGTCTGATGCTGCGCGCCGGCATGATCCGGCAGGAGGCCGCGGGCATCTATGCCTGGCTGCCGCTCGGCTTCAAGGTCCTGCAGAAGATCGAGCAGATCGTGCGCGAGGAGCAGGACCGCGCCGGCGCGCTGGAACTGATGATGCCGACCCTGCAGCTCGCCGACCTCTGGCGCGAGAGCGGCCGCTACGACGCCTACGGCCCGGAAATGCTGCGCATCACCGACCGCCACAAGCGCGAGCTGCTTTACGGGCCGACCAACGAGGAAATGATCACGGAAATCTTCCGTGCCTACGTGAAGTCGTACAAGAGCCTGCCGCTCAATCTCTACCACATCCAGTGGAAGTTCCGTGACGAGCAGCGGCCGCGCTTCGGTGTGATGCGCGGCCGCGAGTTCCTGATGAAGGATGCCTATTCCTTCGACCTCGACGAGGCCGGTGCGCGGCGCGCCTACAACAAGATGTTCGTGGCTTACCTGCGCACGTTCGCGCGAATGGGGCTGAAGGCGATCCCGATGCGCGCCGAGACCGGGCCGATCGGCGGCGACTTGAGCCACGAATTCATCGTGCTGGCGGAGACCGGCGAGTCCGGCGTGTTCTGCAATCGCGACGTGCTCGATTTGCCGATTCCGCCCGATGACGTGGACTACGACGGCGATCTCACTGACATCATCAAGCAATGGACCTCGGTCTATGCCGCGACCGAGGACGTCCATGATGCTGCGCGCTTCGAGAGTGAGGTGCCGGCGGAGAAGCGGGTCAACACCCGCGGCATCGAGGTCGGCCAGATCTTCTATTTCGGCACCAAATATTCCGACACCATGAAGGCGCTGGTTGCGGGGCCCGACGGCGCGGAGGTGCCGATCCACGGCGGCTCCTATGGCGTCGGGGTCTCGCGGTTGGTCGGCGCCATTATCGAGGCTTGCCACGATGATGCCGGCATCAAATGGCCGGAGGCGGTTGCGCCGTTCAAGGCGGCACTCCTGAACCTGAAGCAGGGCGATGCCGCCGTTGATGCGGCCTGCGAAAAGCTCTACGCGGATTTGAAGGCCAAGGGCGTCGACGTGCTCTATGACGACACTGACCAGCGCGCCGGCGCGAAATTCGCCGCCGCCGACCTGATCGGCATCCCCTGGCAGGTCCTGGTCGGCCCGAAAGGCCTGGCCGAAGGCAAGGTCGAGATCAAGCGGCGCAGCGACGGCACGCGCGAAAACCTCACGCTCGACGACGCGCTTGTGAAGATCGCGGGATAGCGTTTATCCACCGCACCCGCGTGCGGTTGGCCAGTCTGGCCACATTTGGCCCCGAATCATGGGATTATCGACACATGGATGAGGCCATGACCGAAAAAGTCCGTACCCCGCCTTTTGCGCCCTTCGAATGGCTGCTGTCCGGACGTTACCTGCGGGCGCGTCGCAGGGAGGGTTTCATTTCCGTCATTGCCGGCTTTTCGTTTCTCGGCATCATGCTCGGCGTCGCCACGCTGATCGTGGTGATGGCCGTGATGAACGGTTTCCGCAAGGAATTGCTCGACAAGATCCTCGGCCTCAATGGCCATCTCCTGGTCCAGCCGCTGGAATCGCCACTCACCGACTGGAAGGATGTCGCCGAGCGCATCAGCCAGGTGCAGGGCGTCCGGCTTGCGGCGCCGGTGGTGGACGGCCAGGCGCTGGCGTCCTCCGCCTTCAATGCCTCCGGCGTGCTCGTGCGCGGCATGCGGGCGGAAGATCTGAACAACCTGTTCTCGATCGCGAAGAACATCAAGCAGGGCAGCCTCGAGAATTTCGACGAAGCGCAGGGGGTCGCGATCGGCCGCCGCCTGGCCGATCAACTATCGCTGCATGCTGGCGACAGCATCACCCTGGTGGCCCCGCGCGGTGCGGTGACGCCGATGGGGACGACGCCGCGTATCAAGCCTTACAAGATCGCGGCGGTGTTCGAGATCGGCATGTCCGAATATGACTCGGGTTTCGTGTTCATGCCGCTTGCGGAATCGCAGGCCTATTTCAACCGCAACAACGACGTCACCGCGATCGAGATATTCACCACCAATCCCGATCGCATCGACACATTTCGCAAGACCGTGACGGAAGCCGCGGGACGGCCAGTGTTCCTGGTCGACTGGCGGCAGCGCAACTCGACCTTCTTCAACGCGCTGCAGGTCGAGCGCAACGTGATGTTCCTGATCCTGACCATGATCGTATTGGTCGCGGCGCTCAACATCGTCTCCGGCCTTATCATGCTGGTAAAGGACAAGGGGCAGGATATCGCGATCCTGCGCACGATGGGCGCCTCGCAAGGATCGATCATGCGCATCTTCCTGATCACGGGCGCCTCGATCGGTGTCGTGGGCACCATCGTCGGCTTCCTCGTGGGCATGCTGATCTGCATGAACATCGAATCGATCCGGCAATTCCTGTCCTGGCTCACCAGCACCGAATTGTTCGACCCGACGCTCTACTTCCTGTCGAAGCTGCCGGCCGAGATCGATTTCGGCGAAACCACGGCCGTCGTCATCATGGCGCTGACGCTGTCGTTCCTGGCGACGCTTTATCCGTCGTGGCGGGCCGCGCGGCTCGATCCCGTCGAAGCACTGCGCTACGAATGAGGGCTGAGATGGCGGAGGGGGCGCAAGATGTGCCGGTCATCTATCTCCACGACATCAAGCGCCAGTACCGGCAGGGTGAGGCGACGCTGACGATTCTCGACGGCGCCAAGCTCGCGCTGTGGCCGGGACAGTCCGTGGCGCTGGTGGCGCCGTCCGGCTCGGGCAAATCGACGCTCCTGCACATCGCGGGTCTGCTCGAGACTCCCGACGACGGCGAAGTCTATGTCGGGGGCACGCCGACCTCGCAAATGTCGGATATCGACCGGACCCAGATTCGCCGCACCGATATCGGCTTCGTCTACCAGTCGCACCGGCTGTTGCCGGAATTCTCCGCGCTGGAGAACGTGATGCTGCCGCAAATGATCCGCGGCCTCAAACGCTCCGAGACCGTGAAACGCTCGACCGAGATATTGTCCTATCTTGGCCTCGGCGACCGTATCAAGCATCGGCCAGCCGAGCTTTCCGGCGGTGAGCAGCAGCGGGTCGCGATTGCGCGCGCAGTTGCGAACGCGCCACGGGCGCTGCTGGCCGACGAGCCGACCGGCAACCTTGATCCGCAGACTGCTGACCACGTCTTCAACGCGCTGATGCAACTGGTGAAGGCGACGCGGGTTGCGATGCTGATCGCGACCCACAACATGGACCTTGCCGCCCGGATGGACCGCCGCGTGTCGCTGGCGAACGGGCAGGTGGTCGAGCTTGATTAGAGCACGTTTTTCCTCGCGACAAACGCGAAGCGTTTGCGCGGAGATCATGCTCAAACAAAGGTCTCTCAGTAGACCCGGCGATATCGTTTGTGACGCCGCGGTGACGAGTCGACATACGCGTTGGCCGCGTAAGGATGAGGGTAGGCGTTGGCCGCGTAAGGATTGATCACGCACTGGGCCGCCCGGCCCGACGCGGACATCGCGCATTGGGGCAGCGAGGTGTAGCTGCAGTCGTAATAGGTGACGGGGCCGTAGACATGCAGGCAGACCGGATAATTCGGGTCATAAGTCTGCGCGCGGGCGGATGACGCCGCCGCGACCGCGCCAAGCGTCAGGATCGCCAACATCGAAATGCGCATCGGTTCCTCCCGCGTCAGGACGACCATTCCGTCCTCCCATCGCTAACCCCGCGCGGAACAGAGTATTCGCGGGCGGGACCGTCAAGTCACGTTCCCGCGCCGATCATATGGTCTTCGCGGAGCGGACGTGCACCCCGACTCAATCGTTGAAAGGCTCGAAGAAGGGGATTGCGGGCGGGGGCGGCGGCAGAGGCCGGCGCGAAGCCCGCGGACCGTTGCCGCCGCCGGCATAGAAGGGATTGGGTACGCACCACAGGAAGCGCCCGGACGCCGTTGCCTGGCACTGCTCATAGCTGGTGAAGGTGCAGTTGCTGAGCCCGGGCTGTTCGTTCCCCTGGATACAGAATGGATAGCGCGTGCCGACCGCTGCGGCCGGCGCGGTTCCAAGGGCGCCGATCGCGGCGGCCGCGGACAAAACCAGGATTACGTTGCGCATCTCTTCTCCTTGATCGCAGCTCGTCGCTCGTTCGTTCGTCACCCGATCCAAGCCGTACAACCGAGAGGACGTCAAACAAATATGCAACACAAGGAGTGTGGCGAAGGCCGAACTGTGAATTTTTTGTGGCGGGGACGGTACGATCTTCGGGGGCTAAGTGTAAGTAATACAACATTAACTCACGTTTTCGTCAGAATCGTTTCGCCGTATCTGTTGCAGCCAAGTTACAGCAATTTTGGGGAACCCTGTTTATTGAGGCGCGTGAAGGCCGTGGGGTCGTCACATCTGGAACGGGAAATAAAATGAAAAAGGTTTTGCTTGTAACGGCGAGCTTGGTCGCCCTTGGCGCCGCTGCGCCCGCGGTCGCTGCGGATCTCGCTGCGCGTCCTTATACGAAGGCTCCGCCGGTGGTTGCCGCCATCTATGACTGGAGCGGCTTCTACATCGGCGTCAACGGCGGCTGGGGCTCGAGCCACAACACCTGGACCAACGTGTCGGACTTCGGTTTCCCCGTCGGCGAGGGTTCCCATGATTCGACCGGCGGCACGGTCGGTGGTCAGGTCGGCTATCGCTGGCAGACTGGCAACTGGGTGTTCGGCGTGGAAGCGCAGGGCAACTGGGCCGACTTCAGCGGCTCCAACGCCAGCAATGCCCTGTTGGTCACCAACCGCACCAAGATCGACGCCTTCGGCCTGTTCACCGGCCAGGTCGGTTACGCCTGGAACAACGTCCTGCTCTACGTGAAGGGCGGTGGAGCGGTCGTCAACAGCAAGCATGAGGGCTTGTTCCTCGGTGTGGTCGGCGACAGCGTGGAAAAGACCCGTTGGGGTGGCAGCATTGGTGCAGGCCTCGAATTCGCGTTCGCTCCGGGCTGGTCGGCTGGCGTCGAGTACAACCACTTGTTCCTCGACACCGAGCGCAACACCTTCGTCAACCCGGGCTTCGGCGTCACGCGTCTCGACGACATCAAGCAGGACGCCGACCTCGTCACCGTCCGCCTGAACTACAAGTTCGGCTTCGGTGGCGCTCCGCTCATCGGCAAGTACTGATCCTCGCGAAACCAACGCGGCACAATCAGCCCCGGGCGATCTGCCCGGGGCTTTTTTCTTGGTTTGCCTGCGATCGGCTCCTGATCATTCTCGCCGCGCGGCGCGAAAATGCCGCGATCGCGGCGCATCCCCAACGCCCCGCTGAAATCCGACGTGCAATGTCCGAGATGCGAAGCCGGTTACCGCCGCATCGAGGTCGATTCGCTTCCCGGTCAGCCGGGGGAATTCCGTTGCCTCGTCTGCAATGAAATCCTCGAGCGCTACAGCGAGGAGCCCTACGTCGCTCACAGGCTGACGGTCCAACCGGAAAAAGTGTTCGTATGACCTTGCCGGTTGCGGCCGCGCATTAACCACCCGCTTCATTCGCGTTCGATTCTCCGCGGCAGCCCGACGGCTCGGCCTTGACTCCATGAACAAATAAGGAACAATGTTCCGCGTATGTTCTCATCAAGGAGACGGCCGATGTTGAAGATTTTCGTCGAAGAGGCGGCGGCGCTGGCATCGATCACGCTGTTCATTGGAATGATCGCGGTCTGGGCGCAGTTGATTCCGCAGTTCTGAGTGGGAGGAGGGCCGCGCCGATTTCGTCGGCCGCCGTCGGTTGCCATCCCCTTGGGGAAAAGCGGGACGCCGCATCATGATGGCGCGTTCGGCGTGGACTCCGGGGATCGGACGCATCACCATTGAATGGCGAGTCGGGATCGGCGGCCATGTGCCCAGGCCCGGCAGTTGCGTTCCTCCACCAAACCAAGGCCGTTCGAATCACCCATGCCCAGTGCCGGATTCGTCCATCTTCACGTTCATTCGGCCTATTCGCTGCTGAAGGGTTCGATCAAGATCGCCAAGCTCGGCGAACTCGCCAAGGCGGACCGCCAGCCGGCGCTGGCGCTGACCGACACCGACAACATGTTCGGGGCGCTGGAATTCTCCGACAAGATGGCCGGCTATGGCATCCAGCCTATTGTCGGCTGTGAGCTCGCGATCGATTTCGGCGACGTCGATCCGAATTCGCGCAGTGTGCTGGCCGGCGCTCCGGCCCGAATCGTGCTGCTCGCCGCGCGCGAACGCGGCTATCGCAGCCTGATG
Organism: Bradyrhizobium sp. Ses1; assembly: GCF_059512365.1. Classification (NCBI taxonomy): domain Bacteria; kingdom Pseudomonadati; phylum Pseudomonadota; class Alphaproteobacteria; order Hyphomicrobiales; family Nitrobacteraceae; genus Bradyrhizobium; species Bradyrhizobium sp. Ses1. The sequence continues at coordinate 131,902 of NZ_JCAMOQ010000005.1, forward strand.
CGGCTGAACTCGCGGGCGTTCCTGGAGACGCCCGTCCACCAGTTGCCGCATATCAAGTTCGACTGGCTGACGGACGATGCCGAGGACCTGATCGCGCTGACCGGCGGTCCGGACGGGCCGATCACGCTTGCGTTCGCGGCCGATCAAGCGAGCCTTGCGGCCACGCGTTGCGACCGGCTGGCAAGCCTGTTCGGCGACCGCCTCTATATCGAGCTGCAGCGCCACGGCATCGACAAAGAGCGCCGCACCGAGGCCGGCCTGATCGATCTTGCCTATACGAAGGGGCTGCCGCTGGTTGCGACCAACGAGCCCTATTTCGCGAGCACCGACGACTACGAGGCCCACGATGCGCTGCTGTGCATTGCCGGCGGCCGGCTGATCGCAGAGACCGATCGCGAGCAGCTCACGCCCGACCACCGCTTCAAGACACGCGCCGAGATGGCGGTGCTGTTTGCGGATATTCCGGAAGCCCTGGCGTCGACGGTCGAGATCGCCGAGCGCTGCTCGTTTCGGCCGAGGACACGCAAGCCGATCTTGCCGCGCTTCACGGTCGGCGCCGGATCGGCCTCCGATGCGGCAAGCGAGGAGGCGGCGGAGCTGATGCGCCAGGCTGAGGAGGGGCTCGCGAGGCGTCTGCGGATCCACGGCTTGTCGCCGGGCATCACGGAAGAGGACTATCAGAAGCGTCTCGCCTTCGAGATCGACGTCATCAACCGCATGAACTATGCGGGCTACTTCCTGATCGTCTCCGACTTCATCAAATGGGCCAAGGCCCACGACATCCCGGTCGGGCCGGGCCGTGGCTCCGGCGCAGGCTCGCTGGTTGCCTGGGCGCTGACGATCACCGATCTTGATCCGATCCGATTCGGGCTGCTGTTCGAGCGCTTCCTCAATCCGGAACGCGTGTCGATGCCGGACTTCGACATCGACTTCTGCCAGGATCGTCGCGGCGAGGTGATCTCCTATGTGCAGGAGCGCTACGGCCGCGACCAGGTGGCGCAGATCATCACCTTCGGTACGCTGCAGGCGCGCGGCGTGCTGCGCGACGTCGGCCGTGTGCTGCAGATGCCCTATGGCCAGGTCGACAAGCTAACCAAGCTGGTGCCGCAAAATCCCGCCGCGCCCGTGGCGCTGGCGCAGGCGATCGAGGGCGAACCCAAGCTGCAGGCTTTCCGCGACGAGGATCCGGTGGTCGCGCGCGCCTTCGATATCGCGCAGCGCCTGGAAGGTCTGACGCGGCACGCGTCGACCCACGCCGCCGGTATCGTGATCGGCGACCGCCCCTTGAGCGAGCTCGTGCCGCTCTACCGCGATCCCAAATCCGACATGCCGGTGACCCAGTTCAACATGAAATGGGTCGAGCCGGCGGGGCTTGTGAAGTTCGACTTCCTTGGCCTGAAGACGCTGACGGTGCTTGATGTCGCCGTGAGGCTGCTCAAGCAGCGCGATGTGCATGTCGATCTGGCGACGCTGCCGATCGACGATGCCGAAAGTTACCAGATGCTGGCGCGGGGCGATGTGGTCGGCGTGTTCCAGGTTGAAAGCCAGGGCATGCGGCGCGCGCTGATCGACATGCGGCCGGACCGTTTCGAGGACATCATCGCGCTGGTGGCGCTGTATCGCCCCGGCCCGATGGCCAACATCCCGACCTATTGCGCGCGCAAGCACGGCGACGAAGAGCCGGAATATCTGCATCCGATCCTGGAGCCGATCCTGAAAGAGACGTTCGGCGTCATCATCTACCAGGAGCAGGTGATGCAGATCGCGCAGCAGATGGCGGGCTACACGCTCGGCCAAGCCGACCTGTTGCGCCGCGCCATGGGCAAGAAGATTCGCGCCGAGATGGAGAAGCAGCGCGAGATCTTCGTCGCCGGCGCAGTCAAGAATGGCGTGCCGAAAGGGCAGGCGGAGACGATCTTCGAACTGCTCGCCAAGTTCGCCGACTACGGCTTCAACAAGAGCCACGCCGCGGCCTATGCGTTGGTCTCCTATCAGACCGCCTATATGAAGGCGCATCATCCCGTGGAGTTCCTGGCAGCGTCGATGACGCTCGAACTCAACAATACGGACAAGCTCTCCGAATTCCGTGCCGAGGCACAGCGGCTGGGGATCAAGGTCGAGCCGCCCGACGTCAATCGTTCCGGCGCAACGTTCGATGTCGGCGACAAGACGATCTACTACGCATTGGCCGCGCTGAAAGGCGTCGGTCTGCAGGCGGTCGAGCAGATCGTGGAGGAGCGGCGCAAGGGGGCCTTCACATCGCTGGCCGATTTCGCGGCGCGCGTGAGCCCGCGCGCAATCAATAAGCGCATCATCGAAAGCCTCGCCGCCGCCGGCGCCTTCGATTCGCTCGACCCGAACCGGGCCCGCGTCTTCGCCGGCGCCGATGCGATCCTCGCCGCCTGCCAGCGGAGCCATGAGGCCGCGACATCGGGCCAGAACGATATGTTTGGCGGGCTTTCGGACGCGCCGAGCATCGTGCTGCCGCAGGTCGAGCCGTGGCTGCCGGCGGATCGGCTGCGACGCGAATACGACGCCATCGGATTCTTCCTCTCGGGTCACCCGCTCGATGACTACGCCACAGCCTTGAAGCGATTGCGCGTGCAATCCTGGGCCGAGTTCTCGCGCGCGGTGAAAACCGGTGCGACCGCGGGCAAGGTCGCCGCGACCGTGGTGTCGCGCATGGAGCGGCGCACGAAGACCGGCAACAAGATGGGCATTATGGGCCTGTCCGATCCCACGGGCCATTTCGAGGCGGTGCTGTTTTCCGAAGGATTGGCGCAATACCGCGACGTGCTGGAGCCGGGCGCAGCCGTGCTGCTGCAGCTCGGCGCCGAGCTGCAGGGCGAGGACGTCCGCGCCCGCGTGCTGCATGCCGAGCCGCTCGATGCCGCAGCCGCCAAGACGCAAAAGGGCCTGCGCATCTTCCTGCGCGACACCAAGCCGCTGGACTCGATCGCCAAGCGGCTTCAGCCGGGCAACGGCACCGGTGGCGACGTCGCGCTGGTGCTGCGGCTCGATCTGGAGACCGAGGTCGAATTCAAGCTCGAAGGCCGCTTCCAGGTATCCCCGCAGATCGCCGGCGCAATCAAGGCGGTGACCGGCGTCGAGATGGTCGAAACGCTGTGAGCGCCGGATTGCGGATCCGACGGCGCGGCGGATTGCATTCTTCACAGATTCGGTTGTTGAACCGAGATAAGTGATTGCTGCTATTGGGAAATGGTGTCGCCGCCGAGATGTCGAGGAAATGGGCGTGCGAATCGTCGCCAATCGCCTAAAGCCGCCAGGCGCCCCCAAATCCGCCCATATTTCCTTGCTTCTGGCGGAAATCGCGCTATACAGCGCGCCATCTCACACGGAAACATGGCTCTAGAAGGCCGTCCGGTGGCAGCCGGGCCGACAAGGCTCGCTTGCTCACACGTTTCCGGAGGAACCAACCGGAGAATCAAAACGATGTCGGTACCCGATTTCACCATGCGTCAGCTTTTGGAAGCTGGCGTGCACTTTGGCCACCAGGCCCACCGCTGGAACCCGAAAATGGCGGAGTACATTTTCGGCGCCCGCAACAACATCCATATCATCGATCTCGCCCAGACCGTGCCGATGCTGCACCGTGCGTTGCAGGCGGTCAGCGATACCGTCGCCAAGGGCGGCCGTATCCTGTTCGTCGGCACCAAGCGGCAGGCGCAGGACGGGGTCGCGGATGCGGCCAAGCGCTCGGCGCAGTATTTCGTCAATTCGCGCTGGCTCGGCGGCACGCTGACCAACTGGAAGACGATCTCGGCCTCGATCAAGCGGCTGCGCCATCTGGACGAGGTGCTCTCGTCCGGCGAAGCCAATTCCTACACCAAGAAGGAACGGCTGACGCTGCAGCGCGAGCGCGACAAGCTTGACCGTTCGCTCGGCGGCATCAAGGACATGGGCGGCCTGCCCGACATGATCTTTGTGATCGACACGAACAAGGAAGACATCGCGATCCAGGAAGCGCAGCGGCTCAACATCCCTGTCGCCGCGATCGTCGACACCAATTCGGACCCGAAGGGCATCACCTATGTGGTGCCGGGCAACGACGACGCCGGCCGGGCGATTTCGCTCTATTGCGACCTGGTCGCGCGGGCCGCGATCGACGGCATCTCGCGCGCGCAGGGCGATGCCGGCATCGATATCGGCGCCTCCGTCCAGCCGGAACAGGAAGAACTCCCGGCGCCGTCGGCGACGACCGGCTTCCAGGGTCTGCCGGGGCCGCGTGGCACTGCCGACAACCTCAAGAAGCTCACCGGTGTGTCGGGCACCATCGAGAAGAAGCTCAATGACCTCGGCGTCTTCCACTACTGGCAGCTCGCCGAGCTCGATCACGACACCGCCCACAAGATCGGCGAACAGGTCGGTCTGCCGAGCCGTGCCGACGCTTGGGTCGCCCAGGCCAAGGCGCTTACCGCGGAAGCGGAATAACCTGAACGGCCGCGTGGCCGGACCTTTCCGGCCACCGCTTCAATTCCCAGATCAAGGCATTCCCTGTCGCTGACGGCGGCGCCCTAAGGGCGCCGCCGCGCTTCACAGGCAAGAAGGAATTCAATGATGGCAACGATCACAGCAGCGATGGTCAAGGACCTGCGCGAGTCGACCGGCGCGGGAATGATGGATTGCAAGGCGGCGCTGACCGAGGCCGCCGGCGACATGCAGGCCGCGCAGGACTGGCTGCGCAAGAAGGGCCTGTCGAAGGCCGCCAAGAAGGCCGGTCGCGTTGCCGCCGAGGGCCTGATCGGCGCCCTGACCCAGGGCACCAAGGGCGTCGTCGTCGAGGTCAATTCCGAGACCGACTTCGTCGCGCGCAACGATCAATTCCAGGGCCTGGTCAAGATGGTCGCCCAGGTCGCGCTCGAGGTTGGCGCCGACGTCGAGAAGATCAAGGCGGCCAAGGTCGGCGACGTCACTGTTGAGGCTGCGATCAACGATGCGATTGCGACCATCGGCGAGAACATGACGCTGCGCCGCGCGGCTTCGCTCGAGGTCGGCAAGGGCGTGGTGTCGAGCTACGTCCACAACGCAGTCATCGAGGGCGCCGGCAAGATGGGCGTGATCGTGGCGCTGGAATCGGCCGGCAAGACCGATGAGCTTGCCGTGCTCGGCCGCCAGCTCGCCATGCATGTCGCCGCGGCCAACCCGCAGGCGATCGATCCCGCCGGGCTCGATCCTGACGTCGTCCGGCGCGAGAAAGATGTGCTGGCCGACAAGTACCGTCAGCAGGGCAAGCCCGAGAACGTGATCGAGAAGATCGTCGAGTCCGGCCTGAAGACCTTCTACAAGGAAGTCTGCCTGCTGGAGCAGGCTTTCATCCACGATAGCGGAAAGTCCGTGGCGCAGGCGGTCAAGGAAGCTGAGGGCAAGGTCGGCGGCCCGGTGAAGATTGCCGGTTTTGTGCGCTATGCTCTTGGTGAGGGAATCGAGAAGCAGGAATCCGATTTCGCAGCCGAAGTCGCGGCGGCCAGCGGCAAGAAGTAACCGCGTGGGTCGAACGGTTCCGGCGCCATCGCGCCGGAACCTGCTTGCGCGGGATGAGGGAGCATCATGGCTGAGCCGGTCTATCGTCGCGTGGTGATCAAGCTTTCAGGCGAATACCTCGCCGGCAGCCAATCCTTCGGCATCGACCAGCCCACCATCGACCGCATTGCCGACGACCTGATCGCGGCGCGCCATCTCGGCACCGAGATTGCGGTCGTGGTCGGCGGCGGCAATATGGTACGCGGCGTGCAGGTGTCGTCCCATGGCGTGTCCCGCACCACCGGCGACACCATGGGCATGCTGGCGACCGTCATGAACTGCCTCGCGCTGGAATCGGCGGTCGAGCGCAAGGGCACGCCGGCGCGCACCCTGTCAGCCTTCGTGATGCCGGAAATCTCCGAATTGTTCACGCGCAGTGCGGCGCACAAATACCTCGCCGAGGGCAAGATCATCCTGCTCGGTGGTGGAACCGGCAATCCGTTCTTCACCACCGATACCACCGCGGTCCTGCGCGCGGCCGAGATCGGCGCGGACGCGGTCTTGAAGGCCACCAATGTCGACGGCGTCTACAGCGCCGATCCCAAGAAGGACCCGTCGGCCAAACGTTTCGATCGCCTGACGCATTCGCAGGCGATTGCCGGCGGTTACAAGGTCATGGACGCGACCGCATTCGCGCTTGCCCGCGAGACGTCGCTGCCTATCATTGTGTTTTCGATCGCCGAGCCTGGTTCGATCGGCGCCATCCTGCGCGGCACGGGCCACGGTACGGTCGTCGCCGGCTGACGCTTGGGCGTTGCGGCAAGGCGGTTGGTTTCTCGAGCATGATCCGGAAAAGTGGAAACCGGTTTTCCGCAGAGATCATGCTCAAACGAAGTGATTAGATCGTGATCCGATCCGACCTGATCGGACGCTGATGCAGAGGAAGGGAGAGCGTCATGCCCACGCCTGGTTTTGACATCAACGAAGTAAAGCGCCGTATGCAAGGTGCGACCCAGTCCCTCAAGCACGAATTGGGCGGCCTGCGTACCGGCCGTGCCGCGGCGTCGATGCTGGAGCCGGTCCAGGTCGAGGCCTATGGCTCGCATATGCCGCTCAACCAGCTCGCTACCGTCAGCGTGCCCGAGCCGCGGCTGCTCTCGGTGCAGGTCTGGGACAAGACGATGGTCAAGGCGGTGGAGAAGGCGATCGTCGATTCGAATCTCGGCCTCTCGCCCGCGACCGAAGGCCAGGTGTTGCGGCTGCGTATTCCCGAACTCAACGCCGAGCGTCGCAAGGAACTCGTCAAGGTCGCGCATAAATATGCGGAAGCGGCCAAGGTGGCGGTCCGCCATGTCCGCCGCGACGGGCTCGATGTCGTCAAGAAGCTCGAGAAGAATCACGAGATCTCCGAGGACGATCAGGAGCGGCTCGCCGCCGAGGTGCAGAAGGCGACCGACGGCGTGATCGCCGAGATCGATCAGTTGCTGGCGGCCAAGGAAAAGGAAATCCTGACCGTTTGATTTGGACAGCGCCAATGTCGAACGCCCCCGCACCTGCAACTGCCGGACCGGATCGAACCGGCAGTCCGTTGCATGTGGCGATCATCATGGACGGCAACGGGCGCTGGGCGGCGGCACGCGGCCTGCCGCGCGCGGAGGGACATCGGCGCGGCGTGGAGGCGTTGCGCCGGGTGGTGCGGGCCTCGCACGAACTCGGCATCCTCTATCTCACCATCTTCTCGTTCTCGTCGGAGAACTGGTCGCGTCCGGCGACCGAGATCGGCGATCTCTTCGGCCTGTTGCGCCGCTTCATCCGCAACGATCTGGCGACGTTGCACCGGGACGGGGTGAGGGTGCGCGTCATCGGCGAGCGCGAGGGACTCGATCCGGATATCTGCGCGCTGCTCAACGAAGCCGAAGAGCTGACCAGGGCAAACACCAAGCTCAATCTCGTCGTCGCCTTCAATTATGGCTCGCGCCAGGAGATCGCCGGCGCCGCGCGGCGGCTGGCGCGGGAGGTGGCGGAAGGAAGGCGCGATCCCGCATCGATCGACGCCGACACGCTCGGGCAATATCTCGGCACGCCCGACATTCCTGATCCCGATCTGATCATCCGCACCAGCGGCGAACAGCGGCTGTCGAATTTCCTGATGTGGCAGGCGGCCTATAGCGAGCTCGTGTTTGTGCCGATCCATTGGCCGGACTTCGACAAGGCGGCGCTGGAAAGTGCGATCGCCGAATACGCCAGACGCGAGCGCCGCTTCGGCGGTCTGGCTGCGAAAACCGCATCGTGACCCAAGATAAAGCCGCACCCGCGGCAAGGAGCGAGCCGTCCTCGCGCAATCTCTTGATGCGCATCATCGCGGCGCTGGTCTTGGCGCCGGTTGCGATTGCAATCGCCTATGCGGGCGGTGTTCTCTGGACGCTTCTGGTCACGCTCGCCGCGATCGGCCTCTATGTCGAATGGCTGATGGTCATTGGCGCCGGACACACGCTGCGCATGACCATGGCCGGTGCGCTTGCGCTGGCGGCTGCTGGGCTCTGTCTCGGGGCAGGGCGGCTTGACGCCGCGGTATCGGTGCTGGCGATCGGGCTGATCGTGATCGCTGTGATTTCATCCGAGCAACGTCGGTGGACGATCGCTGGATTTTGTTACGCCGCCGTCGCGGAAGTCGCCTCGGTCCTGCTGCGGCAGGATCCGGAAGAAGGCTTTGTGGCGCTGCTGTTCGTGTTGTTGGTCGTCTGGGCGACCGACATCGGCGGCTATTTCGCCGGTCGCAGCATTGGGGGCCCAAAACTCTGGCCACGGGTCAGCCCGAAGAAGACCTGGGCGGGCGCGGTCGGCAGCTTCGTCGGTAGTCTCGTCGTCGCGGCGGGTTTTGCGGTGTTCGGCCTCGGCGCGGTTGTGCCGCTGCTGGTCTTGGGCGCGGTGCTCTCGGTGGTTTCCCAGTTCGGCGATCTCTTCGAGTCCGCAGTGAAGCGGCGGTTCGGCGTGAAGGATTCCAGCCATCTCATTCCCGGCCATGGCGGGCTGATGGACCGGCTGGACGGCTTCGTCGCCGCGGTTGCCGTTGCCGCAATTTTTGGCTTCTTGCGGGGCGGCGCGGATGGCGTCGGCCGCGGTCTTATGGTTTGGTGAGAAAATGAGTGCTGTCCCATTGCGAAACAACAAGGCTGCGGCCTCCGCGGTCCGCACGGTGACCGTGCTGGGCGCCACCGGCTCGATCGGCGACAGCACCATGGACTTGCTGCGCGGTGCGCGCGACCGTTTCCGCGTCGAGGCGCTGACCGCCAACGGCAATGCGCAGGCCCTGGCCAAGCTCGCCCGGGAATTCAACGTGCGTTTTGCGGCCGTGGCCGATCCGAGCAAGCTGTCCGAATTGAAGGATGCGCTGGCGGGCACCCGGATCGAATGCGGCGCCGGCGACAGCGCGATCATCGAGGCCGCCGCACGGCCGGCGGATTGGGTGATGGCGGCGGTCAGTGGCGCAGCGGGCCTGAAGCCGGCGCTCGCGGCGGTCGATCGCGGAGCGACGGTCGCGCTCGCCAACAAGGAATGCCTGGTCTGCGCCGGCGATTTCTTCATGCAGCGCGCGCTGAAGGCGGGCGCCTGCATCCTGCCGGCGGATTCCGAGCATAACGCACTGTTTCAGGCGCTGAGCTCCGGCAATCGCGAGGAACTGGTGCGGGTGATCATCACCGCTTCCGGCGGGCCGTTCCGCACCTGGGCTCCCGCTGACATCGAGCAGGCTACTCTGGAGCAGGCGCTGAAGCATCCGAACTGGAGCATGGGTCAGAAGATCACGATCGACTCGGCCTCGATGATGAACAAGGGGCTCGAGGTGATCGAGGCCTCCTATCTGTTCGCGCTGACACCGGATCAGATCGACGTGCTCGTGCATCCGCAGTCGATCATCCATGGCATGGTGGAATTCTCGGACCGTTCGGTGGTCGCGCAGCTCGGCACGCCCGACATGCGCATCCCGATCGCGCATTGCCTCGGCTGGCCGGACCGGATCGTCGGGCCGTCGGCCAAGCTCGATTTGGCCAAGATCGGCCAGTTGACCTTCGAGGCGCCGGATTTCGAGCGGTTCCCGGGGCTGCGGCTGGCTTACGAATCGTTAAGGACCGGTCGGGGCGCGACCACGGTATATAATGCAGCCAATGAGGTGGCGGTTGCCGCCTTCATCGCCGGCAAGATCAAGTTCGGCGCGATCGCGCGGCTGGTGGAGGCGACCCTGGACGACTGGATCAGGTCCGGCAATCTGGCGCCTCTGACATCGGCAGATGATGCGATTTCCGTTGACCATAACGCGAGAAATAGGGCTGCCTCCCTATTGCCTCAAATTGCCTTAAAGGCATCTTAGAGGGTTGGAACCGGGCCTGTTGCCCTGGTTGAGGGGAACTGAATGACCGAGTTTTTCGTACATGGTTTCAACACGTTGAGCCACGGGCTCGTCGGTTATGTGGTTCCCTTCCTGTTTGTCCTGACCATCGTCGTCTTCTTTCACGAGCTCGGCCATTTCCTGGTCGCCCGCTGGGTCGGCGTCAGGGTGCTGACCTTCTCGCTCGGCTTCGGGCCGGAGCTGTTCGGCTTCAACGACCGGCATGGCACGCGCTGGAAGCTCTCCGCGATTCCGCTCGGCGGCTATGTCAAATTCTTCGGCGATGACAGTGAAGCTTCCACGCCCTCGACCGAGACCCTCTCGGGCATGACGGCGGAGGAGCGGAAGGGCAGCTTCCATCACAAAAAGGTCGCGCCGCGCGCGGCGATCGTCGCCGCCGGCCCGATTGCCAATTTCATCCTGGCGATCGTGATCTTCACCTGCCTGTTCACCTTCTTCGGCAAGCCGAGCACCACGGCGCAGGTCGATAAGGTCGAGCCGGGAAGTGCCGCGGCGGTCGCCGGTTTTCAGGTCGGTGACGTCATCACCGCGATCGACGGTACTACGATCGGCAGCTTCTCGGACATGCAGCGCGTCGTCAGCATCCACGGCGGCGATCAGCTCACTTTCACCGTCAAACGCAACGGTTCCACGATCCAGTTGCAGGCAACGCCTGAGCTTCGCGACATCAAGGATCCCTTCGGGAACACCCACCGGCAGGGCATCCTGGGAATCACCCGCGCCACCGCTCCGGGCGAGCAGGTGACCGAGCGGGTCGATCCCGCCACCGCGCTCTGGCTCGGGGTGAAGGAGACCTGGTTCGTGGTCGATCGGACACTGTCCTATATCGGCGGTGTGTTCACCGGGCGCGAGGCGGCAAACCAGGTCGGCGGGCCGCTTGGGATCGCGCGAATCTCGGGCCAGGTCGCCAGCATCGGCATTGCCGCTCTGATTCACCTTGCCGCCGTGCTCTCGATCTCGATCGGGCTTCTCAACCTGTTCCCGGTACCGCTGCTCGATGGCGGTCACCTTCTGTTCTATGCGGTCGAGGCGATCCGCGGCCGGCCGTTATCTGAACGTGCTCAGGAAATGGGGTTCCGAATCGGCCTCGCTCTGGTGCTAATGCTGATGGTGTTCGCGACCTACAACGACATTCTCCATCTCGCGGCATCGTGAAACGGCTTTTTTGTGGCGTTGCCTAACGGCAACGTCTTGGAATGAAAATGGAATTGCACAGCCGTCAGTCGGTTGCCGACGTAACAAAATTGGCTACAAGCTGTGCAGCAAGGTTGGGAATCTGCCGGTCCGTTGGGGAACGGGCCGGCCGTGGAATGATAAGGGCGCGGTGCGCATGATTGTTGGAATGCGAGTGCGGGGGGGCTTGCTTGCCGCTCTGATCATGTTCGCTGTGCCGGTAGCTGCCTCGCTGGCGGCAATGTTTGTGTCTGCGCCTGCCGTTGCGCAGACGGTGGAATCGATCACGGTGGAGGGGAACCGCCGTGTCGAGGTCGAGACCATCCGCTCCTACTTCAAGCCGGGTCCGGGCGGGCGCCTGAGCCAGGCTGACATCGACGATGGCCTGAAGGCGCTGATCGAGACCGGCCTGTTCCAGGACGTTCGAATCACGCCCGCCGGCGGCCGGATCGTCGTCACCGTGGTCGAAAACCCCGTGATCGGCCGCATCGCCTTTGAGGGCAACAAGAAGATCAAGGACGACCAGCTTTCGGCTGAAATCCAGTCGAAGCCGCGCGGTACCTTCTCGCGCCCGATGGTGCAGTCCGATGCCCAGCGTATCGTCGAAATCTACCGCCGTTCTGGCCGCTATGACGTGCGCGTCAACCCGGAGATCATCGAGCAGCCGAACAACCGCGTCGACCTGATCTTCACCATCACCGAAGGCCAGAAGACCGGTGTCCGGTCGATCGAGTTCATCGGCAACAATTACTATTCCTCTTATCGCCTGCGCGACGTCATCAAGACCCGCGAATCAAACCTGCTGAGCTTCCTCGGCGGCGCCGACACCTACGATCCCGATCGGGTCGAGGCCGACCGCGACCTGATTCGCCGTTTCTACCTCAAGCACGGCTTCGCCGACGTGCAGGTGGTGGCCGCGCTGACCGAATACGATCCCGAAAAGAAGGGCTTCCTCGTCACCTTCAAGATCGAGGAGGGACAGCAGTATCGGGTGGCGTCCGTCAGCTACCAGTCTTCGATCGCGACGCTGGATCCGAACTCGCTGAGCTCGTTCTCGCGTGTTTCCGTCGGCTCGCTCTACAACGCCGAGGCGCTGGAGAAATCGGTTGAGGAAATGCAGATCGAAGCCTCGCGGCGCGGCTACGCCTTCGCCGTCGTGCGGCCGCGCGGCGATCGCAATTTCGAGAATCACACGGTCTCGATCGTGTTCGCCGTGGACGAGGGCCCGCGGACCTATATCGAGCGTATCAATATTCGCGGCAATACCCGCACCCGCGACTACGTGATCCGCCGCGAGTTCGATCTCTCCGAGGGTGACGCCTACAACCGCGCCCTGGTCGACCGCGCCGAGCGGCGGCTGAAGAACCTCGACTTCTTCAAGAGCGTGAAGATCACCACCGAGCCGGGCTCGTCCAGCGACCGCGTCGTCCTGGTCGTCGATCTCGAGGAGAAGTCGACCGGCGACTTCTCGGTCTCGGGCGGCTATTCGACCACGGACGGTGCGCTCGCCGAAGTCAGTATCTCGGAACGCAACTTCCTGGGACGAGGCCTGTTTGCGAAGGCGTCGGTGACCTACGGACAATATGCGCGCGGCTACTCGCTGTCGTTCGTCGAGCCGTATTTGCTCGACTATCGCGTCGCGCTCGGTCTCGACCTGTACCAGCGCCAGCAACTCGCAAACAGCTACATTTCGTACGGTACCGAAACGCTCGGCTTCAGCCCGCGGCTAGGCTTCAGCCTGCGTGAAGACCTCGCGTTGCAGCTCCGCTACTCGATCTATCAGCAGAAGATCAGCCTGCCGTACCAGCTCGCGAACTGTAACAACAATCCCAACAACGGCCTGCTTGCCTTCAACCCGTCGCCGGCCTTCGCGCAACTGAACGGAATTCCCGCGGGAGGCACTGCGACGGCCGGGGGCCAGAGCGCCACCGACAGCTCCGGACTCGGCCTGTGGTGCTACAGCGACGGCGAAGCTTCGCTGCCGGTTCGCAAGGAGTTGCAGGGCGGCAAGACGCTCACGTCGGCGCTCGGCTACTCGCTCAACTACAACACGCTCGACAACAACAAGAACCCGACGGACGGCCTGCTGGTCGACTTCAAGCAGGACTTCGCCGGCGTCGGTGGCGACGTCAGCTACATCAAGTCCGCGATCGACGTGAAGTACTACACCCCGCTCGTCGCCGATATCGTCGGCCTGATCCATGCCCAGGGTGGTATCCTCAACCAGGTCGGCAACGATCAGATCCGGATGCTCGACCACTTCCAGATGGGTCCGAACCTGGTCCGCGGTTTTGCTCCGAACGGCATTGGTCCGCGCGACATCAACCCGTTCGGCACGATGGACGCGCTCGGCGGCACCAAGTACTGGGGCGTGTCGGCGGAATTGCAGATGCCGTTCTGGTTCCTGCCGAAGGAAGTCGGGCTCAAGGGGTCGATCTATGCTGACGCCGGTGGTCTCTATGACTACAAGGGACCGACGTCGTGGGCGCAGACGGGCGAGGTCAACGTGCCGGGCTGCATTCCGCCAACTGTCGGCAATGGGGTGGTCCCGTCCAATCCTGGAACCTGCCTCGGACTGCAGTACGATAATGGTAACGTCGTCCGCACCTCGGTCGGTGTCGGCCTGATCTGGCAATCGCCGTTCGGTCCGCTGCGGTTCGACTACGCGGTCCCACTTACCAAGGGTCAGTTCGATCGCGTGCAGCAATTCAAGTTTGGCGGCGGAACATCGTTCTAACCGCGATCGTCGGCCGCACTGCGACGGATGGAATGGCGCTGCCGATCTTCTTCAAGAGTCCCCCTTCGTCGACGCTGGCCGACATTGCCGCGTTGACGAAGGCGCATTTGGTCGATCCCGCCAGGGGCGATCATGTGATCAAGGGGCTTGCCTCGCTCGACGAGGCTGGCCCGATGCATCTGACGTTTTTCGACAATCTCAAATATGTCGACCAGCTCGCCGCAACCAAGGCCGGCGCTTGTCTGGTCAGCCCGCGCTTCGAGGCGGACGTGCCTGCCCATGTGGCCGTGTTGCGGGCCGCAAAGCCGTTCCACGCCTTCGTGCAACTGGCCCGGCAATGGCACAGCGACGCGCTCAGGCCGGGCTCGTGGTTCGGTGTCGAAGGCATCGCGCCGTCGGCGATTATCGACCCCACGGCGCATCTGGAGGACGGCGTGATCGTCGACCCGTTGGCCGTGATCGGGGCCAGGGTCGAGATCGGTTCGGGGACTGTCGTCGGGGCGGGCGCCGTGATCGGGGCCGATGTCAAGATCGGACGCGACTGCAATGTCGGCGCCAAGACCACGATCCAGAACACGCTGATCGGCAACAACGTGCTGATTCATCCCGGCTGCAACATCGGCCAGGACGGCTACGGCTTCATCTTCTTCGGGCCCGACGGCCATCTGAAGGTGCCGCAGACCGGTCGGGTCCTGATCCAGAACAATGTCGAGATCGGCGCCGGTTCCACCATCGACCGCGGTAGCCTGCGCGACACCGTGATCGGCGAGGGTACTAAAGTCGACAACCAGGTCCAGATCGGCCACAATGTGACCATCGGCAGGCACTGCTTGCTGGCGGCCCAGATCGGGCTCGCGGGCAGCCTGACCATTGGCGACAATGTCGCGCTGGGCGCCAAGGTGGGCATCAACAACCATCTGAAGATCGGCGACGGCGCCCAGGTCACCGCGATGAGTGCCGTGAAGGACGACATTCCAGCCAACGGCCGCTGGGGCGGTCACTTTGCCAAACCGACCAAACAGTGGTTTAGGGAGATCCTTGCGGTGGAGCGCCTGGTGCGTGACGGTGCGCCGAATTCGAAAGGCGAGGAAAGGGAGTGATGGAGGAGTCACCGGTCAGGTTCGAGCTTGTGGACATCAACGACATCCTCAAGACGCTGCCGCACCGCTATCCGATGTTGTTGATCGACCGGGTCGTCAACATCCGCGCCGACTATAGCGGCATCGGCGTCAAGAACGTCACGTACAACGAACCATCGTTCCTCGGGCATTTTCCCGAACGTCCCGTCTATCCCGGCGTGATGATGATTGAGGCCATGGCGCAGACTGCCGGCGTGATCGGCATCAAGTCGGTGGAGGGCACCGAGAAGCCGCGCGCGGTCTACTTCCTCACCATCGACAAGTGCAAATTCCGTAAGCCCGTGATGCCCGGCGACACCATCGAGTACCACATGCGCTCGATCGGCCGCCGCAAGACCATGTGGTGGTTTCACGGCGACGCCAAGGTCAACGGTCAGATCGTCGCCGAAGCCGATGTCGGCGCGATGCTGACGGATTGATCGGCTCGGCGCGCCTTCAATCTTCGTCCCGTGTACCGCGCGCTGCAATATGCAGTCATGATACGTCACTGGACATGCCGGGCAATGTCGCGCTAACAGCCGGAAAATTCGATTGTTTAGCGCGCTTGCGCATCAACCAGTAGCGGGCCTGTCGTAATGAGCATGATCGATCCCACCGCGCGGATTGCGGATGGCGCCGTGATCGGCGAGGGCACCTCGATCGGCCCCTATTGCATCATCGGCCCCAACGTCGCGATCGGCGCGAACTGCAAGCTTGATGCGCATGTGACCGTCTCCGGCCATACGTCGATCGGCGCGGAATGCGTGATCTCGCCGTTTGCGGTGCTGGGCGGGCCGCCGCAGGATCTGAGCTACCGCGGAGAGCCGACGCGGCTTGAGATCGGCACCGGCTGCACCATCCGCGAAGGTGTGACGATGAACATCGGCACGGTGAAAGGCGGCGGGCTGACGCGCGTCGGCGACCGCGGCTATTTCATGAACAACAGCCATGTCGGTCATGACTGCATGGTCGGCAATGATGTGATCTTCGCGACATCAGCCACGCTTGGCGGTCACTGCGAGATCGGGGACTTCGTCTATATCGGCGGGCTCTCGGCCGTGCACCAGTTCACCCGGATCGGGCGACAGGTGATGGTCGGCGGCGTCTGCGGCGTGCGCGACGACATCATCCCGTTCGGCCTCGCCAACGGCCAATATGCCGTGCTCGAAGGTCTCAACATCATCGGCATGAAGCGCCGCAAGTTCACCAGGGAGCGGCTGGTGACCGTCCGCGCCTTCTACCAGAAGCTATTCCATGGCGAGGGCGTCTTCGCCGAGCGATTGGCCGCGGTGCAGCCGCTGGCCGCCGAGGATCCGGCGATCGCCGAAATCCTCGCCTTCATCGGCAAGGGCAAGCGGCCGCTCTGTCTTCCGGCTGTCGACGGCAAGCACTGATGCGAGGGGCGCCCGAGCCATGACGTCAGCGGCTCCAGCGATTTCCTCTCCGGTTGGCGTCATCGCAGGCGGCGGCGCCATGCCGTTTGCGGTCGCGGAGTCGCTTGCCAAACGCGGTATCGCGCCGGTGCTGTTCGCATTGCGCGGCGCGTGCGATCCGGTCCGTGTCGAGGGGTTCCGCCATCGCTGGATTTCGGTCGGCCAGCTCGGGCGGGCGACCAGATTGTTTCGCGAGGAGGGCTGCCGCGACCTGATCTTCATCGGCACCTTGATGCGGCCGGCGCTGTCGGAAATCCGGCTGGATCTGAAGACGCTCCGTGTTCTCGCAAACGTCATCCGCGCGTTTCGAGGCGGTGACGATCATCTGCTATCGGGGGTGGGCCGCATTCTCGAGCAGGATGGATTTCGCATGGTCGGGATCAAGGATGTCGCCCCGGATCTGCTGATGCCCGAAGGTTGCATCACGCGCACGACGCCGGCCGGCAACGCCAGCGCCGACATTGCAAGGGGGCGCGAGGTGCTTGCCGCGCTCAGTCCGTTCGACATCGGCCAGGCTGCGGTCGTGATCGACGGGCATGTGGTCGCCGTCGAGGACATCGAGGGCACCGACGGGCTTCTGGCGCGTGTGGCGCGGCTGCGTGCCGACGGCCGCATCCGTGCCCCGAGCGGTCGCGGCGTGCTGGTGAAGGCGCCCAAGAGCAGCCAGGATCTGCGCTACGATCTGCCGACAGTCGGGCCGCGCACGGTCGAGGGCGCCGCGAAAGCGGGCCTTGCCGGGATTGCCGTCATTGCCGGCAATACGCTTGCCGCCGAACCGCAGGCGATGATCGAGGCTGCGGACGCAAGACGGGTGTTCGTCATCGGTGTGCCAAGCTGATGCACGGCCGCGCCCCAGACATCACACGCAAGATCTTCCTGATCGCGACTGAGGAATCCGGCGATCGCCTCGGGGCGGCGCTGATGAAGGTGCTGCGCCAGCGGCTCGGCGATGCCGTGCAGTTTGCCGGCGTCGGCGGCCGCATGATGGCGCGCGAGGGCCTCACGTCGCTGTTTCCGATCGAAGAACTTTCGATTGTCGGCCTTGCCGCTGTCGTGCAGCAGTTGCCGAAAATCCTGCGATTGATCCGGCACGCTACGGATGCCGTGATCGATGCGGCGCCGGACGTGCTGGTCATCATCGACAGCCCCGACTTCACCCATCGCGTCGCCCGTCGCGTCCGGGCGCGCAATCCTACCATTCCGATCGTCGACTATGTGTCGCCGTCGGTCTGGGCCTGGCGGCCGGGCAGGGCGCGCGCGATGCTCGGCTATGTCGATCACGTGCTGGCGCTGTTGCCGTTCGAGCCGGAAGAATATCGCAAGCTGCGCGGGCCGCCCTGCAGCTATGTCGGCCATCCCCTGACCGAGCAGTTCGCCTCGCTGCGGCCGAATGCCGAGGAAGCAAAGCGGCGCGATGCGCAGCCGCCGGTTCTGCTGGTGCTGCCCGGCAGCCGGCGCAGCGAGATCAGGCATCACCTCGCGCTGTTCGGCGAAACGCTGGCGCAATTGCGCGCAAGCGGCGTTGCGTTCGAGCCGGTCCTGCTGACCATGCCGCATCTGGAAGCTGTGATCCGCGAGGGTGTGCAGGGCTGGCAGGTCAAGCCGCAGATCGTGGTCGGCGAGAGCGAGAAGCGCGCCGCGTTCAGGATCGGACATGCCGCGTTCGCCAAATCCGGCACCGTGACGCTGGAGCTGGCGCTGTCAGGCGTTCCGATGGTGACGGCCTACCGCGTCGGCGCCATTGAGGCCTTCATCCTGCGCCGCGCGATCCGCGTGCCATCGGTGATCCTGGCCAATCTCGTGATCGGCCAGGAGGTGATCCCGGAATTCCTGCAGGAGAACGCGACGCCCGAAAAGCTGTCGCAGGCGCTCGGCGAGGTGCTCGCGGATTCCGCGCTGCGCCGCAGCCAGATCGAGGCCTTCGCCACGATGGACGCGATCATGTCGACCGGCGACCAGCCGCCAAGCGTTCGCGCCGCCGACATCGTGCTGGCGACAATGCGGAACGGCCGGCAGACGAACTAAATTAGCCGTCGTTCAAGACACCCGGCCAGCACGCCGGCATCTGGTTCGTCTTCATCCATCCCTATGAGCCTTACGGTCGGTCGCGCTCGAGCCGTGCTTGGCCCCAAGCAAGGCTCCGCAGCTTATTGCAGTTGCGACTTAGTTGCATGAAGCTTGCCTAGCGGAACCGCTTATGTCAATCCTGATTGCGAGTAGCTCGCAACTGGGGTGGGGCGACTGTGGGAGTGCGGCGTAAGATCGACGATTTAAGAGTGGTCCACAATGAAATTGCGAATGCATCGCAATTGCATCTCCCTGGTTCCAGTCGACGATCCCAGGTGTCAGTGGTGGTGGGCTTGGTGGCTGCGTTTCTGGTTTCCGCGCCTGCCGCCGCTGACGACGCCGCTTCGCTGAACGGCATTCCCCCGTCGTCGATGGCGACCAGCCTGCCGGACGAGGGCGATCCCACCGGCGTGCGCAAATGGCTCGCGGAACGCGGGATCACTTTTGGGCTGATCTACACCGGCGAAGCGTTGCGCAACCTGTCCGGAGGCGTGCGGCGCGGTGGGCTCTATGAGGGCAAGCTCGAGGCCTTCGTCGCGGCCGACCTGGAGAAGCTCGCGGGGTGGTCAGGGCTGGGTTTCTTCGCCAACGCCTTCCAGATTCATCATACGGCGGGGCTGCGCGACCAGCATTTCGAGAGCCTGATCACGATCAGCAACATCGAGGCTGTGCCGTCGACACGGCTGTCCGAGCTATGGCTGGAGCAGAAATTGTTCGACGATCGCTTCAGCATCCGCCTCGGCCAGCTTGCGGCGGACACCGAGTTCTTCGTCAGCGACTACAGCAAGACGCTCATCAGCAGCGATTGGCCGACAATCGCCGGTGGCAATTTGCCGAGTGGCGGTCCCGCTTATCCTCTCGCAACGCCCGGCATCCGGCTGAAATTCGATCCCAGCCCGAGCTGGACGACCCTGGTCGGATTGTTCAACGGCGATCCAGGCGGGCAGGCGACCGTCAATCGCGCCGGCACCAATTTCCGCGTGAACGATCCGCCCTTGCTGATGGGGGAATTGCAGTATCGCTACAATCAGGACAAGGATTCGCGCGGGCTGGCCGGCACGCTACGGCTTGGCGGATGGCACCACTTCGGGATGTTCGCGGACATGAGGTTCGACGATGCTGGCCTTTCGCAGGCGAGCCCGTTCAGCAGCGGGAACGCTCGTCTGTTTCGCGGGTCGAGCGGCATCTACGGCATCATTGATCAGCAGATCTGGCGCCCCGAGGGCGGGGATGCCGCAAGCGGCATCGCCGTGTTCAGCCGGATCTCGGGCACTCCATCGGATCGCAACTTGATCGACTTCTTCGTCGACACCGGAATCGTGTTCTCAGGACTGCTGCCCGGGAGACCTGACGACAAGTTCGGAGCGTCGTTCATCTGCGCGCATATATCCGATCGGGCGCGCGCGCTCGATCGCGACATCATCGACCTAACTGGAGTCCATCAGCCGCTTAGAGATTTCGAGCTCACGATTGAGCTCTCCTACCAGGCTCAGATCAAGCCAGGCTGGACGCTTCAGCCTGTCTTTGAATACATCGTCCATCCCGGTGGACACGTTCCCGATCCGATCTTGCCGAATTCGCCGGTGAAGAGCGGGGCACTGATCGGCGTACGCAGCACGATCGCGTATTAGCGAGCCGTCGGCGGCGGAGATCGCAGCCCGCGGCAAACAAAAACGGCGCCATCAGAACGATGGCGCCGTCTGAAACTTCGCAGAAAGCTTGAAGCTTACTTCCGCTTGTCGATCGGGACGTATTCGCGGCGGGCGACGCCGGTGTAGAGCTGGCGCGGACGGCCGATCTTCTGCTGCGGATCTTCGATCATCTCGCTCCACTGGCTGATCCAGCCGACGGTGCGGGCGACCGCGAACAGCACGGTGAACATGTCGACCGGGAAACCCATCGCCTTCAGCGTGATGCCCGAATAGAAGTCCACGTTCGGATAGAGCTTGCGGTCGATGAAGTATTGGTCGCTGAGCGCGATCTTCTCCAGCTCCATCGCCACCTTCAGCATCGGATCGTCGCCGTGGCCGGTCTCCTTCAGCACGGCATGACACATCTTCTGCATGATCTTGGCGCGTGGATCGTAGTTCTTGTAGACGCGGTGGCCAAAGCCCATCAGGCGGACTTCGCTGTTCTTGTCCTTCACCTTGGCGATGAAGTCCGGAATGTTCTCGACCTTACCGATGCCGTACAGCATGTTCAGCGCGGCTTCGTTGGCGCCGCCATGCGCCGGTCCCCACAGGCAGGCGATGCCGGCCGCGATGCAGGCGAACGGGTTGGCGCCCGAAGAGCCGGCGATGCGCACCGTGGAGGTCGACGCATTCTGCTCGTGGTCGGCGTGCAGGATGAATATCTTCTCCAGCGCGTCGGCGAGCACCGGGTTGATCTTGTATTCCTCGCAAGGCACGCCGAAGCACATATTGAGGAAGTTCTCGGCGAACTTCAGCGAGTTCTTCGGATACATGAAGGGCTGGCCGATGGTGTATTTGTAGGCCATCGCCGCCAGCGTCGGGATCTTCGCGATCATGCGCATGGAAGCGATCATGCGCTGCTGCGGATCGTTGATGTCGGTGGAGTCGTGGTAGAACGCGGCGAGTGCGCCGACGGCAGCGACCATGATCGCCATCGGATGGGCGTCGCGGCGGAAGCCCTGGAAGAAGCGCGCCATCTGTTCGTGCACCATCGTATGATGGGTGACGCGGTAGTCGAAATCCTTCTTCTGCGCCGGAGTCGGAAGCTCCCCGTAGAGCAGGAGATAGCAGGTCTCCAGGAAGTCGCCGTGCTCGGCGAGTTGCTCGATCGGATAGCCGCGGTATTCGAGGATACCGGCGTCGCCGTCGATATAGGTGATCTTGGACTGGCAGCTCCCCGTCGAGGTGAAGCCCGGGTCGTAGGTGAACACGCCGGCCTGGTTGTACAGCTTGCCGATGTCGATGACATCAGGGCCGACGGTGCCACTCAGGATCGGGAAATCGTAGGTCTTGTTGCCGATCGTGAGGGTAGCTGTTTTGCTGCTGGATTGTGCGTCCATCGTGTAGTCCCCGATGAATTTGTTGCGAAAATCGAGCCTGCCCGAGTTGCCGTTTCTACGGCGGATGTCGGGACAAGCCGGATTGTCTAGAAGGCCTCGCGGAATGCGTAGCTTATTGCCCTGTGCGCTGCAAGGTGGACCCTCGGAGGGGCATGGCAGGGGGCTTACGCAGCCGACTGATCGCCCAGCCGGGCAAGACTTTCCTCCCGCCCCAATACCGCCAGGACATCGAAAATACCCGGCGAGGTGGTGCGTCCCGTCAATGCCACCCGGAGCGGCTGAGCGACGGCGCCGAGCTTGAGATTGTTCTGCTCCGCGAAATTCCGCATGGCGGCTTCCGTGGTCTCCAGCCGCCAGTCGGTGACCGTCTCCAGCGCCGCGCGAAGCTTGCCGATCAGCGCGCGCGTTTCCGGCGTCAGCAGCGCGGCGGCCTTTGGCTCGATCTGGATCGGCCGGTCGGCGAAGATGAAAGAGGCGCCCGCGATCAATTCGAGCAGCGTCTTGGCGCGCTCCTTCAGGCTCGGCATCGCCCGCAGCAATTGCGCGCGCGTCTCCTCGTTGAGCTTGGCCTTGATGGCGGCGCCGTCGGGAACGTAGTCCAGCACGTTCTCGAACTGCGTCACGAGAGATTGATCGTCGCTGTGCCGGATATAGTGGCCGTTGAGGTTCTCCAGCTTGGCGAAGTCGAACCGCGCCGCTGAACGGCCGATCGACGGCAGGTCGAACGCCTCGATCATCTCCTGCGTGGAGAATATCTCCTGGTCGCCATGGCTCCAGCCGAGCCGGACCAGGTAGTTGCGCAGCGCCGCCGGCAGGTAGCCCATCGCCCGGTAGGCATCGACGCCGAGCGCGCCGTGGCGCTTGGAGAGCTTTGAGCCGTCGGGGCCATGGATCAGCGGGATATGGGACATGCTCGGGATGTTCCATTCCAGTGCGTCGTAGATCTGCTTCTGGCGCGCGGCGTTGATCAGGTGATCGTCGCCGCGGATGACATGTGTCACGCCCATGTCGTGGTCGTCGACCACCACCGCGAGCATGTAGGTCGGCGTGCCGTCGCCGCGCAGCAGGACGAGGTCGTCGAGGTTCTCGTTCTGCCAGACCACGCGGCCCTGGACCTGATCCTCGATCACGGTCTCGCCGGTCAGGGGCGCCTTCAGCCGGATCGTGGGTTTCATCCCGGCCGGCGCGTCGGCCGGATCACGGTCGCGCCACATTCCGTCGTAGAGGCGGGTGCGGCCCTCGGCGCGCGCTTTCTCGCGCATGGCGGCAAGTTCCTCTGCCGTGGCGTAGCAGCGATAGGCGCGCCCGGCGGCGAGCAACTGCTCGGCGACCTCGCGGTGGCGGGCGGCGCGGCTGAACTGGTAGATGACCTCGCCGTCCCAATTCAGCTCGAGCCAGGTCAGGCCATCCAGGATGGCCTCGATCGCCTCTTTGGTGGAGCGCTCGCGGTCGGTATCCTCGATCCGGAGCAGCATCTTGCCGCCGTGCTTCCTGGCATAGAGCCAGTTGAACAGCGCGGTGCGGGCACCCCCGATATGGAGGAAGCCGGTCGGCGAGGGGGCGAAGCGTGTGACGACGGAATCAGACATGACCGGATGCGAACTCGGGCTTGAACGGCGCTGGTGTATAGCAGGAACAACGCATAACTAAAGCCTTGGCCTTACCAAAGCCTTGGCTGTCCACTTGGGCTGTCCCAAAGGCAGCCTCGAAAGCGGCAGCCTCGAAAGCGGCGGCCTCGAAAGCGGGCTTGGCGGGCCGGGGCGAATTTGGCAGAAGGGCGGCTGATCCCTTTTTTGAGCATGATCTTTCGGGAAAGCGGCTTCCGGTTTTCTGGACCATGCATAGGAACCCTCGATGACGACAGAACCAGTGGCGGCAGAAGCGGTGGCGGCGGAGACCGGACGCGATTTCATTCGCGACATCGTCCAGGCTGACCTCGCGTCAAAGACGCACAGCCACGTCGTGACGCGCTTCCCGCCGGAGCCGAACGGCTACCTGCACATCGGCCACGCCAAGTCGATCGCGCTTAACTTCGGCATCGCGCAGGAGTTTCCCGGCCACTGCAACCTGCGCTTCGACGACACCAATCCGACCAAGGAGGAGCAGGAATATATCGACTCGATCCAGGCCGACGTGCGCTGGCTCGGCTACGACTGGGGCGATAACCTCTATTTCGCCTCCGACTATTTCGAGCGCCTCTACGAATGGGCCGAGGAACTGATCAAGCAGGGCGATGCCTATGTCGACGACCAGAGCCAGGAGGAGATTCGCCTCGCGCGCGGCACGCTGACCGAGCCCGGCAAGAACTCGCCCTATCGCGACCGCTCGGTAGAGGAGAACCTCGACCTGTTCCGCCGCATGAAGGCCGGCGAGTTCCCGAACGGCGCGCGCGTGCTGCGGGCCAAGATCGACATGGCCTCGGGCAATATCAACATGCGCGATCCGGTGCTCTACCGGATCCTGCACGCGCACCATCCGCGCACCGGCGACACATGGTCGATCTATCCGAGCTATGACTATGCCCACGGGCAGTCGGACGCGATCGAGGGCGTCACGCACTCGATCTGCACGCTCGAATTCGAGGATCATCGCCCGCTCTATGAATGGCTGCTCGACAAGCTGCCGGTGCCGTCCAAGCCCAGGCAGTACGAATTTGCGCGCCTGAACCTGACCTACACGCTGCTCTCCAAGCGCGTGCTGACCCAGCTCGTGCGCGAGGGACATGTCGCCGGCTGGGACGATCCCCGCATGCCCACGATTGCAGGCTTGAAGCGGCGCGGCGTGCCGCCAGCGGCGATCCGCGAGTTCATCAAGCGGATCGGCGTGGCCAAGTCCAACAGCGTCGTCGACGTCGGCATGCTGGAGTTCTGCATCCGCGAGGAGCTGAACCGCACCGCGCTCCGGCGCATGGCGGTGCTGCGGCCGCTCAAGGTCGTGATCGAGAACTATCCGGAAGGGCAGGTCGAGGAGATCGAGGCGATTAATCATCCCGATGATCCTTCGGCAGGCACCCGCAAGATTGCCTTTGGCCGCGAGCTCTATATCGAGCGCGACGACTTCATGGAGAACCCGCCGAAGAAATTCTTCCGCCTCTCGCCGGGAACCGAAGTGCGGCTACGCTACGCCTATTTCATCAAGTGCACCGGCGTCATCAAGAACGACGCCGGTGAGGTCGTCGAGCTGCGCTGCACCTATGATCCCGCGACCAAGGGCGGCAACGCCCCCGACGGGCGCAAGGTGAAGGCGACCATGCACTGGCTGCCGGCGGCGCAGTCGAAACCGGCCGAGATCCGCATCTACAACCAGCTCTTCGCGACGCCCAGTCCGGACGCCGGCAACTTCGCCGCCGACCTTAATCCGCAGTCGCTGGAAGTGCTGACGGACGCGCGCATCGAGCCGGCGATCGCCGAGAGCAATTCGAACGAGGTAATGCAGTTCGAGCGCCAGGGCTATTTCGTGCGCGATGCCGACTCGACGTCGGACAAGATGGTGTTCAACCGCACCATTGGACTCCGCGATACCTTCGCCAAGGAAGTCGGCGGCAAGAGCTAGCGGCGGGCGAGATGCAGGGCGAAGCCGAGGAGATCGTCTCCGCCATCATGGCAAAATGGTCGGCCGGCTTCAGCAGGCTGGATGCCGCAGCACTCGCTTCGCTCTATTCGGAGCGCGCGTTCTTCTTCGGCTCCAATCCGACGCTCTATCGCGGCAGGGAAGGGGTTGAGGCCTACTTCAACGGCCTGCCGCGATGGCGCTCGCCGACCGTTCAGTTCTCTGACGTGCGCGCGGCGCAGGTCAGCCCTGATCTCATCAACATGGCTGGCACCGCGTCGTTCTTTCTGGGCGAGAGTGATCCGACGCTCTCAGTCAAGATCACCTGGGTCATCGTTCGTGAAGACGGCGACTGGAAAATCGCCAGCCATCACGTTTCATCGAAGACGCCGCTGATTGACCAATAGGCCGGTCACCCGGGCGGTCGTCGCTAGATGTCGTAATAGAGGTGGAACTCGTACGGATGCGGGCGTAGCCGGATTGGATCGACCTCTTTCTTCCGCTTGTAGTCGAGCCAGGTTTCGATCACGTCGGCGGTAAAGACGTCTCCACGGAGCAGGAAGGCGTGATCGCGCTCGAGCGCGTCGAGGGCCTGGTCCAGCGATCCGGGCGTCGACTTCACATCCTTCGCCTCGGCGGGCGGCAGGTCGTAAAGATTCTTGTCGATCGGGCTGCCCGGGTCGATCCGGTTGTTGATGCCGTCAAGGCCGGCCATCAGCATCGCGGAGAAAGCCAGATAGGGATTGCACGAAGGATCCGGCGAGCGGAACTCGACGCGCTTGGCCTTCGGATTCGGCGAATACATCGGAATGCGGCAGCAGGCCGAGCGGTTGCGCTGGGAGTAGACCAGGTTGATCGGGGCCTCATAGCCCGGCACCAGGCGCCGATAGGAGTTCGTGGTGGGCGCGCAAAGCCCGCACAGCGCCCAGGCGTGGGTCAGGAGACCGCCGATATAGTAGCGGGCAAGCTGGCTCAGCTCGGCATAGTCGCCCCTGTCGTAGAACAGATTGGTCTCGCCCTTCCATAGCGACTGGTGAACGTGCATCCCTGAGGCGTTGTCCTCGAACAGCGGTTTGGGCATGAACGTCGCGGTCATGCCATGCTGCTTCGCGGTGTTCTTCACCACGTATTTGTAGATCATCAGATTGTCCGCCATGCGCGTCAGCGTGGTGAAGCGCATGTCGATCTCGTTCTGGCCGCCGGTCGCGACTTCATGGTGATGGGCTTCGATCTGGATGCCGAGTTCTTCCATCGTCAGCACCATTTCGGCGCGGAGATCCTGCATGCTGTCGGTGGGGGGAACGGGAAAGTATCCTTCTTTCGGGCGCGGCTTGTGGCCCAGATTCGGCACTTCCTCCTTGCCCGTGTTCCAACTGCCTTCACCGGAATCGATTTCGTGGAAGGCGTAATTGATGCCCTGTCCGTAGCGGACGTCGTCGAACACAAAGAACTCGGCCTCCGGACCGAAGTAGCTCGTATCGGCGCGCCCGGTGCCCTTCAGATGGGTCTCGGCCTTCTGCGCGATGTAGCGAGCATCGCGGCTATAGGATTGACCGGTCACGGGGTCGCGGATGTTGCAGATCAGGACCAGCGTCGATGCCAGCGAATACGGGTCGAGGAAAGCCGTGGTCGGATCCGCGACGACAAGCATGTCGCTTTCCTGGATTTCCTGAAAGCCGCGGATCGATGAGCCGTCGAAGCCAATGCCCTCGCTGAGAGCATCGATACTCGCCGCGCTCGGCGGGACGGAAAAATGCTGCCACACCCCCGGCAGGTCGGTGAAGCGCAGATCGATCATCTGCACCTTCTCATCGGTGATCGCCTTCACGAGATCTTCGGCTGTCGTACATCTGGGAAACATGGCTTCGCTCCTGTCATGGAGAGCCGGTCACTAGAGATCATGTTGTCGCTCCGCCGCGCGTTAAAGCGGCTTGCGACGAATCCTGCGCCACGTTCGCGGTTCCCGCACCGGAGCGTCAGCTTTGGTGCGGCCCGCGCATCAGCTTCATGGCGTCTTCGATATGCCGCCAGGTCTTGGCGAGTTCGACCTCGCCCTTTGCCTCGAGCTCGATGGCATTCTGCGCAGCTTCCGCAATGGCCTTGGCACCATGTGCTTCCAAGAGCTGCCGCGCATAATCGTGGATTTCGATTTCTCGCATGGCGTCATGCTCCTCTCGTTCTGGACGCAACCTTGAATTCCGGTCGGGCCGAGAGCCGTAGACGTTGACACCTGATTGAGCGCAGCAGTTTGCATCCTGCTGCGGCGCACTTGCAAGCGTGCTTTCCGGGTGATGGGCGGCGGGAGGCGGCTCCGGAACACGGAGAGCCGCAACACAACGCAGGTCAGGCGGGATGTCTTTCCGGCGCCGCGCCGCGTGACCATATGCATGGGAGAGGGGAGGTGAGCGTCATGCGCATTCAACACTGGCAGGACGTTGCCAGCTTGTTGGTGGGTGTGTGGCTGGTCGGGTCGCCGTTTGCCCTGGGCTTCGGCGGAGCGGCCGTCTGGATCACCATCGCGCTTGGGTTGGCTGTCATCCTGTTTGCCGTCGAGGCATTTGTCATTCCGTCCTATCTGGAGGAATGGGGAGAGATGCTGCTCGGACTGGCTCTGCTCTTGGCGCCGTGGACGGTCGGCTACGAGCAGGTCTCGGCGACGGTAAGCAGCGTGCTGTCGGGCATGCTGGTGATCCTCTTGGCCGGCTGGGAGCTGCTGACGGATCGTGATTTCACCGCCTGGTGGCACGATCGCTGGCATCACCGCGCCGGCTGAGAAGGCGGGTTTGGCCGAGCCATCGGTCCGACCGCTACGCGGTAGCGGCCGGCGCGAGGGGATTGTTGCGGCAGAGGTGTCGACCCGCTCCTGCCGGATGTTGGATTCCCCCGCCACAGGGCTTGGTAGCCCCGCGGCAAGGGCTATTGGGCGTCACGATGCGGTTCGCGGTTCGACCTGCTCCCAGATGCTGGTCTTGTTCGTTTCCGGCATCAGGAAAACGGCGAGCACGAAGCAGATCGCAGGAACTAGGATCGGATAGATCAGCGCGTAGCCAACGCTGCCAGTGGCGGCGAAAGCCGCGGAGGTGATGAACGGCACCAAGCCGCCGCCCCAGCCATTGCCGATGTGATACGGCACCGACACCGACGTGTACCGGATTCTGCTGGGGAAGAACTCCGCCAGGAACGCACCGACCGGCCCGTACACCATCCCGACGTAACAGACGAGGACGAAGATGATGAAGATTGCGATCGGATAGTTGATGTTTCCGGGCTGCGTGACCGTTCCGAGCCACAGATACAGCGGATAATAGGTGATCGCGGCAAGCAGCATGCCTCCCAGGATCACCGGTTTGCGGCCGATCAGGTCCGACAGCCAGCCAAAGAAGATCAGGCTCGGCGTCGCAAGTAGCAGCGCAGCCCCGACGATGTACGACGAGGTCAGCGCGTCCACCTTGGAGACTTGCTGCAGGAAGTACAGCGCCCAGAACTGACCGCTGTACCACACCACGCCCTGTCCGATCAGGACGATGATGGCGATTCCGATGTATTTGATGTTCGAGCTGAGGAACGCCTCCTTCCAGGGATTCCTGGTCATCTGCCCGCGGGCCTTGATCTCCTGGAAGATCGGCGTCTCCTGGAGCTGGAGGCGGATGTAGATGGCGATGGCCACCAGCAGGAATGACAGCAGGAACGGAACGCGCCATCCCCATTCGTTGAAGGCCTGATCGCCGAAATAGATCCGGGTCAGAATGATCACGGCCAGCGACACCACGATCCCGAGCGTCGGCGAGGTCTGGAGCCAGCCTGTGTAGTAGCCGCGTCTGTCGTCGGGCACATGCTCGGCAACATAGGTGATGGCGCCGCCATACTCGCCACCGAGGCACAGGCCCTGGATCATGCGCAGCCCGAACAGCACGAACGCTGCGGTGAGACCGATCGACTGGTAAGTCGGGATCAGGCCGATCGCGCCCGTTCCCAGTCCCATTCCGGTGAGCGTGATGAGGAACGTGTACTTGCGGCCGACTCGGTCGCCCATCCATCCGAAGAGGAATGCTCCGAGTGGACGGATCAGGAATCCTGCAGTGAATAGGGCGATCGTGCTCAGCAGGGCTGCGACGGGGTGGGATTGTTCGAAGAACTTGACCGACAGAACGGCGGCCAGGCTGCCAAAGATATAGAAGTCATACCATTCGATGATGTTTCCGACCGACGCGGCAACGATCACCCGGCGAAAATCGCTCGGTACTTGAATTGCCATGTGCTGCTCCTTTGGTTCAAAGGCTTCTCCTCGCGTTTTTCAGCGCTCTGTTCGCTCGCGGAGTGCGCGTGATGCGTGACGCTACAGGCCTGATTTGCGAGTTGCGTCGGCAACGCCGGTCTCAGGGAAGCCTTGAACCACCTGAGAAGGGCTCCAGCGGTCTTCGAACCGCGAGCCACCACTGCCTCTTTCCCATCTGTCCGGGTGGAGGCGTAACGGTACTCTAATCCTCAATGGGACTGTGGCCTTATGAGACTTTCGGCTCAATCGGGCTTGGAGCGCTAAGATCGGAAACGCGCCGGCAGCGCGTTCTTTCCTCCGTATTCCGCATCTGTTCCGCTATCCCGCGGATACCCGGTTCCGGTAGCTTTGTTGAAGCAGGAATACTCCAGGGCGCAGGATGTCGGACGAGGGCAGGACGCCGGGCGGCAGGCGCGGCTATGCCGGCACCTGGCCGCCCCGCGAGGCGGTGGCGCCGGCGGGTGGGTATGCCCCGATCGGCGTCGGCGCCTGGCCGCCAATCGTCGAGACGTTGCGTCAGTGGATCCGGGCGGAAGCGGGCGCCGGACGGCTTCTGCCCTGGGTGCCGGTCGCGTTCGGCTGCGGCATCGCGCTTTACTTCGCCGCCGACCATGAGCCAGTGCTGTCGGTCGCGGTCATCGTCGCCATCGCGCTATGCGCTGTCGCGTTCCTGCTCAGGCGGCGGCAGGCGTTCGCTGCCGCCGTCATCATTGCCGCCGTTGCGACGGGTTTTGCGGTTGCCACCTGGCGCACCGCGCGGGTCGCACATGGCGTGCTGGCGCGGCCGATGTTTTCGGTGTCGCTCACCGGATTTGTCGAGACACGTGACATCCGCGAGCGTACCGACCGTTTCGTGCTGCGCGTCGCGAGCATCGAAAGCCAGCGCGGCGCGCCGAAGCTCGAGCGTGTCAGGCTGTCGGTGAAGAAGGGCACTGCCCCTGAAGTCGGCGGCTTCGTCGAATTGAAGGCACGGCTGCAGCCGCCGCTCGCTCCCTTACGGCCCGGCAGCTACGATTTCAGCCGCGATCTCTATTTCCAGGGCATCGGCGCCTCCGGTTTCGTTCTCGGCGCGATCAAGACGACGGCGTCGCCGGAAGGCCGCGGATTTGCGCTGCGCTATGCGGCGTTCATGCAAGGCATGCGCGATGCGATCGATGCGCGGATCCGCAACGTGCTCGAAGGCGACAATCGCGCGATCGCGACCGCACTCCTGACCGGCCGGCGCGATGCGATCTCCGAGCCGGTGAATGATGCGATGTTCATCTCGGGGCTCGGCCACGTGCTCTCGATCTCGGGCTATCACATGGCGGTGGTCGCGGGCGTGGTCTTCTTCGCAGTCCGCGCCTTGCTCGCACTGTTCCCGGTGCTCACCGTGGGCTTTCCGATCAAGAAATGGTCCGCCGCGGCGGCGCTGGTCGCTGCCGCCTTCTATCTGCTGCTGTCGGGAGCGGAGGTCGCGACGCAGCGCTCGTTCTTCATGACCGCGGTGGTGCTGATCGCCGTCATGGTCGACCGCCGCGCGGTGACGTTCCGGACGCTCGCAGTCGCGGCCATGATTGTGCTCGCGATCGCGCCGGAAGCGCTGGTTCACCCCAGTTTCCAGATGTCTTTTGCGGCGACCCTCGGGCTGGTGGCGCTGGTGCAGATTGGCATGCCGCATCTGTTTGCCGCGCCCGATCATTCCGCGACCGCGCGGATCGCGCTGTGGGGCGGGCGCGAGATTGCGATGCTGCTGCTGGCCTCGCTGGTAGCGGGACTGGCGACCACGCCCTATGCCGCCTTTCACTTCCATCGGGTGGCGCCCTTCGGCGTGCTTGCCAATCTGGCGGCGATGCCGGTGGTGTCGGCGCTGGTGATGCCGGCCGGGCTCCTCGGCTTGCTGGCGATGCCGTTCGGTTTCGACGGCGTGTTCTGGGCGATCATGGGCAGCGGCATCGACTGGATGATCGTGGTTGCGCAATGGGTCGCCGCGCTGCCGGGCGCAGTCGGCCACGTCAGTGCGTTCGGGATCGGCCCGCTGATCGCCGCGAGCCTGGGCGTCATCCTGCTCGGGCTGTTGCGCACGCCGCTGCGCTTCGCCGGCGCGGCGGTGCTTCTCATTGCGGTGGTCTGGGCGGTGAGGGCGCCGCAACCCGACATCCTGATTTCCGGCGACGGCCGCAATGTCGCCGTTCGCGGCGGTGACGGGCGGTTGCACCTGATGCGCACCGCGAAGGACGCGTTTCTCGCCAAGGAGTGGCTTGCCGCGGATGCCGATGCTCGCACTGCAAGCGACCCGTCGCTCACGGAGGGCGTCTCATGCGATGAGGGCGGCTGCGTGACCCCGGCCGCGGGCGGCGCGTTCGTTGCGCTCACGCAGCGATCCGAGGCGCTCGCGGACGATTGCGAACGGGCGGTGCTGATCGTGACCGCACGGCCGGTGCCACAAGGCTGTGCGGCGGCGGTCATCGATGCCGAGCGCCTGCGGCGGCAGGGCGGGCTGGCGCTGCGGCGGAACCGGAACGGCTTCGTCATCGATGCGGTCAAGCCTGCCGGCCTCGACCGGCCGTGGTCGCCTGCGGTGTCAGGCGAAGGCGAACCCGAGACCACGATCCGGATCCAAGGGGCACCCGCGCCGCGCGCCATCGATGCGACCCCGTCCGAGTCCGACCTGCAGCCGGAAGACTGAGCGCTCCCGTCAATCTCCACCGGCGTTGGCCGGCAGCTCGAAGGCGCCGAGCCGAAATTCGTCCGGACCGCCCGAATGCGACGGCACTTGCACGAGCGTGAAACTCGCATCCGGAAATCGCTCCCAGATCGCGAGATCTTCCGCTGCGACGGTGAGCCAGCCGAACCTGAACATGTATCGGCCGGGCTGGGCCACCCGTCCGGCTTTTTGCCATGTGATCTTGGTGACCACCGATCATGCCCCTTGCGAATAGTTCAACAAAAAATCGCATGCGCCCCCGGATGGCCTCCGGGGCCGCTCGAAATACTTTGCTTTTCACCCGCGGCAACGTCCCGCCGGCCGAGACCGGCGGCGCACGCTGCCCGAAGCTCTCAGCCGATGAACAGCGGGTTCGGCGCGGGGCGCTGGTCGACCGCCTTCGGTGCCGGCTCTGCAACATGATGCGTCACTGGCAATTGCAGCACGGTCGCTCGCTGCCCTTCGCAGAGCTGGGTCACCAGCACATGGCTGCCATCGGGGAATTCGATCGCGTCGTGATGACGATCCCGAATATGCGCATCGATCTGGTTGAACTTGCCGACACGGAAGCCGGTCGTCTTGGTCCAGATCCAGCGATTGTCGTAGCGGACGTTATCGGCGAACGCGAGTTCGGTCCCGGGAAGCATGCAGACTGCGACCGTCGGATCGCTTTCCGAAGCGAAGCCGCGGGTCGAAGTGCCGCGGAAGGTGGTGGTGATAAGCGTCTCTCCAACTTGGGCGGGACGCGTCGCCACGGCATGCAGGCTATAGTCACACATCGGATTGCTCCTCATTCGAGATAGCCGACCCGTGCCTGGGAAGAGGCGCAGGCCTCTATCAGAGTGGACGATAACTTATAAGCCTCTGCTCCGTTCTTGGCATTTGTACGGCCCGCGCCCTCTAGCCGTTCACAAACACGATAGGAGGCGCTGCCGCACATCTCCTTGCACCGAGAGTGCCCCGGCGAACTTACCGGGGCTCTTATTCTAATCACTCTAAATCGTTCTTGTCAGTGTCCTTGAGGGCAGATCACCCACCAAAGTACCAGACGAGCTGCTGCGTCCTCGTCGGCTCAGTACTTGCGATAAAGCCCGATCAGCTTGCCCTGGATCCGCACCCGGTTCGGCGGCAGGATGCGGACTTCGTAGGCCGCATTGGCAGGCTCAAGCGCGATTGACGCGCCGCGGCGACGGAAGCGCTTCAGCGTCGCTTCCTCCTCATCGATCAGCGCCACCACGATGTCGCCGGTGTTGGCGGTGTCGTTACGCTGGATCAGCGCCATGTCGCCGTCGAGGATGCCGGCCTCGACCATGGAATCGCCGCGCACCTCGAGCGCATAATGCTCGCCGGAGCCGAGCATGTCGGGCGGCACGCTGATGGTGTGGCTGCGGGTCTGCAGCGCCTCGATCGGCGTACCCGCCGCGATCCGGCCCATCACGGGAACGGCGACGGGACGGTTGCCATCGTCTTCGGCCACGGCCGCGCTGGTCGTGCGCTTGCCGAGCGTGCCCTCGATGACGCTCGGCGTGAAGCCGCGGCGGCCGTTGCCGGCAGCGGAGAGCTCAGGCAGTTTGATCACCTCGATCGCGCGGGCGCGGTTCGGCAGGCGGCGGATGAAGCCCCGTTCCTCCAGCGCCGTGATCAGGCGGTGGATGCCGGACTTCGAGCGCAGGTCGAGCGCGTCCTTCATCTCGTCGAAGGAAGGAGGCACGCCGGCCTCTTTCAGCCGTTCGTTGATGAAACGCAGAAGTTCATACTGTTTGCGCGTAAGCATCGCGAGCATTCCCCCGGTTGGTAGCGTCGTTCGATCCGAGACTTGAGAAGAGCTGATCTCGGGAGTCACGCACTCCCATTCGTAGACAGCGAGTTTCGAAACAAATCATGAACGGACACTATATGTTCGATATGTGTTCCGCAACCACTTAATTTCTGGTGAACGCGACCAGAGATGCTCCGGCAGATGCTGGTCGCAGCGTCATTCGGGCAATCGGAGGATGTCGCAAGGCGCGCCTTTTGCTGCGGCTGGCGCGAATGGCGGACGGATCACAAGTGCCTGCGCCGCAGTGAGATTCCCAAGCAGCGAACTGTCTTGCTTGGTGACCGGCGTTGCGATCAGCGTGCCGTCGTCGCGCTCTTCGAGTAGCGCACGAAGATAATCTTCGCGCTGATCGTTGGCGGCGAGATCGCGGCCGAGCAGGGCGCTTTCCGTCACGTGATGAATCGCCGAGCGGCCGAGCAGGGCCCGAATCAACGGCACCAGGAACAGATAGGCGCAGACATAGGACGACACCGGATTGCCGGGCAGGCCGATCACTCGCATCGCGCCGAGCCGGCCATGCATCATCGGCTTGCCCGGCCGCATCGCGATCTTCCAGAACGCCATGGTCACGCCCTCGGCCTCAAGCGACGGCTTCACGAGGTCATGGTCGCCGACCGAGGCGCCGCCGGTGGTGATGAGGATGTCGGCGCCCGCGGCATGCGCGCGGCGGATGCCGTCAGTGGTGGCGGCAACCGTGTCGGCGGCGACCCCCAGATCGATCGCTTCAGCGCCTTCCGCACGCGCCATCGCCCGCAGCGCATAGCCGTTGGAATAGACGATCTGGCCTGGACCCGGAGAGGTGCCCGGCATCACGAGTTCGTCGCCGGTCGCGAGCACGGCGACCTTGGGTCGGCGCCGCACGGGGAGTTCCGGATAGTTCATCGACGCCGCCAGCGACAGCGCGCGGTCGGTCAGCCGGCTTCCGCGCCTGAGCAGCACGTCACCCTCGCGGAAATCGACGCCGGCGGGCCGGATATGCCGCCCGGCGACAGCGGCCTCGGTGATGGTGATGTGATCGCCATCGACCTGGGCGTCCTCCTGGATCACGACCGCATCGGCGCCGGCGGGAATGACGCCTCCGGTGAAGATCCGTGCCGCTTCCCGCGGACCAAGTTCCCGACCGAACGGCCGGCCCGCGGCGACTTCGCCGATCACCTTCAGCCGCGCGCTCAAGTCGGCGGCGTCGGCGGATCGCACCGCATAGCCATCCATCGCCGACATCGCGAGTGGCGGCTGAGTACGTTTTGCCGCGACGTCACGGGCAAGCGTGCGGTGATAGGCGGCATCGAGCGCGACCATCTCTTCCGGCAATGGTTCCGCGCCGGCGAGGACCGCGGCAAGCGCATCGGCGACCGGCATCAGTGCCACGGGCAACTCCTAAATTCCGAGCGCGACAAGCGCGTTCGTCACATCATCCGGCGATGTGACGTGAATGGCCGTGAGACCTATCGCCCGTGCGCCGCGAATGTTCTCGGCGGAATCGTCGAAGAACACGATGCGCGAAGCCGGCACGCCGATCGCCTTTATCACGTAATCATAGGCGTCCGCGTCAGGTTTCCGTAGCCCGATCGTCGAGGAGAAGAAGATCTGACGGAAGTGGCCGAGCACGTCCGAATAGGCTGTCGAGAAATGCTCGATATGAGGCGGATTGGTGTTCGAGAACGCATAAAGCGGCAGGCGCGTCTTGGCGCGCGCCAGGTGCTCGGCGATTCCCGGCATCTCGCCGGCGAAGATCGCGTTCCAGCCTTCCAGGAACTGGGCGTCGGAGATGCTGATGCCGAGCGACTGCCGCAGGCCTGCGAAGAAGGCGGCGTCATCGATCTTGCCAACCTCGTGATGTCTGTAACTCTCGTCCATGACAAAGCGGGTGGCGAGCTCGCCGGGCTCGCAGCCGGCATGGCCGGCCCAGGTGGTCATCACCTTGCCGAAATCGATATCGAGCACGACGCGGCCGAGGTCGAACAACAGGACATCGGCGGAGCCGGGGGAAAGGGACGGTTGGGTCATGGCGACGGTTGTGTACGAAAATCCCAAGGGGGCGGCAATGTCTTCGTTCGCGGGCCTGCAGGATGGGTAGAGCGAAGCGAAACCCATCCCGATGGAGCAAGCGGCGCGAATGATGGGTTTCGCTTCGCTCTACCCATCCTACGACCGTAGTCCTGGGAAACGCTCTCTCCACCGTCATTGCGAGCGCAGCGAAGCAATCCATTTCTCCGCAAGTGGCGCGATGGATTGCTTCGCTGCGCTCGCAATGACGGGGATGGGTTCTGATTCAACTTTCAAACAGCATGAGGAGTCCGCATGCTCGCGGCGTTGTTCGCCCGAGCTTTGCGTTACTCTCGGCCCTCTCATCGAACAGAGGGCGCAGGGAAAGCCGGGTGCTGGTTGCACCCATGGGTCCCGTGCAACAAAAAGCACGGGAGTAGGACCACAGGTTCAACCGAAGCATTCCGGCTTTCCCTGCGCGATGGTGTTACGGCTTACTTCGTACTCTCCCCGGTGACCGGGCTTTCTTGCCACCGTCGTCTCTCGCGCAAACTTCTTCGCGCAAAAACTTAGCGCCAGCGTCGGGGCGCCAGGACCACACGACTTCGCCGTCCGTGCTGTGTGTGCTCGTCAGTCACACCCATCACGTCCACCGCATCTCACCGCAACGTTCGTGACGATCGCGAGCCGCCCCTCTCTTGGGTGAGACGCGCGGAGTTAAATCACTGATTTGCCCGACGGCGAAAGCGAAATGTTTTTCGCTGATAGTCTGGACACGTTTCTGCTGATTTGCCCGTCGGGTTGATATGTCGCACCCAAAGCAACCACAACATCATTGCGAGCCAACGGATAAGCGCGAAGCGCCGTCCGATGACAGGCTCCGGGAAGCAATCCATAGCGCAGCGAACGGAGGCATGGATTGCTTCGCTCCGCTCGCAATGACGGAGGCTGTCATTGCGGGGCGTCCGAAGGACGAGCCCGGAATCCATTTCGCAGCTTGCGCCAGCGGATGAATGGATTCTCTGATGTGCAATTGCACATCATAGCTCGCGCTGCGGCCGCCCCGGAATGACCGCGGCAGTTGGCAACGGGTGAAGCATAAGTGCGACGGACGAGCGCAAGACTCGTGCTTCGGCAATCGCCGATTGGGCATGGAAGCCTCCCGCATTTCGGCTTTGCCGTCATTGACGGCACATATATCGTTCGCGGCAGGAAACCGACCCCCGTGAAATAGCGGGTAACGATGTCCAGTGATGCGAGGAAAACCATGTCCGATACGCTCCTGTTCTCACCAATGACGATCCGCGGGATCACGCTGAAGAACCGGATCGTGGTGCCGCCGATGCATCAATATTCGGCCGTGAAGGGATTTCCGACCGATTGGCATTTGATGAATGCGGGCAAGTTCGCCGCCGGCGGCGCGGGGCTCGTCATTGTCGAGTCGACCAAGGTCGAGCGGCGCGGCTGCGGCACGGTCGGTGATCTCGGCATCTGGGACGACAAGTTCATCGCGCCACTCAATCGGCTCGTCACCTTCATCAAGCAACAGAACGCGCTTGCCGGCATCCAGCTCGGCCATTCCGGACGCAAGGCGCGCGCAACGCGGCCGTGGGAAGGCGACGGTCCGCTGCAGCGGTCGCCTGAGATCGAGGACTGGGACGACTGGACCCCGGTGGCGCCGAGCGCAATCGCGCATAGCACGCGCTGGCCGGTACCGCGGGCGCTGGAGCGCAGCGAGGTGAAAGATCTCGTGCAGGCCTGGGGCCAAGCCGCGCGCCGCGCCAATGAGGCTGGCTTCGACGTGCTCGAATTGCACGGCGCCCACGGCTATCTCGTGCATGAGTTCTTGTCGGAACGCGGAAACCAGCGCACCGACGAGTATGGCGGCTCGGAAGAGAAGCGCATGCGCTTCATCATCGAAGTGACGGAGGCGGTGCGCAGCCATTGGCCCGACCACAAGCCGCTGTTCGTGCGGCTGTCGGTGGAGGACAATGCGGGCTGGGGGCCGGAGCAGAGCGTGCGGCTCGCCCGCATCCTCAAGGCGAAAGGCGTTGATGTCATCGATTGCTCGTCCGGCGGCATCACCGACATCGCGCCGATCCTCGGCAAGGAAATCAAGTACAACTACCAGGTGCCCCTATCGGAATACGTCCGCCGTCACGCCGACATCCTCACCATGGCCGTCGGCCTCATCATTCATGGTGACCAGGCGGAACAGATCCTGCGCGAAAAACAGGCAGATCTGATCGCGATTGGGCGCGAAATCCTCAACAACCCGAACTGGCCGATGGACGCCGCGCTGAAGCTTGGCGTGGACGGGCCATTCCGTAATGTTCCGCCGCAGTTCGGCTACTGGCTGGGCACGCG
Source organism: Bradyrhizobium sp. Ses1 (assembly GCF_059512365.1). Taxonomy (NCBI): domain Bacteria; kingdom Pseudomonadati; phylum Pseudomonadota; class Alphaproteobacteria; order Hyphomicrobiales; family Nitrobacteraceae; genus Bradyrhizobium; species Bradyrhizobium sp. Ses1. The sequence goes on from NZ_JCAMOQ010000005.1 coordinate 170,030, forward strand.
CGCCAAACGCGGCTTTGGAACCAATCCGTCGACCTGGCAGAGCGGCCTCCAGGAGGGACGTCCATAGCGGCGCACGAGCAACGCACGATGTCGTGAGCGACGGTATTTCTCCGGTACAATTGGCCTTGATCCGACCAAAAAGGCATTGTGTGTTTGTCCACGTCGGGTGAGAACGACGATTCATCACAGTCGTGGCGGCTACAGCGGGAAGGATCGCACGCATGCGTAGGAATTTTGGCTTTCTCCTCGGCACGGTCACCGGCGTCGGCCTTACCCTTCTCGTCACCGCCCCGCAGGGCGCCAATCTGGTTGCGGTCGCCAAGGCCGCGGTCCGCTCCGATACCTATTCCCAGCTCAATCTGTTCGGCGACGTGTTCGAGCGCGTCCGGACCGACTATGTCGAGAAGCCCGACGACTCCAAGCTGATGGAGGGCGCGATCAACGGCATGATCTCCTCGCTCGATCCGCATTCTCGTTACATGAACGAGAAGGGCTGGACCGACATGCAGGAGACCACCCACGGCGAGTTCGGCGGCCTCGGCATCGAAGTCACGATGGAGGATGGTTTCATCAAGGTCGTCGCGCCGATCGACGACACGCCGGCTTCGCGTGCCGGCATCATGTCGGGCGACATCATCACCCAGATCGATGACGAACAGATCCAGGGCATGACGCTGGATCAGGCCGTCAACAAGATGAAGGGCCCGCCCAACAGCCAGACCAAGCTGAAGATCATCCGCAAGGATGCCGACAAGCCGATCGACGTCGCCATCACCCGAGAGATCATCCGTGTGCGCCCGGTGCGCTTCCACACCGATGGCGGCAATATCGGCTATATCAGGATCAACTCGTTCAACGAGCAGACCACCGAGGGTCTGCACAAGGCGATCGCCGATATCTCCAAGGAGATCCCGCAGGACAAGCTTGCCGGTTATGTGATCGACCTGCGCAACAATCCCGGCGGCTTGCTCGACCAGGCGGTGTCGGTGGTGAGCTCGCTGATGGCGCGCGGCGAGGTGGTCTCGACCCGCGGCCGGTTGCCGGAGGAAACTCAGCGCTTCACCGCTCGCGGCGGCGACATGACCAAGGGCAAGCCGCTTGTGGTCCTGATCAACGGCGGCTCGGCCTCTGCCTCCGAGATCGTGGCCGGTGCGCTGCACGACCACAAGCGCGCGACGCTGATCGGCACCCGCACCTTCGGCAAGGGCTCAGTGCAAACCATCATTCCGCTCGGGGCTGGCAATGGCGCGCTGGCGCTGACCACCGCGCGCTATTTCACGCCGTCGGGCCGCTCGATCCAGGCGCAGGGCATCGCGCCCGATATCGAGATCCTGCAGGATGTGCCGGACGAATTGAAGACGCGTGCCGAGATCAAGGGCGAGGCCTCGATGCGCGGGCATCTGGCGGCCGAAGGCACCGAGCAGACCGGCTCGCAATCCTTCGTCCCGCCTGACGAGAAGAACGACAAGGCGCTGAACGCTGCTTACAACCTGTTGCGTGGCGTCACCGTCAACGCCGACGCCAAGGGCGCGCCGAAGCGGACGATCCCGAACTGAACATCACGCTGACGTGGAAGGCGTCTCGAAACACCCCCGGTTCGTCATGCCCGGGCTTGTCCCGGGCATCCACGTTGTTGCTGCAATGCAATCCTCTTCGTGGATGGCCGGGACGAGCCCGGCCATGACGGGCCTCAGGTACGAGTCGTAATGGTGGGCATGCTAACGCTTTGCCGACCAGACAGCATGCCCTCTATCAGCGCGCGCGGATGGCGGATGAATCCGAGCGGTGGCTCCGCGATCGCTTGCCGGGCCGTCTGATCGGCGGATCCTGAGCCCACATCCCGTAACCCTGGTCGATGTAGCGCTGATAGCCGCCTGTATAGGGGTTGCCCGGACCTTTGTTCTGGCAATTGGCGTTCGGGTAGAATTGCGCGCAATAGCCGGGCTCGGAAATCACCTGCTGTGCCATCGCCGGCGCACTGAGGACGCAGAGTGCCGCGGCCGCACCAAGAAGCTTGAAGGCCCACATAGCGTTGCTCCTTCAAAGGGCTACGCCAAATGTAACACCGCACGCGATGGCGCAGTCCGGGTGACCCGGTCACAGCCGCGTGACAGCGCAGTCGTGACGTAACGCGTCAGCGATCCGCGGCGCGATAGTGGCCGGACTTGCCGCCCTGCTTCTCGACGAGGTGGATCCCTTCGATGCGGACGCCGCGTTCCACCGCCTTGATCATGTCGTAAATGGTAAGGCAGGCGACCGAGACCGCGGTCAGCGCCTCCATCTCGACGCCAGTCGGGCCGGTGACCTTGACGGTCGCCTGCACGATGCAGCCCGGCAGTTTCTCGTCCGGCTCGATATCGACCGTGACCTTCGACAGCGCGAGCGGATGGCAGAGCGGGATCAGTTCCGAGGTTCGTTTCGCCGCCATGATGCCGGCAATGCGCGCGGTGCCGAGCACGTCGCCCTTCTTGGCATTGCCTGAGACGATCAGCTCGAGCGTCGCCTTGCTCATGATGACGCGGCCTTCGGCGACGGCTGTGCGTTCGGTCGCGGGCTTGGCGGAGACGTCGACCATGCGTGCCTCACCGCTGGCATCGATATGGGTGAGGGCGGGACCGCCCTTTGACTTCTCCGCCATCGCTCTAACGGGTTCCGGTGGCGCGTGGCGCGCTTTTGCGTGCGAGCAGCGCGCGGGTTGCCGCTGTTACATCGGCCTGACGCATCAGGCTCTCGCCGACCAGGAAGGTCGACATGCCCACGCGTTCCAGCCTGGACAGATCGTCCGGCGTGAAGATGCCGCTTTCGCCGACCATCAGCCGCTCCTTCGGGATCAGCGGTGCCAAGGCCTCGCTGGTCGCGAGCGTGGTCTCGAAGGTGCGGAGATTGCGGTTGTTGACGCCGATCATCGGCGAGCGGAGCTTCAGCGCGCGGTCGAGCTCGGCCCGGTCGTGGATTTCGACCAGCACGTCCATCTGAAGCGCGAGCGCTGCGTCCTCGATGTCCTTGGCGGCGGCGTCGTCCAGCGCGGCCATGATGATCAGGATGCAGTCGGCGCCGTGGGCGCGGGCCTCGACCACCTGATAGGTGTCGAACATGAAATCCTTGCGCAGCACCGGCAGATTGGTTGCCGCGCGCGCCGCGACCATGAAGTCGAGATGGCCCTGGAACGAGGGGGTATCCGTCAGCACCGAAAGGCAGGCCGCGCCGCCGGCCTCATAGGCCTTGGCCAGGACAGGCGGATCGAAATCGACGCGGATCAGGCCCTTCGATGGCGAGGCCTTCTTGATCTCGGAAATCAGCGCGTAATCGCCGCGAGCATGCTTGTCGCGGATAGCGCGCACGAAACCGCGCGGCGGCGATGCGGCCTTGGCGCGCGCCTCGATCTCGGGCAGCGGATGCGCGCGTTTGGCTGCGGCGATCTCCTCGCGCTTATAGGCTTCGATCTTCTTCAGGATGTCGGACATCGCGGACCCTATGTCTCTATGAGCATGATCTTTTCGGAAAACCGGTTCCCACTTTTCCGGATCATGCTCTAGCTGTTGGAAACCGCGATCAAATGTTTGAGCTTCGCGGCAGCGGCACCGCTATCCAACGAATTGGTCCCGAGCGCGACGCCTTCCTTCAAATCTTTGGCACGGCCGGCGACGATCAGCGCCGCGGCGGCGTTGAGCAGCGCGACGTCTCGATAGGCGCTCGGCTCGCCATTGAGCACGCTGAGCAGCGCCACCGCGTTGGCATCGGCATCGCCGCCCTTCAAGGCCTCGCTGCCGACGCGGCCAAAGCCAGCATCGTCAGGGGAAACTTCGAAGGTTCTGATCTCGCCGCGCTCCAGCGCCGCGACGAAGGTCGGGCCGGTGAGGGTGATTTCGTCGAGCCCGTCGGAGCCGTGCACCACCCAGGCCGCTTCCGAGCCGAGGTTCTTCAGGACCTGCGCCAAGGGCTGCACCCATTGCCGCGAGAACACCCCGACCATCTGCCTCTTGACGCCGGCGGGATTGGAGAGCGGGCCGAGCAGGTTGAAGATGGTGCGGGTCGCAAGCTCGACCCGGGTCGGGCCGACATTCTTCATGGCCGGGTGATGGGCGGGGGCGAACATGAAGCCGATCCCGGCTTCCTGGACGCACTGGCCGACCTGGGCCGGCGTAAGATCGATCTTGACGCCGAGCGAGGCCAGCACGTCTGCGGCGCCCGAGCGCGACGACAGCGCGCGGTTGCCGTGTTTTGCGACCGGCACGCCCGTGCCGGCCACGATGAACGAGGCGCAGGTCGACACGTTCACGGAGCCGGAGCCGTCGCCGCCGGTGCCGACCACGTCGACCGCATCAGGCGGCGCGGTCACCCGCAGCATCTTGCTGCGCATTGCCGACACCGCGCCGGTGATCTCGTCGACGGTCTCGCCGCGCACGCGCAGGGCCATCAGGAGGCCGCCCATCTGCGAGGGCGTGGCTTCGCCCGACATCATGCTGTCGAAGGCGCTTGCGGCTTCGTCGCGTGACAAGGTTGCGCCGGTGGCGACTTTCGCAATTATCGATTTCAGGTCGTCCATCGCCCGCCCGTGAAGATTTTAGAGCATGATCCGGAAAAGTGGAAACCGGTTTTCCCTCGCGACAAACGCGAAGCGTTTGCGCGGAGATCATGCTCAAACAAAAGATGAGAGCAATGATCTAATCGGATCATGCTCAGTTGTTATTCGCGCCCGTCACCTGTGCGAAGGCGGCCTGATTGATTGTGGTTCCGATGTCTTTTTCGATCTTGTTGACGTATTGCGCGACCTGCTCGTCGGTCAATCCGCGCTGCAGCGCCTCTTTCAACTTCTTCACCTCCTCGGAGGAAAGATCGACCGGCGGCACGATGATGTCGGTGACGCGGAAGACGACGCGCTCGCCACCGGTACCCGTGGCCTGACCGACGCCATCCTTGGCGGTGCGGAACGCAGCCGCGACCACGCTCTCAGGCACGGCCGGTAGCGAGGCATCGCGGCGGAATTTATCCGCAGTCTCGACCTTCACGCCGAGTGCGGAGGCTTCGTCGGCGAGCTTGCCGCCGGCCTCGACCTTCTTGACGATCTCGGTTGCCTTTTCGCGCAGCCTGGTCGCGATCTGGTCCTCGCGCCATTTCGCCTCGACCTGGGCGCGCACCTCGTCGAGGCTGCGCTCGCGCGACGGCGTCACGCCGAGCACGTCGTACCAGACGTAGCCGCCGCGGAACTGGATCGGCTCGTTGTCGACGCCGACATCGCTGCCGAAGGCCTGCGAGACGACATCGAGGCCGGTCGGAATGTTCGCTACGGGCTGGCCGTTCGGCATGCGCCCCGAGCGGTCGACGGCGTCGATGGTGACGGCCGCGAGCCCAAGCTTCTGCGCCGCCTCGACGAGGTTGGCGCCGCCGCCGCGCTCGTCTTCCATCTTGTTGTGGAGATCGGCGACCTTCTCGCGGGCGCGCTCGGCTGCGATCTGCTTCTTGATCTCGCCGGCCATGCTCTCATAGGTCGGCGTCGTGCCCGGCTCGATCTTGCCGACCTTGACCAGCGCCACGCCGAAGCGGCCCTGCACCGGCTGACTGACTTCGCCCGAGGGCAGGGAGAACGCCGCATCCGCAACCGCCGGATCGAGGATCGCCGACTTCGCGACCATGCCGAGATCGACGTCGGACAGATTGAGGTTGCGTTCCTTGGCGAGGTCGTCGAACGAGGTGTTCGAGGTCAGCCGCGCACGTGCGGCGGTGGCTTCCTCCACGTTCGGAAACACGATCTGTGATACCTCGCGCTTCTCCGGCGTGCCAAGCTGGTTGCGGCGCTGTTCAAATATCTTCTTGGCATCCTCGTCGGAGACCTCGGTCCACTTGCCGATCTCCTCGGGCGTCACGACGACGAACGCGATCTTGCGGAATTCGGGCGCGCGGAACTGGGCCTTGTGATCCTCGAAATAGGCGGCGAGCGCCTCGGGCGAGGGCGGGTCGATGGTGCCGGCCTGCGCCGCGTCGAGCCTGATGTACTCGATCGAGCGCTGCTCGTTCTGGTAGCGGACCAAGGCCTCGATCAAGGTCTTTGGCGGCTCGATGCCGGCGCCGATCGTGCCGGCGATCTGGCGGCGGAGACCGACGCGGCGCTGCTCGGCGAGATAGCGCTGCTCGGTGTAGCCGAACTGGCGGATCACGGACTGGAAGCGCTGCGGCTCGAACTGGCCGTTCAGCCCCTTGAAGTTCGGATCATTGTAGATCGAGCGCATCGTCTCTTCCTGAGACTGGCCGAGCCGAAGCCGCCGGGCCTCCTCGTCAAGAGCCGCTTCCGCGATCGTCTGCTGCAGCACTTGCCGGTCAAAGCCGAAGGCGCGCGCCTGGTCCGGCGTCAACGGACGGCCGAACTGGCGGCCGACCTGCTGCAGCCGGTCGGTGTAGATCTGGCGGAATTGCTCGGTCGAGATTTCGGTGCTGCCAACCTTGGCGAGCGTCGACTGGCCGAACCCCTTGAAGATGTCGGCGATGCCCCAGATTCCGAAACTGACAATCAAAACGCCCATCACCACGGCCATGACGATCTTGCCGAGCCAGTTTGATGAGGCTGTCCGAATTCCTCGAAGCATGGGTCCAACTTGTTTGAAAAGGAGGGGAACCGGGTCGCGCCCCGGGATAATCCGATAAGCGGATTCCTTAAAGCGCGTCACCGAGTTGGGAACGTATCATAAAGTGGCAACTGCGCCGTCGCAACCTAGAGCATGATCCGGAAAAGTGGACCTCGGTTTTCCGGAAAGATCATGCTCAAACAAGAAGCTAACGCGGGACGGCGGATGCCGTCCCGCTATGGCGGCGATTTGTAGCGGTGGACCGCCGGGTCTGGAAGTGAGAGCCGGGCTCTGCTAGCGCATGTCGACCACCATCTCTCGGGAATCCTGCCATGACCGACGCCATCCGGCCGCTGATCGCCGGCAATTGGAAAATGAACGGCCTGAAAGCCTCCATCGGCGAATTCGACGCCATGCTGGCGGGGGCCGGCGCGCTGGCCGGCAAGGCCGATCTTCTTGTCTGCCCGCCGGCGACCTTGATTGCCGCCTTTGCCGACAAGGCGCGCGGCTCGAAGGTCGCCGTCGGGGCCCAGGATTGCCATCCCAAGGCCTCCGGAGCCCATACCGGGGACATCTCGGCGGAAATGCTGGCGGATGCCGGCGCCAGCGCCATCATCGTCGGCCATTCCGAGCGCCGCGCCGACCATGGCGAGACCGATGCGCTGGTCCGCCAGAAGGCCGAAGCTGCCTGGCGCGCAGGCCTCACCGCGATCGTCTGCATCGGCGAGACCCGCGAGCAGCGCGATGCCGGGCGGGCGCTGGATGTCTGCGGCACCCAGCTCAAGGGCTCGCTGCCGGACGGTTCGACTGCGGCCAATTTGGTGGTCGCCTACGAGCCGGTCTGGGCGATCGGTACCGGGCTGACCCCGACGGTGCAGGATGTCGAGCAAGTTCATAAGTTTATCCGGCGGTTCTTGACGGAACGCTTCAAAGGAGAGGGCGTAAATGTCCGGATTCTCTATGGCGGCTCCGTAAAACCCTCGAATGCGGCCGAGCTACTGGGCGTTGCCAATGTCAACGGCGCGCTGGTCGGCGGTGCCAGCCTGAAGGCAGCCGATTTCCTTGCGATCGCGGCGGGCGCTCCCTAGCTAGATTGCGGCGGTTATTGGGGTGGCGTTGCCGGTCCCGATCGTGTAACACCGCGCAACTTCAGGAAAACCCGCTGATAGCGTGTGAGCCGCCGGAACCCGGCGCTTCTAGGCTTGCGACGGAAGGTCACAATGCAGACTGTCGTCATCGTCATCCACCTCATGATCGTCGCCGTGATGATCGGGGCCGTGCTGCTGCAGAAATCCGAGGGCGGCGGCCTTGGCATGGGTGGGGGCGCGGGCTTCATGTCGAGCCGCGGCACCGCGAACCTGCTGACGCGGACCACCGCGGTCCTGGCGGTATTGTTCTTCGCGACCAGCCTGTTTCTGTCCTGGCATGCCGGCCTCAGCCGCCAGCCGGCCTCGGTCCTCGGCACTGGCGCCCCGGCGCCGACGCAGCAGCCCGCTGGCGGCGCGCCGATCACGCCGCCGACCTCGGGCGGCATCCTGGATTCGCTGAAGAAGGCCGACGAACAGCAGGGCCAGCAGGCCCCCGCCGGCGGCCCGCAGGCGCCGCGCTCGCAATAATGCGGGGTGGCTATGCAGGGTGCAGGACTGGCGTCCTGCGTCAGGAATCGCCATTAACGGTCTGACTAAGCAGTAAAATTCACGTCACTCACAGCCCGGCAACAAGTTTGCCGGGAGGACACGAATCATTTTGGCGAATCGCCCTCGTCGAGATAGAGGTTAGGCCCCATGGCGCGGTACATATTCATCACCGGCGGCGTGGTCTCCTCACTCGGCAAGGGTCTGGCTTCAGCGGCACTAGGTGCCCTGCTGCAGGCACGCGGGTACAAGGTCCGCCTCCGCAAGCTCGATCCTTATCTCAACCTCGATCCCGGAACGATGTCGCCGTACCAGCACGGCGAAGTGTTCGTGACCGACGACGGCGCCGAGACCGATCTCGATCTCGGCCATTACGAGCGCTTCACCGGACGGCCGGCGACCAAGGCCGACAACATCACCACGGGACGCATCTACCAGGACATCATATCGAAGGAACGGCGCGGCGATTATCTCGGCGCCACCATCCAGGTGGTCCCGCACGTCACCAACGCGATCAAGGAATTCGTGCTCGACGGCAACGACGCCTATGATTTCGTCCTGGTCGAGATCGGCGGCACGGTGGGCGACATTGAGGGCCTGCCGTTCTTCGAGGCGATCCGTCAGCTCAAGAATGAATTGCCGCGCGATCATGCGGTCTACATTCATCTGACGCTTTTGCCGTACATCCCAAGTGCAGGCGAGCTCAAGACAAAGCCGACCCAGCATTCGGTGAAGGAATTGCGCTCGATCGGCATCCAGCCGGATATCCTGCTCTGCCGCACCGACCGCGAGATTCCGAAGGAGGAGCGGCGCAAGCTCGGGCTGTTCTGCAACGTGCGCGAAAGTGCCGTGATCGAGGCGCGCGACGTCGACAACATCTATGCCGTGCCTGAGGCCTATCACGCCGCCGGCCTCGACGACGAGGTGCTGGCCGCGTTCGGGATCGCGCCGAAGATTCCACCGGCGCTGCAGAGCTGGCACGTCATCAACGAGCGCGTCCGCAATCCCGAGGGCGCCGTGACGATCGCGATCGTCGGCAAATATACCGGGATGAAGGATGCCTATAAGTCGCTGATCGAGGCGCTCTCCCACGGCGGCATCGCCAACAAGGTCAAGGTCAATCTCGACTGGATCGAGAGCGAGGTGTTCGAGAACGAGGACCCCGCGCCGTTCCTCGAGCACGTCAACGGCATCCTGGTGCCCGGCGGCTTCGGCCAGCGCGGCGCGGAAGGCAAGATCCGGGCGGCGCAATTCGCCCGCGAGCGCGACGTGCCGTATTTCGGCATCTGCTTCGGCATGCAGATGGCGGTGATCGAGGCCGCGCGCAATCTGGTCGGCATCGAGCAGGCCAATTCCACCGAATTCGGCCCGACGCCCGAACCGCTCGTCGGCCTGATGACGGAATGGCTGCGCGGCAACGAACTGGAGAGGCGGTCGCAGGCTGGCGATCTCGGCGGCACCATGCGGCTTGGCGCGTACCCGGCGGTCCTCAAGCGCGGCAGCCGCGTCTCCGAAGTCTATGGCGGCGCCACCGAAATTTCCGAGCGCCATCGCCACCGCTACGAGGTCAATACCGCTTACAAGGACCGGCTCGAGCAGCACGGCCTGCGCTTCTCGGGCCTGTCACCCGACGGCGTGCTGCCTGAGATCGTCGAATACGAGGACCATCCCTGGTTCATCGGTGTGCAATTCCACCCCGAATTGAAGTCGCGCCCGTTCGAGCCGCACCCGCTCTTTGCCTCGTTCATCCAGGCGGCGATGGCGCAATCGCGGCTGGTCTAGGCCGTCATTCCGGGATGCGCCGAAGGCGCAGGCCCGGAATCTATCGGGCCTCAGATTACATGGACAAATGGATTCCGGGCTCGCGCAGCGCGCGCCCCCGAATGACAGGCGTAGGGTGGCATAGTTATGCGCGCGCCGCTGCGGGGCGTGCATGGCCCGATCAAGACAGTCTTCCTGGTAGCGGCTATAACTGCCACGCCAAGCACACAAGAATAGGGAGGACTGCCGAATGATCTATGAGACCCGCGTCTATCGCTGCCTGCCGGGCCGGCTGCCGGCGCTGCTCAAGCGCTTCGATACCATCACGCTCAAGCTGTGGGAGAAGCATGGCATCAAGCAGGTCGGGTTCTTCACCACGCTGGTCGGCGAATCCAACCAGGAACTGACCTATCTGCTGGCTTGGGAATCGCTTGCCGATCGCGAGAAGAAATGGACCGCGTTCCAGAGCGATCCGGAATGGATTTCGGCGCGGGCCAAGACCGAAGAGGATGGTCAGATCGTCGGCAATATCGTCAACCAGTTGCTGGTGCCGACCACATTCTCCGCGCTGAAGTGAGGCTCAGTGCAACCCTGATATTCCCGGGGGCAATACGGGGTTGATCCTGGTGTCGCGGATCGGCATGGTCCGCGCGAAATTGAAAGGACACACCGTTGAACGCCAAGACCTCGGCGGCCCCGATCGTCAATGTCGGCCCGGTCAAGTTCGGCAACGATCTGCCGATCTCAATCATCGCCGGGCCGTGCCAGCTCGAGAGCCGGGCGCATGCGCTGGAGGTAGCCAGCGCGCTGAAGGAGATTGCAGGTCGGCTGAAAGTTGGGCTCGTCTACAAGACGTCTTTCGACAAGGCCAACCGCACCAGCGCATCCGCCGCGCGCGGCATCGGGCTGGCGCAGGCGCTGCCGATCTTTGCCGAGATCCGCTCCTCGCTCGGCCTGCCTGTCCTGACCGACGTGCACGAGCCCGCGCAATGCGCGGAGGTTGCGCCGGCGGTCGACGTGCTGCAGATTCCGGCCTTCCTCTGCCGGCAGACCGATCTGCTGCTTGCGGCCGCCGCAACCGGAAAGGTCGTCAACGTCAAGAAAGGCCAGTTCCTCGCGCCGTGGGACATGGCCAATGTGGTTGCAAAACTCACTAGCGCCGACAACCCGAACGTGCTGGTGACCGAGCGCGGCGCGTCCTTTGGCTACAACACGCTGGTCTCCGACATGCGCGCGCTGCCGATCCTCGCGCGCACCACCGGCGCGCCTGTTATCTTTGACGCCACCCATTCGGTGCAGCAACCGGGCGGGAAGGGGGCATCCTCGGGCGGCGAGCGCGAATTCGTGCCCGTGCTGGCGCGCGCGGCCGTTGCGGTCGGCGTTGCCGGCGTCTTCATCGAGACCCATCCCGATCCCGATCGCGCCCCATCCGACGGGCCAAACATGGTGCCGCTCCGCGAGTTCGAGGGGCTGGTCAGGACGCTGATGCAATTCGACGCGCTGGCCAAGGAGGCGGCGCGTTGAGCGGGCGGGTGCGAAACGCGTGACCGCAACTGGCCGCCTGCCGCCGGCGCTCAACATCATTGCGATCGCGACCTTTGCCGCGAGTCTTTCGGCGCGTGCGCTCGATCCGGTGCTTCCGCATGTCGCCGACGACTTCAGCGTCAGCATCGCCACCGCCGCAAGTTTTGCCGCGGTGTTCGCCTTCACCTTCGCCATCGTCCAACCGCTGCTGGGCGCCGCCGCCGACCTGTTCGGCAAGGCGCGGCTGATGATCATCTGTCTCGTGCTGCTCGGGCTCGCCAACATTCTCGGCGCGCTGTCGACATCCTTCTCGATGCTGTTCGCCACTCGCATCCTCGCCGGCATCGGCTCCGGCGGCGTGTTTCCGGTCGCGCTCGGCCTGACCAGCGATCTCGTGGCGCCCGACAAGCGGCAGGTCGCAATCGGGCGGACGCTTGCGGGCGCCATGACCGGCAACCTGCTGGGCGCTTCGGCCTCCGGCCTGATCGGCGATTTTCTCGGCTGGCGCGGCGTGCTCGCCGTGCTCGGCGCCCTCGTCGTTCTAGCTTCGCTTGCGGTGCTCGCCGGCTTCCGTGGCGCGAAGCTCGCGCATCCGCCCAAGACGAGCTTTTCCGCTTTGAAGCAGGGCTACCGCACCATCTTCACCAATCCGAACGCGCCCATCTGCTATTCGGCTGTGTTCATCGAGGGCTGCTGCGTGCTCGGCCTTTTTCCGTTTGTGGCGTCGTTCCTGTTCGATCTCGGTGAAACCTCGCTGTCGATCGCAGGCATCGTCATCGCGGGGTTTGCGGTGGGCGGCCTGTTCTACACCATGACTGTGTCGCGCTTTCTGCCACGGCTCGGCGTCAACGGCATGATGATCGCAGGCGCGACGCTGGTCGCCGTCCAGCTAGTGGCCGTCGCGTTCAGTCCCGGCTGGAAGATGCAGGCGCTGAGCCTGCTAGCGATGGGCTGGGGCTTCTACATGATCCATGGCTGCCTGCAGGTATTCGCCAGCGAGCTGTCGGTGGAGGCGCGCGCGACCGCGATGTCCCTGCATTCGTTCTTTTTCTTCATGGGCCAGACCGTGGGCCCAATCGCCTATGGCTTCGGCCTCGCGCATGCCGGCAAGGTGCCGACCTTGCTCACATCAGCGGCAATCATGATCGCGCTGGGACTGGCCTGCGCCAAATTGCTGAAGCAGAGGATTCCGGCGGACGCCGCGGGGCGCCCTGACGTCGCGGCGTAGAGCATGATGAGATCAGGTCGAATTGCATCGGCGATGGATGCTGCGCTCCCTCTCCCACAAGCGGCAGAGGGAGTCCGAGCTATTGCGCGGAGACAGTCCCGATTCAGCCCCGCCCGCGATAGGGCGCGACGCCCTGGTCGGGGACCCACACGCCTTTGGGCAGACGGCCGGTCTGGAAGAATACGTCGATCGGAATGCCGCCGCGCGGATACCAGTAGCCGCCGATGCGGAGCCATTTCGGCTTGATCTCGCTTGCGATCCGCTTGCCGATCATCACCGTGCAGTCCTCATGGAAGGCGCCGTGATTGCGGAAGCTCGCGGCGTAGAGCTTCAGCGATTTGGACTCGAGCAGCCAGCGGCCCGGCACGTAGTCGATCACCAGATGCGCGAAATCCGGCTGGCCCGTCACCGGGCAGATCGAGGTGAATTCCGGCACGGCGAACCGCACCAGGTAATCGGTGCCTGCCTGCGGATTGGGAACGCGGTCGAGCACGGCCTTGTCCGGAGTGTCGGGCCATTTGACGGCACGGCCGAGCTGCAGGGGTCGTTGCGCCATGAAATCTGTCCTTCGGGGAGCGCTGACATGGACGCAAGCGGGGTTGTTCGTCAACCGTCAAGGGGAGGGCGCAAGCGCGTCAGATCGCCGACGAGCACCGGCAGGTTTGCGTCCTATGCCGGCGCCGTCGTTTGAATCATGACGAGACGGTCGTTGCCGGATTCGCCGCCCCACGTCTCGCCCGGCCGGCCGTCGAGCTGCCGCACATTCGCGCCGGGCTTGTCGTTCGGGAACGAGCGAAACGTCTCCGTCACCGGATCGAAGCGCACGATCGCGTTCGCGGAGAAATCGGTGAGCCAGACCTTGTCCTTGTCATCGACATAGACCGCATAGGTGCGCGGATTCTCGCCCGGCAGTTTCCAGGCCTTCCAGGCGCCGTCGGCGGGATCGTGCATCGACACCTGGCCGCTGTTCCATTCGCTGATCCACAGGCGGCTCCGTGAATCCGACCAGATCCGCCGCGCGCCTTGCTTGGGCGTCGGCGGCTCGACCACGCTCGCTCGCCCTGTGGCGAGATCGATCCGGGCGATGTGGCTCCCTGCGAGCGAGGCGTACCAGACATCGCCCTTCGGCGTGACCGTGATGCCGTAGGGGCCGACGCCTCTCGGCGCCTCGAATACCTTCATCTCACCGGATTCGGGATCGAGCCGGCCATAGTAGCCGGACTGACCGGTGAACCAGTAGATTCCGCTTTTATCGAACACGCCGGTATTGAGGTTGGCATAGGCGAATTTTTCGGGCAGCGGAAACAGCCTCACTTTGTGATCGTCGGGGTCGACACGGGCGATCGCATTCTGTCCACCTTCGGTGATCCATGGCGCGCCATCCGGGCCGAGGATGACCCCGTGAGGTGCGGCGCCCTGTCCGAGATCGATCAGCTTGTAGGCGCCGTTCCGCGGATCGAGTCGGCCGAGCTTCCCATTGCGTTGTCCGCAGAACCAGATCGTGCCGTCAGGGGCGGGCGTGACGTCGCGCGAACCCATCCCGCGGGCTACCGGGAAATATTTCACGGGGAACGCGCCCGCCTGAGGCTCTTGGGCGCGGGCCCCGCGCAATACTGTGGGCGTGGCCAAGATTGCGGCGGCGCTCGAAGCGAGAAACTTGCGACGATTCATTGCGTTACCCCGGCTTTGTGAAACAATGGGTTGAAACGCGAAGATCAGCATAAACCTACCACATTGCCGCGTCAGATGCGTGCCAAAGCGTGAGCGTTCACATTTGCCTGCTTGCCGTGTATGACGCAGCGCATCCGACCAGAACCACACCTGAGGAAGTGCACATCATGACCGCTATCGTCGACATCATCGGCCGCGAAATTCTCGACAGCCGCGGCAATCCCACGGTCGAGGTCGATGTGGTGCTGGAAGACGGTGCGGTGGGCCGCGCCGCGGTGCCGTCGGGCGCCTCCACCGGGGCGCATGAGGCCGTCGAGCTGCGCGACGGCGACAAGGCGCGCTATCTCGGCAAGGGCGTGCAGAAGGCGATCGGCGCCGTCAACGGCGAGATATTCGAGGCGCTCAGCGACCACGCGGTCGAGGACCAGGTCCGGATCGACCAGATCATGATCGAGCTCGACGGCACGCCGAACAAGAGCCGGCTTGGTGCCAACGCCATCCTCGGCGTCTCGCTCGCCTGCGCCAAGGCGGCCGCCGAATCCTTCGACATGCCGCTCTATCGTTATGTCGGCGGCACCTCGGCGCGGACCTTGCCAGTGCCGATGATGAACATCATCAATGGCGGCGTGCATGCCGACAACCCGATCGACTTCCAGGAATTCATGATCCTGCCGGTCGGCGTGGAAACCTTCGCCGACGCGCTGCGCTGCGGCTCGGAAATCTTCCACACGCTGCGCGGCGAATTGAAGAAGGCCGGCCACAACACCAATGTCGGCGACGAGGGCGGCTTCGCGCCGAACCTGCCGACCGCGGACGCTGCGCTGGATTTCATCGTCAATGCGATCGGCAAGGCCGGCTACAAGGCCGGCGATGACGTCATGCTCGGGCTCGACTGCGCCTCCACCGAATTCTTCAAGGACGGCAAGTACGTCTATGGCGGCGAGAACAAGACGCGCTCGCGCTCCGAGCAGGCGAAATATCTCGCCGATCTGGTTTCGCGCTATCCGATCGTCACCATCGAGGACGGCATGTCCGAAGACGACATGGAGGGCTGGAAGGAGCTGACCGATCTGATCGGCGGCAAGTGCCAGCTCGTCGGCGACGATCTCTTCGTCACCAATGTGACGCGGCTTGCCGACGGCATCAAGAATGGTCGCGCCAACTCGATCCTGATCAAGGTGAACCAGATCGGCACGCTCACGGAGACGCTTGCCGCGATCGAGATGGCGAACAAGGCCGCGTACACCTCGGTGATGTCGCACCGTTCCGGCGAGACGGAAGACTCCACCATCGCCGATCTCGCGGTCGCTACAAATTGCGGACAGATCAAGACCGGCTCGCTGGCGCGCTCCGACCGGACCGCGAAGTACAATCAGCTCTTGCGCATCGAGCAGCAGCTCGGCAAGCAGGCGAAGTACGCGGGCAGGGCGGCCTTCAAGGCGTTGGCATAGCGCTCGTCGCGTCGAATACGCGCCCGATCACGGACGCGGGTCTGTTCCCGCGAGTCTGTTCCAATATCGGAACTCCTCGCGCGACGAAATCACCGTCGCGCGAGCCGAATTCGAATTTTGCAGGCGTTTCCTACGAAAGCGCTCAAGCTGTTTAAGACGAACGTAATTGCTTCGCGGCAAACCCATCCGAGCAACGATGGAGTTTTCGCGTGGCGACTTTGTTCGACATCCAAGGTTTCGGTGCGCTCTCCGAGTGGGGTGGACAGCTCTCGGCCGCATCGGCAAGGCAGGCGTTTCAATCCATCGCGTCGATTGGCTCAAACTCCATTTTGCTCTCGACGCGGATCTGGACTGACAACGGGGCCAGCAGTTCGGTTTTCCCGGTATCCGGCAAGACGGAAGGCGATCAGAGTCTGCTCGCGGGCTTTCAGGCAGCGCGTGACGCGGGACTCTCCATCGTGTTCCGGCCCTCGCTTTCCCCCCTTGATGGAACTCGTGTATCGAGCCTTGCGCCGAGCGACGTCGGTGCCTTCTTCGCTTCCTACAAGGCGGAGGTCGTCCACCTCGCGACCATCGCGCAAGCTGGCGGGGTCGATACATTTGTGATTGGCAACGAGATGAGTAGCCTCACGGGCCCGCAATACCGCGCCTATTGGGTCGACATCATCTCCGCCGTTCGCCTGGTGTTTCACGGCGAGATAACCTACGCGGCCGCGACCGACGAAGCATCGCATGTCAGCTTCTGGGACCAACTCGACGTCATCGGTGTCAACACCTATCCGCCGCTGACGTCGAGCACGACGCCGACAGTGGACGATCTCGTTCACGCTTGGAACGAGGTGCCGACCAATCCGTATTTCGCCGCCGCGTTCGACTACAAATCACCGGTCGATTTCCTCCATTCGCTCGCGCTGCAATATGACAAGCCGGTTCTGATGACCGAAGCCGGCTATCGCAGCATCGAGGGCACCGCGATCGCTCCGGGGTCCTGGGCCTCCGGCGGGGATCCGGATCCGGCCGCGCAGGCCGACGCCTACAACGCGTTCTTCCAGGTCTGGGCCTCACAAGGCGGAAGCTGGCTCAAGGGTGTCGAGCTCTGGCAGTGGGACCTCAGCAATCAATATTCGGCCGCGGGCTATTCCGTGATGGGGAAGCCCTCGGCTTCCATCGTCTCGCAATATTTTCATGACCAGGGTTTTATTCCCGATCTCACCGTCACCGGAACGCCTGCCGCCGACATTATCGACCTCGGTCGCGGCAGCGACAACATCAATGCCGCACTCGGCAATGACGTGATCCATGGTGGGGCAGGGAACGACATTATTGTCGGCGGTCCGACCACGATTGCGCCGTCGCAGACCACGACGCTTACCATGACGGGTTATGGCTCGATGGTGGCGGGTGTCGGCGCGCAGGTGCGGGTCTGGGTCAATGGCCAACTCGTGTCCGGCATTTTCGAGTTCAAGCCGGCGGCGGACGCATCCGGCTACCAGACTTTTTCCGTCACCTTCAACAATCCGGGCACCGTCCACAGCCTCGACATCGAACTCGTGAATTCGACGCCGGGGCGAGCCCTGCACCTGAAGAACGTCTCGATCAACGGCATCGCCGTCAGCCCGAGCGATGCCACCAATGCCAGCGCGCCGGGAACGTTCGATCTCTACGTACGCATGATCCACTTCGATACCACCAACCACCAGGACTGGTTCCTCGGCGGCACCACCGATAACGATGTGATCGATGGGGGCGCCGGCAATGATTACATCAGCGGGGGCGCTGGCAACGACGTCGTCGACGGTGGTGAGGGCCTGGATACCGCGCTGTTCTCCGGCAAGAGGTCGGACTACGACATCGCCGTCTCCGGCAACACGATCACGGTCAACGACCATGTCGCCGACCGCGACGGCGCCGATCGTCTGACCAACGTCGAGTACCTGAAATTTGCCGACACCACGGTCGTCACCAGCACGATGCTGGCAGCCCTGGCCGGCGTGCAGGAAACGCGGACGCTCGATGTCACGGGGTCGCAGACCACCGAGACCATCCGTCACACCGACGGTTCGCGCGATATCTTTATTTCGGGCGTTGCCGACAAGGACTACGCCTCGCAGCATGTCGTGACCGACACGTCGGGCCACAGCATCCTGATCGAGCAGTTCCGCACTGATGGATCGCTGCTCTTGACACAAAGCATCGACATGAACGGCGTCAGGACGCTGGATCGGTACGATGCCAGCATGCACCTTGTCGAGGAGACGGTGACGCAGACCGATGGGGCCTACCAACAGTCGACCTACGCGGCGGACGGCAGCCTGGCCGCGGAGATCTTGCGTCATGCCGACGGCTCACGTGATGTCTTCAATTTCAATTTCGTCGACAAGCCCTATGCGTCGCAGCATGTTCTTAGTGACGCCGCCGGCCACAGCCTTTTGGTGGAACAGTTCCGTGACGACGGCTCGCTTTGGCTGAAGCAGATGGTGGATGCCGCGGGCGTCAAGACGCTCGATCTCTATGACACTGCCGGGCACGTGACCCTGCAAACGGTGACTCAGACCGACGGCAGCTACGTCCAGTCGAACTATGACCCCGACGGCGGGCTGACGGTGCAGACCACGCGGCACGCCGACGGCACCCGCGAGGTCGATACCTACCAAATCCAGAGCCAGGCTTATTCGGCCAAGCATGACCTTCTCGACACCGCGGGGCACCGGCTCGCGACCACCTACGACAACAACGACGGCTCGCACACGATGTCCGCTGCCGTGCCAGGCGTCACCCTGGCCTCGACCGCCGGCAAGGATATCATGAACAGCGCCGGTGGCGACACCTTCGTCTTCAAGGAAGCCTCGGGTCACGACGTCATCAACCATTTCAGAGCGGGCGAGGGGCCCGGCCACGATGTCCTGCAGATCGATTCCTCGGTCGCCAGCGACGTCTCGCACCTCGCAGTCCACCTTGTTGGGCACGACACCGTCATCGATCTCGGCCATGACGCCTCGATCACGCTGACCGGCGTCACGGCACCGCTCACGCAGCATGATCTCCTGATCGTCTGACAGACGCCTCTTTCGGGCCCTTGTTTGTTGCGGCCGCCCCGCCTAACTGAAGGCGGCCGGACAACAGGCAAGGGAGGGCTACGATGGCATCCGACGGCAAGACTGGGCTTCAGCTTCGTTCGTTGATCAAGAAGAGCGGCGAGCTGGAAATTTCGCTTGTAGAGGTGCCAATCCCCGAACCCGGCCCGGACGAGATCGTGGTCCGCGTCGAGGCCGCGCCGATCAATCCGTCCGACCTCGGGCTCCTGATCGGCCCTGCCGACCCCTCGACCGCCAAGGCTTCCGGTACCAAGGAATTTCCGGTTATCTCCGCCAAGGTGCCGCAAGCGGCGCTTGGCGGGCTTGCGGCGCGGCTCGACCAGTCGATGCCGGTCGGCAACGAAGGCGCCGGCGTCGTCGTGAAGACCGGATCGTCTGACGCGGCGAAGGCGCTGCTCGGCAAGACGGTCGCGCTGCTCGGCGGCGCGATGTATGCGCAATATCGGCTGGCGCGGGCGAAGGACGTGCTGGTGCTGCCCGAGGGCACCACGGCTGCGGAAGGCGCCTCCTGCTTCGTCAATCCGCTGACGGCGCTCGGCATGACCGAGACCATGCGGCGCGAGGGCCACAAGGCGCTGGTGCATACCGCGGCCGCCTCCAATCTCGGCCAGATGCTGAACAAGATCTGCCTCAAGGACGGCATTCCCCTGGTCAACATCGTGCGCAACAAGGCGCAGGCCGACATCCTGCACAAGATCGGCGCCAAGTACGTCGTCGATTCCTCCGCGCCGACATTTATCGACGATCTCACCAATGCGCTGGTCGAGACCGGCGCCACCATCGCCTTCGATGCGATCGGCGGCGGCAAGCTCGCCGGCCAGATCCTCAATGCGATGGAAGTCGCGATCAACAAGACCGCCAAGGAATACAGCCGCTACGGCTCGGCCGTGCACAAGCAGGTCTATGTCTATGGCAGCCTCGACACCGGACCGGTCGAATTGCCGCGCGGCTTCGGCATGGCGTGGGGCGTCGGTGGCTGGCTCCTGACCTATTTCCTGCAGAAGCTGCCGCCGGCGGAATTCGCAAGGTTGCGTCAGCGTGTGGTCGACGAACTCAAAACGACCTTTGCAAGCCACTACACGCAGGTGGTGTCGCTGCCGGAAGCGCTGTCGCTTTCCAACATCGCCATCTATGCCAAGCGCGCAACCGGCGAGAAATTCCTGATCAATCCGAATAAGTAGCGTCGTAGCCCGGGTGAAGCGCCAGCGTAACCCGGGACCTTCCTAGACGTTGATGCAGATGCCCCGGGTTGCGGGTTCCGCTCCACCCGGGCTACGGGCGCCACATTTCCCGCCAGGCTCATTTCCGCGAACGCTGTGTTTCTGCAATTGCATGTTCCATGCACTTGCATTCTTTTCGGCGTGGCGGCTTAAGTCCCCCGTCGAACTCCTCGATCAAAGGAAAACCAAATGGCCTACACCGTCGTCACCATCGCAGGCAGCCTGCGCAAGGAGAGCTTCTCGCTGAAGATCGCTCGCGCGCTTGCCAAGCTTGCGCCGTCCTCGCTGAAGCTCGACGTCATCACGCCAGCCGGCATTTCCTTCTTCAACCAGGACCTGGAGGCCAACCCTCCGGCCGACTGGCTGGCGTTCCGGGAGAAGCTGCAGCAGTCGAACGGCATCCTGTTCGTGACGCCGGAATACAATCGCTCGATCCCGGGCGTGCTGAAGAACGCCATTGATGTCGGCTCGCGCCCCTATGGCAAGAGCTCGTTCAACGGCAAGCCGGTCGGCATCGTCAGCAATTCGCCGGGGCCGCTCGGCGGCGTGTTGGCCGCCAAGCACCTGCAGAACATTCTTCCGGGGATTACGGGGCCGATCCTGCAGCAGCCGGAGATCTATCTGAATGCGATCGGCGACGCCTTCGACGCCAATGGCGAGGTCACCAAGGACGCGCTGCGGCAGGTGCTGCAGCAGTACATCGACGCGTTCGCGGCCCACGTTGAAAAGCACAACAAGTGATTTCGTTTTAGGACTCCATTAACCGCGGCGTCCCAAGCTGCGGCATGGTCTCCCGCACGCGCCTCAAGTCGATCCTGACCGGGCTCGCCCTCTACACGATGGCGGCCCTGATGATCGGCTATTTCGGCGTCAATGCCTATACCGGCAAATACGGCCTGAACGCGCGGCAGGAGCTCGACCAGGAGATCATCGCGCTGACCTCCGAGTTGCAGCGGCTGAAGAAGGAGCGCGCTGAGGGCGAGAAGCGTGTCGCGTTGCTCCGGTCCGAGAGCCTCGACCCCGACATGCTGGATGAGCGCGCCCGCTACCAGCTCGATTACGCCAGCCCGCGCGACCTGGTGCGGATCGGCAGGCCGAACTAGGTCATTTTTCGGTTCTGATTGAATCAGAACCGAAGCTCTAGATTCTTGTTTTGACGCGTTTTCTTTACGCGAACCGGCGTCGACCCTCGGATCAAGTCCGAGGGCATGCTTCGCTTGAAAACGCTCTAATTGTCGAGTCGTCCCAACTGCCGTAAGGTGAAAGCGTTTCGAGCGCAGTAGCCCCCGTTGGGGCAAAAAGAACGCATCAAACGCCGGCGAGCCCCGCGATGGCGGTCCAGCTCCTACCGTGACTGACTTTGACGAAGGTCAAGCAAGCCATGGTCCGCAGGCCCTATATTATTGGGTTAAGGGAGGAGTATCAGCGGGATGAAGGAGCTCAAGCTCGCTCATCATGCGGCCCGTGTCGAGGCCGCGATCGAATCCGGCCAGGCCGCGCGATCCGCGCTGGTGGCGTCATGGCGACGGTCTTCCCGATTGCATCAGCTTGATCCCGCCGGCACACGGCCGCCGCAACGGCTGACCGAGGCTGAGTTCCAACAGGCGCGGGAGCGCATCGCGCCGCTATTGCGCGCGGCGCAAGCCAGCATGGATCGGCTGTACCAGGCGGTGGGCGCCGCCGGCTGTTGCGTGCTGCTCGCCAATCACGATGGTATTCCGCTGGAACGGCGCGGGCATGCGGCTGATGATTCCACCTTCGAGGAGTGGGGCTTGTGGACGGGGGCGATCTGGAACGAGGAGCATGAGGGTACCAATGGGATCGGCACCTGCCTGATCGAGCAGCGCGTCCTGACCATTGACCGCGAACAGCATTTCTTCACCCGCAACACGCTGCTGAGCTGCACCGCAGCCCCGATCTATGACGAGCATGCAAGGCTCGTCGGCGTGCTCGATGTGTCCTCGTGCCGTGCCGACCGCACTGATGCCTTTGCCAGCCTGATCGCGCTCGCGGCGGGCGAAGCGGCGCGGCGGATCGAGGCCGAGCTGTTCCGCAACGCCTTTGCGAATGCCCGGATCGTGCTGACGCCGCCGACCGAGGCCCATGGCGGCGGCTTGCTCGCGATCGACAGCGACGACCTCGTGATCGGCGCCACGCGTTCGGCGCGGCTCGCCCTGGGTATCCCGCCCGACCGCGCCCTCCGGCCGGTTCCGGCCGCCGACCTGCTCGATGGCCGGGCAGGGCGCTGCGAGCACCTCGGCGACGCGCAGCGTGCGGCCCTGCAGCGGGCGCTGGCGCGGGCACAGGGCAATGTCTCGGCCGCGGCGAAGGCGCTCGGCGTCAGCCGCGCCACCTTGCACCGCAAGCTGAAGCGCTTCGACCTCAAGGGGCATTAAGGCGGAACCGCGCGATTCGGCGCTGGCGGCGGACGCTGTGTGGAACACGGGATGATTGGCCGTGTGGCGCTCGACGGGCTGTGATCAGGTTGATAAGCCCCTCTCCGCAAGGAGAGTTTGAGTCGGGACATGACCGTTGCAATCGAGATGGGGCACACGACAGCCGGCGCCCCGGCTGTTCTGGATCTCGAGGAATTGCTGGCGACCCGCCTCTTGGTGCAGGGCAATTCAGGCTCCGGCAAATCCCATCTGCTGCGTCGGCTGCTCGAACAGAGTGCCGCCTGGGTGCAGCAGGCCATCATCGACCCCGAAGGCGACTTCGTGACGCTGGCCGATCGTTTCGGTCACCTCGTGATCGATGCCGAGGACCATACCGAGCGCGGCCTGCAGGTTGCCGGCGAGCGGGCGCGCATCCATCGCGTCTCCACGGTACTCAATCTGGAGGGACTGGACGCAGAGAACCAGATGCGCCGCGCCGCCGCCTTCCTCGGCGGACTGTTCGACGTCGAGCGCGACCATTGGTACCCGATGCTTGTGGTGGTGGATGAGGCGCAGCTCTTCGCGCCGGCGATCGCCGGGGAAGTGTCGGACGAAGCGCGCAAGCTCTCGCTCGGCGCCATGACCAACCTCATGTGCCGTGGCCGCAAACGTGGGCTTGCGGGGATCATCGCGACCCAGCGACTTGCGAAGCTCGCCAAGAACGTCGCGGCCGAGGCCTCCAATTTCCTCATGGGCCGGACTTTCCTTGATATCGACATGGCGCGTGCCGCCGATCTTCTCGGCATGGAGCGGCGGCAGGCGGAGGCCTTCCGGGACCTGGAGCGCGGACAATTCATGGCGCTGGGTCCGGCACTGTCCCGCCGTCCGCTAGGGCTGCGCATTGGCGCGACGGATACCCACGCGCGCAATGCGACGCCGCGCCTGCTGCCGCTGCCGGAAGCGACGCTGGAAGATGCGCGCGCCGTGATCCTCGCAGCGCCGCCGCCCGAGGCTGGCCGGCCGCAGCGCCGGCCGGCGCCGGATCTTCTCGAGCAACTCAGGGCGGCGAAGTCCGCGGTCCCGGATATCAGCCCCGAGGCGATCGAGCTGCCAATCAGCGACGAGGAGCTGGCCGAGCGGCGCGAGCAGATGGACCGGATCCTGAGCGCGGTCCTGGCAGAGCCCGATGCGGGCTTCCGCGCCATCGGCGTGCTCTATCAGGAGTTCGTGGTCCGCTGCCGGATCGAGGGTCTCGGTTCGGCCGTGCCGGACCTGAATGACTTCCGCCGCATGCTGACGCGCGCCCGCGCCGGGCTCGGCTCCGATCTGGTCGAGGATGACGCATGGCAGGATGTCTCGCTTCGCGCCTCCATTTTGCCGGAGGACATGCAGGGCGTCTTCATGATGATCGCTCGCGCGGCGAAGGAGGGCTGGCCGTGCCCCAGCGATGCAGCGATCGCGCGCGCCTATGGCTCACACTCGCTCCGCCGCGCCCAGCGTCTGCTGACCTATATCGAGGATCAGGGCCTGATCGTCTGCCAGCTTGACGGTGCAGGTCGGCGGATCGTGACGCTCGTCGAACTGGCCTGGGCGACCGCCCCAGGCGACCCGAATGCCGAGGAACTGCCGGCGGAGCAAAGCTGCAGCACTGCGTCGCTGTGATGCGACGGTCGGGCAGGGCTTTCTTGTCGGCCCCCTACCTGATAGTGTGAAGCTATGAGGCTCGATTGGCGACTGCCTTTGAAGGCGGGATACGCTGTTGATTGCGGTTGGGCCTAACCGTCGTACCCGGAATCGGCAGTATCGATTGAAACGGTGAAACTCGTTCGCTGCGAGTAACCTATGGGCAACGTCGGGTTTGCGACACGCGTACCGTTATCGCATGATTTCCACCATCCGGGCATGACCTGGATTCCAGGCGGCACATTCCGGATGGGGACAGACAATTGATGAATGGAAGCATCCTTACGCGCTCTCCTTACTGCCTGTCGAACGATGCAAGGTGTAGCGGATTTGATGCCAGTCATGCCTTCGGTCGACCAACTCGGTCGTATCATCGCCACTGTCGCAGCTCCGGCGTTCCTTCTTGGAGCCGTCGCCGCCTTTATCTCTGTGCTCGTTTCCCGGATCAACCGGATCATCGATCGCGCGCAGTTTATTCACGGCATTCCTGACGATGATTCCTCCAAATCATTCCTCAAGGCTGATTTGCCTCGCCTCAAACGGCGGGCCGCGCTTCTGAACAGGGCGCTGTTCTGCGCTGTTGTCTCGGGAATTCTCACGGCGCTCATCATCATTGTCGCTTTCGTCAGCGCGATGTTCGATCTGGCGCACGAGTACGGGGTCGCGCTGTTGTTCATCGGCGCGCTCGTCCTGTTTTGCCTGTCTCTGATCGACTTGGCGCGCGAGACGCGAATTTCCCTTCATGACAACGATCTGCGCGGGTAGGCCCAAAGGCCATCCCGTCAACGGCGTTTGCGTAATCGTGGGCTGCGCCGTCATCGCATCACTCGGAGACATATGGTCGCTGCTCCCTTGCGACGCGCAGCTTGACATGCAGTAAAATTACTGCATGTTGATCTCGGTGGACGACGGCCAACTCGACAATGTCTTCAAGGCGCTCGGCGATCCCGTGCGTCGCCGCATCCTTGATCGCCTGGCGAAGCGTCCCGGGCAGTCCTTGTTTGAGATCTGCGCTTCGTCGGTCGCAGAGGATGGCAGAAGCCTGTCGCGACAAACGATCTCGCAGCACCTCGACATGCTGGAGCGGGCTGGGCTGGTCCAGACGCATTGGAGCGGGCGCACCAAGATGCATAGCTTCGACACTGCGCCTCTGCGGAAAGCAGCCGATGCCTGGCTCAACAAGCATCTGAAAAAAGGGAGTGGAACATGAGGATCTATGTCATGAGCGTCTTCGTTGACGATCAGGCCAAAGCCCTGGATTTCTACACGGAGAAGCTGGGCTTCATCGTCAAGCACGACATCCCGCTCGGCGGCGATCATCGCTGGTTGACTGTTGTGTCGAAGGAGGCGCCGGAAGGAACCGAACTCCTGCTTGAGCCGAGTGAGCACCCTGCCGTCGGGCCATACAAATCTGCGCTCGTGAACGATGGGATTCCTGCAGCGTCGTTCAAGGTGGATGATCTCGAAAAGGAATTCGAGCGGTTGCGCCAGCTTGGTGTCGAATTCACGGTACAGCCGATGGATGCTGGCCCCGTCAGAATGGCTGTCTTCGATGATACATGTGGCAATCTCATTCAGCTCGTCGAAATGGTCGACGGAAGGTGAGGGCGGCAACGTCAAGGCGCGGCCTCACATATCGTCTACGGGTCGGAAGCGCCGAAGCCTAGCGCATGTCGTACCCGATCTGTCGTCGGCGGCAGGTGTTCGAGCCGGTTCTGGCGGCGTCGGGCTCCTTTGACGCGCGTGAAATCAAGGAACCCTTCACTACAGCTCCAATGTTACACTCACCCGAGCGCGCGAGACGCATAGCATCAGCCGGTCCTGCCGCTTCGACGTCGGCAACACCTTGTCGCGATGCAGGACAATACCGTCGCGATAGCCACATTCGCAGGAGCCGCAGACGCCCATCTCGCAGGACGACGGCAGCGGGAAATCATGCTCGCGCAGCACATCGAGCAACGACTTGTCCGCAGGCACCAGAATCCGCTGCCCGGTGGACGCCACGGTGGCTTCGAACGGCTCGGGCTTGAAGTTCTCATCCACCGTCATCTGAAAATGTTCGCAGTGAATCTGCTCCTCGGACCATTCCGACAGCGACGACTGCACAGCATCAAGCAGCCGTTGCGGTCCACAGATGTAGACGTGGGTGCTGGGACTGTGCGGACCGATCACCGCCGGATCGAACCGTTCGCCGTGTTTAGAGAACCAGCATTGCAGATCATCGCCGCAGACCTGCACCAGTTCAGCGAGCAGCGGCGCCTCGGACGGCGACCTCGCACAATAGTGGAGCGTAAATGCCTTGCCCCACTGCTTCAGGCTGCGCGCCATCGCTAGCAACGGCGTGATGCCGATCCCGCCCGCGATCAGGACATAGCGTTCGCCGTCAGGCGTTAGAGGAAGATTGTTGCGCGGCGCGGAGATGTGGACCTCGCAGCCCTCCTTCAGTGTCTGGTGCGCCCACACCGAGCCGCCACGGCCGTTCGCCTCCCGTTTGATGGCGATCTCGTAGCGCGCGGTGTCGGCTGGATCGCCACACAGGGAGTATTGCCGCACGCGCCCGTCGGGCAGGCGCATATCCACATGGGCACCCGCGCTCCATTCAGGCAGAGCGGGCCGCAGGGGATGAACGAGCTTCAGGTGAACAACGTCCGGTGTCGAGAAGCTCAGCTTCTCGACACGCAGCTTCATGATCAAACGTGCTGTCATGGGCTTAACAACTCGATCTCGTCGCCTGGGCGGATGATGCCGCCTCGCTCGATGCCACAGTTCAGTCCGGAGCGATTGTAGAGCGGGAGGAAGACCGGCAGACCCAAAAGCTCTTCCAGGTACTTGCACGGAAAGTTCAGCCGCCCGCCGCGCAGGATCACGTCGCCGACGCGAAAGCGCCTCCCGACGAGATGGTTCAGCGGCACGCCCTTCACTGTCAGATTGCGGCGGTGGTCGCGCGGCTCCAGCGCGATCGGCCCCTGCTGCAACGGAGGATCGTTGCGGGAGAGCGCATCCAGCGCTTCCTGCTCAATCAGCGTGACCTCGCGCACGTCGGGCTTCGGCGAATAGGTGCCGAGACCGTTATAGTAACGGTCGCCGACGATTCCCCGCCCGGCCACGCATTCCCCTTCGGCAAGCTCTTCCATCTCGTAGCTGGCGCTTGGCGCGACGTGGATGTGCAGCAGGACGCCGCGCCACTGCGTGGCGCCCCCGTCTTTGGTGATGGCGACCGAACCTGCGGGATGCGCGAACGCCTCGATCATTTTCGGCGGCGGCCGCTCTGGCGAATGCATGTTCACGGCTCATCCTTTCGTGCGTAGCGCAATGGCTTCGACTTCCACCAGCGCATCCTTCGGAAGCCGCGCGACCTCGATGGTCGAGCGCGCCGGAGGCGCATTGCTGAAGAACTCGGCGTAGATCCCGTTCATCACGGCGAAGTCGTCCATGTTCTTCAGGAACACCGTGGTCTTGACGACGCTCTCGAAGGAAGCGCCGCCTGCTTCCAGCACCGCGGACAAATTGGCCAGCGACTGGCGTGTCTGCTGTTCGATGCCCTCCGGAATCGTCCCGCTTACAGGATCGATCGGAAGCTGCCCGGACGCAAACACGAGCTGGTCGGTGCGCATGGCCTGCGAGTACGGACCCGCCGCGGGCGCGGCCTTGTCGGTGCTGACGAGGAATTTGGTAGTCATGTGGTCTTCGCTTTCTTTGTCTGACGTTCGAGTCGGGGTCTATCCCGCGAGAAATTCCTCGCGGTTCATGTTGGCTTTGCGTGCGCGCTGATACTCGATGATGCGCGCGGTTTCGCTGGCGACGGCTTCACCCAGCATGCGCTGGATGATGTGCAGCGTGGTGTCGATGCAGAGCGATACGCCTCCGCCCGTCACCACCGCACCGCTGTCGACGATGGGAGCCTCCTGCACGTCGATCTGCGGATACGCGCCGCGCATCCGCCCGAGCGGCGACACTTCCGGCGGCACGACCGCGCGTTTCGTGGTGGCGGCGATGCCGTCGAGCACGCCGCTGGCCGCGAGGATCATGCCGCCCGTGCACACGGAGGCCACCTGCGTCGAGGCATGGACGCGCCTGACATAGTCGAGCGTTGCCTCCGACGCGGCCTGCTGCTCCCACCCCGGACCGCCGGTCACGATGACGACATCGCACACCGGAGCATTGTCGATGCCGAACTGCGCGATGACGTCGAGACCATTGGACAGGCGGATGATGCCCGCCTTCGGTGCGATGGTGCAGATGCGGATGCGAGGAGCGATCCGGCGTGCCATGGACAGCACGCCGAAGGTTGCGAGATCAATCGGCTCGACGCCGTCGTAGATGAAGATGCCAAACAGCATGGAGCTTTTCCGCTTCAGCCGATAGTTTCATCCTTGGTTTCCCGCGCGGCAAAGGCCGCCCACAGCGTCAGGATGGCGATGCCGATCATCATCACCGAGACGCCCGTGGTGCCGCCGAAGTAACCGACCAGCGCCGTAGCGATGATCGGCGAGAATCCGCCGCCGATGGCGGCCGCCGCCTGGAATCCGAACGAAGCGCCGCTGTAGCGAACCCGCGGCCCGAACAGTTCGGGAAAGTAGCTGGATTCCAGTCCGAACATCATGCCGTGCCCGAAATTCATGGCGATGATGATGGCCAGCGTCACCGTGGCGACGCTCTTGGTTTCCAGCATCCAGAACAGGGGAAACGCGAAAGCGATGGTGAACACTGCGCCGAGCATGAAGAACACGCGGCGACCGATCTTGTCCGACAGCCAGCCGAACAGAGGCAGCGTGATCAGCTCGAACAATGCGGCATACATCACCGCATCGAGCATCATCTGCTTGGGCAGCGCCAGTGTCGTTGTGGCGTACACGACCACGAACACCGTGAGCATATAGACCCAGGACACTTCGGACAGCTTCAGGCCGACGGCGATGAGGAATGTCTTGAAGTTTTTGCCGAGAGCCTCGCCGAACGGGTTCTTCGAGAACGAGTCGGTGGCCTTCATCTTCTCGAAGACCGGCGTCTCCGGAACCCGCGAGCGGATGAACGTACCTAGCGCGAGCAGCAGGACGCTGGCCAGAAACGGAATGCGCCAGCCCCACGCCTGGAAGTCCGCCTCGGGAAGCTTCGTCGCTAGCGCAAACACCAGCGTCGCCAGCACCAGGCCGATGGGAAAACCGATCTGCACGAAGCTGCCGTAGAAGCCGCGCTTGTCGGCGGGCGAATGCTCGATGACCATCAGCGAGGCGCCGCCCCACTCGCCGCCAAGGCCGATGCCTTGAATGATGCGCAGCAGGATCAGGAGGATGGGGGCGAGCACACCGATGGAGGCGTAGTTCGGCAGCAATCCGATGCAGAACGTGCTGAGGCCCATGATGAACATCGTGAGCACGAGCATCGACTTGCGTCCCATCCGGTCGCCAAAGTGCCCGAACAGCGCGCCGCCTAGCGGGCGGGCCACAAAGCCGACGGCGTAAGTGCCGAGCGCGGCAAGCGTTCCCGTCAGCGGATCAATGGTCGGAAAGAACGCCTTATTGAACACGAGCGCCGCAGCGGTCGCATAGATCAGGAAGTCATACCACTCAATGATGGTGCCGACGCTGCTCGCAATCACGATCGATCGCATCTTGGAGCCAGCCGTTCGGGTGTCAGATATGGTCGCAGCAATGCTCATTTCCAACTCCTCAAAAAACCCCGGGAACACATTTCCCGTTTATGAGAGGTTTTTCCAAAGTAGTGGATGCAAGCGGTGTGCCGGAATTCTTCCGCCGAAAACGCTGAGCTTTTTCGCAAGCTCGAATGCTTTGATGAATTTGGAAGCTGCTGGCGCTCAAAAAAGCCCGCAAATTCGGCGCTGCATGCGATTGCGGCAAGGCGCCCGCGACCGCGCGCCGACGCCCATCAATTGACCGAAGTGACTGAAAAAGCGGCTCTGGCCGCAGCATCGGTCACGGCGGATCACGTCGCGGTTAGAAGATTAGTTTCCACTTCAGTGGATCACGATCGTACCTTCGCGGTGTCGATCACGAGGAAATACTCGCACGGCGTCTTGCCGAGATTGAGGAATGAATGGTCGGCATCCGCCTGGAAATAAAGCGAATCCCCCTGATTGAGATTGACGCGCTGATCGCCGATCGAGACCCGCATCCGTCCGCGCAGCACGAAGATGTACTCCTCCACGCCCCGACGATGGGCCACGAAGTTTCCGGTGTCCGCTTCCGGCGGTAGCGTGTTGAGCACCCAGTCGATCCCGCGCCCGGGAAGCACGGGAGAAATACACCGCCGCAGGAAGCCGGATTCCTCGTCCCTCAGGATCGGCTGGCGGGCGGCCGGGATATAAACGATTTCGCGTTCGACCGCGGGCGCCATCAGTTGCGAGAACGTGACGCCCAGCGCTTCCGCCAGCTTGGACAGGATCACGGTGGAGGGAACCGTCTCGCAGCGCTCGATCTTGGAGATCATGGAGCGGCTGACACCGGATGCCTCGGCGAGCTGTTCGAGCGAGAAGTTGTTCTTCTTCCGGAAATGACGAATCTCTTCGGCGAGAACCGAAAGCTGAGAACTGTCACTGGGATCTAAAGTGCTCAAACCGGTAATCCTTTTGATGAGCACTACTCTTACGGATTCAGAGTGGTAAGGGCAATCTGGAGGTTGGATGGGGGCAGTCGCTGTCCTTGTGGTTTATCTGCGCTTCGAGAGAAGTTTCTGGAAGCTCACGCAGCCCTGTCGTCCTCCAGAATGAAACGCGGCGGTCCCTCCGCTGCGAGTGTCGCAAATCTGCGACAGGTCGGTGCCGTGTTCTGATGTCACCCCGCTGACATCCTTGCTTCCGCCCGACATGTTTTTCCTGCCGTCGCGCGGCATGAGCCGGCGATGGTCAGCAATCAAACAATAGCGGGAGTGAAGCATGAACAAGCCTGAATTCCTCACGACATCGACGAACCCGTTCGCGGAGCGGTACGACAATTTCATCGGCGGCAAATGGGTCGCGCCGCGCGCGGGCAAGTATTTCGACAACGCCTCGCCGGTGACCGGCAAGGTGGTCTGCAAGATCGCGCGCTCGGATGCGCAGGACATCGAGCTCGCGCTCGATGCCGCACATGCTGCCAAGGACGCCTGGGGACGCTCCAGCGTCGCGGAGCGGGCCAACATCCTCAACCGGATCGCCGACCGCATGGAGGAGAACCTGGAGCGGCTCGCGATCGCCGAGACCTGGGACAACGGCAAGCCGATCCGCGAGACCCGCGCTGCCGACGTGCCGCTCGCGATCGATCATTTCCGCTACTTCGCCGGCGTCGTGCGCGGGCAGGAGGGGAGCCTCGCCGAGATCGACCACGACACGGTGGCCTATCACTTTCACGAGCCGCTTGGTGTGGTCGGCCAGATCATCCCGTGGAACTTCCCGCTTCTGATGGCGTGCTGGAAGCTGGCGCCTGCGCTGGCCGCCGGCAATTGCGTGGTGTTGAAGCCCGCCGAGCAGACCCCGGCCTCAATCATGGTGTGGATCGAGCTCATTGCCGACCTGCTGCCTGCCGGCGTGCTCAACATCGTCAACGGCTTCGGGTTAGAGGCTGGCAAGCCGCTGGCGTCGAGCCCGCGGATCGCCAAGATCGCCTTCACGGGCGAAACCACGACAGGCCGGCTGATCATGCAGTATGCCAGCCAGAACCTGATCCCGGTCACGCTTGAGCTCGGCGGCAAGTCACCGAACATCTTCTTCAAGGACGTGGCGGCGGAAGATGACGATTTCCTCGACAAGGCGATCGAGGGCTTTGTGATGTTCGCGCTGAACCAGGGCGAGGTCTGCACCTGCCCGAGCCGCGCGTTGGTGCAGGAAGATATCTATGAGCGCTTCATGGAGAAGGCGCTGAAGCGCGTTGCGGCGATCGAGCAGGGCGACCCGCGCAATCCCGCCACCATGATCGGCGCCCAGGCCTCGAACGAGCAGCTCGAGAAGATTCTTTCCTACATCGATATCGGCAACAAGGAAGGGGCCAAGCTCCTGACCGGCGGTGCGCGGGCCATGCTTGGCGGCGATCTCGAAGGCGGCTTCTACGTCCAGCCCACCGTGTTCGAGGGCAACAACCGGATGCGGATCTTCCAGGAGGAGATTTTTGGACCGGTCGTGTCGGTCACCACGTTCAAGACCGATGAGGAGGCGCTCGCCATCGCCAACGACACGCTCTACGGCCTCGGCGCCGGCGTCTGGAGCCGCGATGCCAATCGCTGCTACCGCTTCGGGCGGGCGATCCAGGCCGGCCGCGTCTGGACCAACTGCTACCACGCCTATCCGGCGCACGCGGCGTTCGGCGGCTACAAGCAGTCGGGCATCGGCCGCGAGACCCACAAGATGATGCTCGACCACTACCAGCAGACGAAGAATCTCCTGGTCAGCTACAGCCCCAAGAAGCTCGGCTTCTTCTAATTCCGCGGCGTGATGACGGCGCGAGGTCCGCCCGCGCCGTCATCACGCAATGAAATTCCGAACAAACGCAATCGCTAGCAATATTTTGATTCACGCTGCACTGCGGCATAGCAATTGCTGTGCGACATCACGCAATCCTTCCACGGCCGTTTGAGTTGGGATAGAGAGGGCCAAATCATCCCTCTCATCCGGAAATGCCATGGCCGCACCCAAGAAAAGCGTCACGAAGGACTCAGGGCAGGAGAAGGGGGACGGCTCCCCGCCGGAATTCACCAAGGAGCAGGAACTCAAGGCGCTGCGCGACATGCTGCTGATTCGGCGCTTCGAGGAGAAGGCCGGTCAGCTCTATGGCATGGGCGCGATCGGCGGCTTCTGCCATCTCTATATCGGCCAGGAGGCCGTCGTCGTCGGCATGCAGATGACCCTGAAGAAGGGTGACCAGGTCATAACGGGCTACCGGGACCATGGGCACATGCTGGCCTGCGGCATGGATGCCAAGGGCGTGATGGCCGAGCTGACCGGACGCCGCGGCGGCTATTCCAAGGGCAAGGGCGGCTCCATGCACATGTTCAGCGTGGCCGAGCATTTCTACGGCGGCCACGGCATCGTCGGCGCGCAGGTCTCGCTCGGCACCGGGCTCGCCTTCGCCAACCGTTACCGGGAAAACGATTTCGTGAGCCTGGCCTATTTCGGCGACGGCGCCGCCAACCAGGGCCAGGTCTATGAAAGCTTCAACATGGCTGAGCTGTGGAAGCTGCCGGTAGTCTACATCATCGAGAACAATCGCTATGCCATGGGCACCTCGGTGACGCGCTCCTCGGCGCAGACCGATTTCTCCAAGCGCGGCATCTCCTTCAACATCCCGGGCCGGCAGGTCGACGGCATGGACGTGCGCGCGGTGAAGGCGGCAGGCGAGGAGGCGGTCGCCTGGTGCCGCGCCGGCAAGGGCCCCTATATCCTGGAAATGCAGACCTACCGCTATCGCGGCCACTCGATGTCCGATCCGGCCAAGTACCGGACCCGCGAGGAGGTGGAGAAGGTCCGCCATGACCAAGACCCGATCGAGCAGGTCCGCAACCGTCTGCTCGCTGCCGATGTCAGCGAGCAGGACTTGAAGTCGATCGATGCCGAGGTGCGCGATATCGTCAATGCCGCCGCCGACTTCGCCCAGCACGATCCCGAGCCCGATCCGTCCGAGCTCTACACCGACGTCTACCGCTAAGCGCAGACTGAAAACGAAAGAGTTATCCGGGAGCAGATATGCCCATTCAAGTTCTCATGCCTGCGCTGTCGCCCACGATGGAGAAGGGCAACCTCGCCAAATGGCTGAAAAAGGAAGGCGAGCCGATCAAGTCGGGTGACGTCATCGCCGAGATCGAGACCGACAAAGCCACCATGGAGGTCGAGGCCACCGATGAGGGCACGCTCGGCAAGATCCTGATCCCGGAAGGCACCGCCGACGTCGCCGTCAACACGCCGATCGCGACCATCCTGGCCGACGGCGAAAGCGCCGCCGATCTCGCCAAGGCCGCCAGCCCTGCCAAGCAGGAGAAGGCCGCCGAGTCGGCGCCCCCGGCGCAGGCCAAGGCCGAAGCGCCTGCGCCCAAGGCAGAAGAGAAAGTGCCGGCCGCACCGAAGGCGGTCAGCGAGCCCGAGGCGGAGGTGCCCGCCGGCACCGAGATGATCACCCAGACCATCCGCGAAGCGCTACGCGACGCCATGGCGGAGGAGATGCGGCGCGATCCTGATGTCTTCCTGATCGGCGAAGAGGTCGCCGAATATCAGGGCGCCTACAAGGTGAGCCAAGGACTGCTGCAGGAGTTCGGCGCGCGGCGCGTGATCGATACGCCGATCACCGAGCATGGCTTTGCCGGCATCGGCATCGGCGCGGCGATGGCCGGCCTGAAGCCTATCGTCGAGTTCATGACCTTCAACTTTGCCATGCAGGCGATGGATCAGCTCATCAACTCCGCCGCCAAGACGCTCTATATGTCCGGTGGCCAGATGGGCTGCTCGATCGTGTTCCGCGGGCCGAACGGCGCCGCCGCCCGCGTCGCCGCGCAGCACAGCCAGGACTATTCGTCCTGGTACTCGCACATTCCGGGCCTCAAGGTGGTCGCGCCGTTCTCGGCCGCCGACTACAAGGGCCTGCTCAAGGCCGCTATCCGCGATCCCAATCCGGTGATCTTCCTCGAGAACGAGGTGCTGTACGGCCATTCCGGCGAGGTGCCGAAGCTCGACGACTATATCGTGCCGATCGGCAAGGCGCGGGTCGCGCGGAAGGGCCAGCACGTCACCATCATCTCCTGGTCCAACGGCATGACCTATTCGCTGAAGGCCGCCGACGAGCTCGCCAAGGAAGGCATCGAGGCCGAGGTGGTCGACCTGCGCACGCTGCGGCCGATGGACACCGAGACCATCGTCGAGTCCGTGAAGAAGACCGGCCGTGCGGTGACGGTCGAGGAGGGCTGGCAGCAAAGCGGCGTCGGCGCCGAGGTTGCCGCCCGCATCATGGAGCATGCTTTCGATTATCTGGATGCGCCGGTTACGCGCGTATCCGGCAAGGACGTGCCGATGCCCTACGCAGCCAATCTGGAGAAGATGGCCTTGCCTTCGGTCGCCGAGGTGGTGGAAGCCGCCAAAGCCGTTTGTTACCGGTGACGCATGACGGGCCCGCAGGAACAGCCGCTACCGCCTGACGTGATGGGTCGCGACGACGCGATCGAGGTGCTGCGCGCCTTTGTCGTCGACGGCGGGCTTTCGATCGCCTTCCAGCGCGCCTTCGAGGAGCCGGATATGTGGGGCCTGATGCTGGTCGACATCGCCCGTCATGCCGCACGCGCCTATGCGCGCGAGAGCGAGTACACCGAGGAAGAGGCGCTCGCTCGCATCATCGACATGTTCCAGGCTGAGGTCGCGCGGCCGACCGATCCGGGCAGCACCACGCCGCGATCGAAACAGGGGCATTGATCGTGACCGTCGAGCAATACCACTACGACTTCATGGCGGAGGCGATCCGCGAGGCGGAGATCGGCATTTCCGAGGGCGGATTGCCGATCGGCGCGGTGCTGACGCGCGACAACAAGATCGTCGCGCGCGGCCATAACCGGCGGATGCAGGAGAAGAACGTCATCCTGCACGGCGAGATGTCGTGCCTGCGCGACGCCGGCCTGATCTCGTTCCATGATACGGTCATGTACACGACGCTGTCGCCATGCTCGATGTGCGCCGGTGCGATCGGATTGTTCAAGCTGAAGCTGCTGGTCATCGGGGAGTCCGTGACGTTCCCGGGCAGCAAGGACATCCTGACGCAATTCGGTATCCCTTTCATCGATCTCGCCGACACGAGGTCGATCGACATGATGAAGAACTGGCGCTCGGATCCCGCCAACGAGCGCACCTGGCAGGGCGATATCGGCAATTGAGGCGTCCTCTGCCCATACCGAACCGCCCAAACGATTCCGGCTGGTTTCCTCACGCGACGGAAGCCGCCATGCAAAAGTTAGCTTTGTGAGGTCACCATGCCCATCAACATCCTGATGCCCGCGCTGTCGCCAACCATGGAGAAGGGCAATCTGGCCAAATGGCTCAAGAAGGAGGGCGACAAGGTCAAGTCCGGCGACGTGATCGCGGAGATCGAGACCGACAAGGCGACGATGGAAGTCGAGGCGGTCGACGAGGGCACCATCGCCAAGATCCTGGTGCCTGAAGGCACGCAGGACGTTCCGGTCAACGACGTGATCGCGGTGCTGGCCGGCGACGGCGAGGACGTGAAGGCGGCCGCGAGCGGCGCCGGAGCTGCGCCGCCGAAAGCCGCTGAGGCGCCTGCCGCAAAGCCCGCTCCGGCACCGGCGCCAGCGCCGGCTCCCGCCCAATCAGCGCCGGCACTGAAAGCTGCTGCGCCTGCGGCAGCACCGGCACCAGCGCCGCAAGCCGCAGCGCCGGCGCCCCGGGGCAACGGTCACGCCCGCATCTTCTCGTCACCGCTGGCACGACGCCTTGCCAAGGAAGCCGGCATCGAGCTCGGGCGCATCAACGGCAGCGGCCCGCACGGCCGCATCGTCGCGCGCGACGTCGAGGAGGCGAGGTCCGGCAAGGGCCTGAAGGCGCCGCCGGCCGCGCCCAGCACGACGCCGTCCATCGCGCCGTCGATGTCGGACCAGCAGATCCTCGCGCTGTTCGAGCCGGGTTCGTATGAGATCGTGCCGCATGACGGCATGCGCCGCACCATCGCGCAGCGCCTCACCGCGTCGATCCAGCAGATCCCGCATTTCTATCTGACGATCGACTGCGACATCGGCAAGCTGCTCGTCGCGCGCGAGGAGATCAACGCCGCCGCGCCGAAGGACGCCGACAAGAAGCCGCTCTACAAGCTCTCGGTCAATGACTTCGTCATCAAGGCGATGGCGGTCGCGCTGCAGAAGATACCGAACTGCAATGTGAGCTGGACCGAAGGCGGCATGGTCAAGCACAAGCATTCCGACGTCGGCGTTGCGGTAGCGATGCCGGGCGGCCTGATCACGCCGATCATCCGGAGAGCGGAGACCAAGACGCTGTCGGTCATCTCCGGCGAGATGAAGGACTTCGCCGCCCGAGCCCGCTCGCGGAAATTGAAGCCGGAGGAATATCAGGGCGGCACCACGGCAGTCTCCAACCTCGGCATGTACGGCATCAACCACTTCACCGCCGTGATCAACCCGCCGCATGCGACGATCCTGGCCGTCGGCGCCAGCGAGGAGCGCCCCGTGGTGCGGAACGGCAAGATCGAGATCGCCAGCATCATGAGCGTGACGCTGTCCTGCGACCATCGCGCGATCGACGGCGCGCTCGGCGCCGAGCTGATCGGTGCCTTCAAGCAGCTCATCGAAAACCCCGTCATGATGATGGTGTGATGCGTGACGTCCAACGCATTGCTCTATGGTCCCTATGTTCTCGCAATAGCGCTGGCGATTGCTGCGCTGATCGTCCGTGCGCGTGATCTGGCATCGACCACCCAGTTCCGGATCATGCTGGGCGGCGCCGGGCTGCTTGCGCTTGGATGGACCGGATTCCTGGTTGCTCTGGCTAGATCGGATTTGTGATGGCTGACACTTCCTTCGACGTTATCATCATCGGCGCCGGCCCCGGCGGCTACGTCACCGCGATACGCGCCGCGCAGCTCGGCTTCAAGACCGCTGTGGTGGAGAAGGCCTATCTCGGCGGCATCTGCAACAATTGGGGCTGCATCCCGACCAAGGCGCTGCTGCGCTCGGCGGAAGTCTATCATCTGATGCAGCACGCCAAGGATTACGGCCTGTCGGCGGAGAACATCTCGTTCGATCCCAAGGCGGTGGTGCAGCGCTCGCGCAACGTGGTGAAGCGGCTGAACGATGGCGTCGGCTTCCTGTTCCGCAAGAACAAGGTCACGACGATCTGGGGCGAAGCGACGATCGATGCGCCAGGCAAGCTGACGGTCAAGAAGTCTTCCGTCGAGGCGCCGAAGGGCGCGCTCGGCGAGGGCACCTACCAGGCAAAACACATCATCATCGCGACCGGCGCGCGGCCGCGCGTACTGCCGGGACTCGAGCCCGACAAGAAGCTGGTCTGGACCTATTTCGAAGCGATGATCCCCGACAAGATGCCGAAATCACTGCTTGTGATAGGCTCCGGCGCGATCGGCATCGAGTTCGCCTCGTTCTACCGCACCCTCGGCGCGGAGGTGACGGTCGTCGAAGTGCTGCCGCAGATCCTGCCGGTCGAGGATACCGAAATCGCGAAATTCGCGCACAAGGCGTTCGAGAAGCAGGGCATCAAGATGTTCACCAACACAAAGGTGACAAAGCTCGACAAGAAGAGCGACAGCGTGGTCGCGACCATCGACGACGGCAAGGGCAAGCCGCGGACCATGGAGTTTGACCGCGTGATCTCCGCCGTCGGCGTGGTCGGCAATGTCGAAGGCATCGGGCTGGAGAAGCTCGGCGTGAAGGCCGAGCGCGGCATCATCGCGATCGATGGCTTCTGCCGGACCAACGTCCCCGGCATCTATGCGATCGGCGACGTCGCTGGTCCCCCGATGCTCGCGCACAAGGCCGAGCATGAAGGCATCGTCTGCGTCGAGGCGATCAAGGGCCTGCATCCGCATCCGATGGACAAGAACATGATCCCGGGCTGCACCTATTGCTATCCGCAGGTGGCGTCCGTCGGCATGACCGAGGCCAAGGCCAAGGAAGCCGGACGCGACATTCGTGTCGGCCGCTTCCCGTTCGTCGGCAACGGCAAGGCGATCGCGCTCGGCGAGGACCAGGGTATGGTCAAGGTGATCTTCGACAAGAAGACCGGCCAGCTCCTCGGCGCGCACATGGTCGGCGCTGAGGTCACCGAGCTGATCCAGGGCTATGTGATCGCGATGAACCTCGAGACGACAGAAGAAGAGCTGATGCACACCATCTTCCCGCATCCGACACTGTCGGAGATGATGAAGGAAGCGGTGCTGGACGCCTACGGGCGCGTCCTCAACATGTAACGAGAGGGACGGCGAACCGTGAAAGACAACGACAATCTCACCATCGAACGCCCGACCTTCGTCACCCATCTCGAATGCGCGATGGAGGGGGATCACTATCCCGCCGACCAGGTGCACAACC
This sequence comes from Bradyrhizobium sp. Ses1, assembly GCF_059512365.1. NCBI lineage: Bacteria > Pseudomonadati > Pseudomonadota > Alphaproteobacteria > Hyphomicrobiales > Nitrobacteraceae > Bradyrhizobium > Bradyrhizobium sp. Ses1. Next base: position 209,265 of record NZ_JCAMOQ010000005.1, read on the forward strand.
TCTCCAAGGCCGGCAAGCCGCTCTTGGTGCGCTATGCCCTCGAGGGCGTGAAGAAGGCGCTGAGCAAGGATGCGCTGAAGCAGCGTCCCGCCGACATGTGGCGCTATCGCGAATTGTTGCCGGTGCGCCAATGCAAGGACATCGTCAGCCTCGGCGAGGTGACGACGCCGTTGATCCGGCTGCCGAAACTCGGCGCCAGGCTCGGCGGCGGCGAGATCATCGTCAAGGACGAGGGGCGGCTGCCGACCGGCTCGTTCAAGGCGCGCGGCCTCGTCATGGCGGTGTCGATGGGCAAGGCGCTCGGCATCAAGCACATGGCGATGCCGACCAACGGCAATGCCGGTGCCGCGCTCGCCGCTTACGCCACCGCCTGCGGCATCAAGACCACGATCTTCTGCCCGGCCGACACGCCGGAAGTGAATGTCAGCGAGATCGAGTTGCAGGGCGCGACCGTTTACCGCGTCAACGGCCTGATCGATGATTGCGGCAAGATCGTCGGCGAGGGCAAGGCCAAGGTCGGCTGGTTCGACACGTCGACCTTGAAGGAGCCGTACCGGATCGAGGGCAAGAAGACGATGGGGCTCGAACTCGCCGAACAACTCGGCTGGGACGTGCCCGACGTGATCTTCTATCCGACTGGCGGCGGCACCGGCCTGATCGGCATGTGGAAGGCCTTTGCCGAACTGGAGGCGATCGGCTTCATCGGTAGCAAGCGCCCGCGCATGGTCGCGGTGCAGGCTTCCGGCTGCGCCCCGATGGTGCGTGCTTTTGAAGCAGGCACCGAGCATGCGACGCGCTGGGAAGACGCGCACACCATCGCTTCCGGCATCCGCGTGCCGCAGGCGATCGGAGATTTTTTAATCCTGCGTGCGGTCCGCGAGAGCAAAGGTTTCGCCATTGCGGTCGAAGACGAGAAGATTTCTGCTGCGCTGAGCGAAGTTGCGCGCGAGGAGGGGCTGTTGCTGTGCCCCGAGGGCGCGGCCACTTATGCCGCCTACAAGCAGAGCCTCGCCGACGGACGCGTCATGAAAAACGATCGCGTGATGCTGTTCAATTGCGCCACGGGCCTTAAATATCCGCTGCCGCCGGTCACACGCACGCTCGATCGTTTCAAGCCGATCGACTTCGCGCAATTCTAAGCCGGACATTTTCGAATGGAGTAGGCGATGCGAAAGGTAGTCTTGGCGTTCCTTGCGGTGTTGACATGGTGCGGCGCCGCCGTCGCCCAGAACTATCCTTCGCATCCGATCACTATCATCGTGCCGTTCTCCGCCGGCGGGCCGTCGGATGCGATGGCGCGTATCCTCGCCGAGCGGATGAAGGCCTCGCTAGGAGAGACGCTCCTGATCGAGAACGTCACGGGAGCGGGCGGCTCGATCGGCGTCGGCCGCGCAGTACGCTCGCCGGCGGACGGCTACACGATCTCGTTCGGCCATCTCGGCACGCATGTCGCCAACGGCGCCGTCTACAAGCTCGGCTATGACCTCGTCGCCGATCTCGAACCGGTGGTGCTGTTGCCGAGCAATCCGATGATCATCGTCAGCAAGAACGCGATCCCCGCCAAATCGCTAAGCGAACTCTTGGCCTGGCTGAAGTCGCGACCGTCGCCGCCGACCGCCGGCACTGCGGGCGCCGGCTCCGGCAGCCACATCGCCGGGCTCTATTTCGAGACCGTCTCCGGCATCAAATTGCAATATGTGCCGTATCGCGGCACCGCGCCGGCGTTGAACGATCTCGTTGCGGGGCAGATCGACATCATGATCGATCAGACCTCCAACTCGATCAACCAGGTTCGCGCCGGCACCATCCGCGCCTATGCCGTCACCGACGACAGGCGCGTCGACTCTGCGGCCGAGGTCCCAACCACCGATGAAGCCGGTCTGCCGGGCTTCCACATGACGCTGTGGTCCGGCCTTTGGGTGCCCAAAGGCACGCCGAAGGAGATTGTCGCCAAGCTGAATGCTGCCGCGGTGGAGGCGCTGAACGATCCCGTGGTCATAAAACAGCTCGAAAACCTCGGCCTGCGCATGCCGCCGAAGAATCAGCTCACGCCCGAAGCCCTCGGCGCCTGGCAGAAGGCCGAGATCGCAAAATGGTGGCCGATGATCAAGGACGCCGACGTCAAGGTGGATTGAGGTTGTAGTCGGTAGCCCGGGTGAAGCGAAGCGCAACCCGGGACAGCTCTATCCACGTGTACGAGCGGCCCCGGGTTACGCTGACGCTCCACCCGGGCTACGAAGCTCGCGCCCTGCCGCATGTGAGATCCTCATCCTGAGGAGCCTGCGAAGCAGGCGTCTCGAAGGATGGCCGCGGGCGAGATCGGGGCCTCATGGTTCGAGACGCGCTGCGCGCTCCTCACCATCAGGGGCTGGTACAGTGCGAGCCCCGCAAGGGAATCACTGCGCCGCGCCTGCCGGCGCGGTCGCTGCGGCGTTCGTCTCCTGCGTAACCACGCGCTGATCGGTCTTCGTTGCCACCGCCGTGCCGCTGCCAAAACGCGCGCGGTAGACCAGCAAATTCTCCATCACGCGCTGCACATAATTGCGCGTCTCGGAGATCGGAATGCGCTCGACCCAATCGACCGGATCCACATTCGGATCGCGTGGGTCGCCATAGGCCTTCACCCAGTCGCGCACGCGGCCGCGGCCGGCGTTGTAGCCGGCGAAGGTCATGATGTGACAACCCTTGTAATCCGCGAGCAGGGCGCTGAGTTCGGCCGCACCCATCTGGGTGTTGTAGACGGGATCGGAAACCATCCGGTCCCAGTCATAGGTCACGCCGAAGCGCTTGGCGGTGTCACGGCCGGCTTCCGGCGTCACCTGCATCAGTCCGACCGCATTGGCCGGCGATTTGTCGCGCTGGTCGAACGCGCTCTCGGTGCGCGCCACCGAATAGATCATGCTGCGCTCGATCTCGGGTGCAACCTGAGTGTGGTTGGGGATCCCGATGGTTGGGAAGGCATAGCGCTCGAGCGCAAGGCCGCGCCCGAGCGCCGATTTGCCGAGTTGCAGCATGGCGGCCGCGTCGTTGCGACGGGCCGTAAGCTCGCCGAGCGCGTTAAGCGTGGCGACGTCGGTGCTCTGCTCGCCGAGATCGGTGGCGAAATACAGCGCCACGTCGCGTTCGCCAATCTGGTAGAGCATATCGGCGGCCCGTACGCGCTCGTCTGCGGCCGCCATATCGTCGGAGGCAGGGGCCGGCGAGGGCGTCCGCAGCTCGATTGCATCAAGGCCCAGCCTGGCGCGCGCGAGCTGTCCGTAATAGGCGGTCGGGTAGCGCGCGGCGGCCTCAAAGCTGGCGCGCATCGCGTCCTTTTCTCCAAGCGCTTCGGCGGCGCGTCCGCGCCAGTAGTTGGCGCGCGCCAGCACGATCGGATTGGCCGCGCCTTCGTCGATGCGCGCGAAGTGCGTCGCCGCCGTCACGGGATCGTTGAGATAGCGCAAGGCGATCCAGCCGCACGTGGAGTGGAAATCAGCGCGGTAATATTCGTTGGCCGGCAGCGCGGCGGCGGCGACAACCTGGTATGCGGTCTGGAACTTGCCCTGATCGAGCAGCTTGCGGGCCAGCGAGCGCCGCTCGCGCCACCATTGATCGGTGTCCTGCAGCGCCATGGCCTCGGGCGCGGCCGATAGCACCAGGTCCGCCGCGTCATCAACGCGGTTCTCGCCGAGCAGCCACTGCAGGCGGCAAAGCGTGTAGCCGAGATCCTTGCGGGCCTCGGTTGCGACATCATTGAGCTGGTCGAGCGCCTTGCTCGATTTCGCGGCCACCGCGCCGCACGCCTTCACGATCGCAAGCTCGTCGCTGCCGAGCCGTTGTGCCGCACGCTTGGCGCCGGCAAGATCCTTGGCGCCGATCCGCTTGTCCATGCGCGCGCGGTGATCCTCGCGGGTGAGGAGATCACTGAACACCTCGTACGCGTCGCCTTCCAGCCGATCCGACAATTCCTCCGAGCGCCAGGCGTCGCTCACCAGACGCGCAGCACCATCGCGGTCGCCTTCGGTCAGGAGCACACGCGCCAGCGCGAATTTGCCCTTGGAGCTGGTGGGCCGATCGCGGGTGAAGCGATGAACCGTGGCCGCATCGCTGCGCTCCTGCCACAGCCGCCCCTCGGCCTTGCGGCGCAATAGCGCCATGCTCGGCCAATCCGGATTGGCGGCCATGAACGCCGCATACCGGCTGAAATTCGCCGTCGTCTCCGTGTGGCGCAGGATGTACCATTCGACCAGCTTCTGGCCCGCCGGGTCGGTGATCTTGTCTCTGGTGGCGGTCGCCTCCTCCGTCTTCGCCTTGCGCGCCAGATCGATCCCGTCTTTCACCAGCGCGAGATCGCCCGACAGTGCCGGCGTCGGCGCAGCAGCTTCCTTCGCGGATGCATCCGTCGATTGCTTCGACTTGCGGCGCGCATCGGCGTGCTTGCCACGTCCGCGTTTTCCGCCTGCGGCGTCACGCTGGTTGCGCGCCTTCGACGCCTTCGCGTCGCTCGTCTTCTTGATGTGCGCTTGCTTGTGGCCCGAGCGTGCCGTCGCATCCGTCGAGAATAGCGCGAGCACAGCCACCGTGAGGAGACAAGACAGCGAACGTAAGCACTGGTTCATTCCATGGTCCCCCTGCGAACCATTAGACAAACCAAGTCGCAAACCGTGCGGCTTGAGTGACCTAAGGTTATCACAGCGTCGATTCACAACTGTCGCGCTCAGGCCACAGAGCGCAAAAAACGCTGAAGTGAATGGAACTCTAACCGCGGTTGAATTGCGGATTGATCGAGATGGAACTTCGCATCTGCCAATGGTCGCGTTTGTCGTATGATGTTTCCCACCGAACGGACGCGAACGGCGCGAACTCAGCCGACAATCTTGGCCAAAGAGAGGTGAAGCGAGGTGTAACCTCGGGCACATCGCCGCGCGAGAACGGGAACTCGCATCCTCTTCGCTATTCGAAATTTCAATCTGAGCCGGCCTCTCGTCGTCCGCCCGCTTGACCAGAGACTGATAATCACCGGGCTTGCTGATCTGGAAAGCGGCGGCGGCTGGATAGCGTCACGTCAACCTCTGGTAGCTATGAACAGCCGCTTTCCGAGAGTGACCACGAAGCGAGAATCGCAGCGTGAGTCGAGCCGAGCGAAACCCGGCCTTCGCTATGACGGTCTTCCGTGTTGGGTTTTCGCGCGCCCTAAAAATGCCTGCTAAGCGCCCGGAACCCGTCCAAATGGTTGCTAAGGGGCAACGTTTGTTGCGATGAGGCAACAGTTCTCTAAGATTTAACCGTTTAATTGGCCGGGTCTTGCACCCGCCGCTTTTTAGCCACACCCCTGCATGAAATGATGCTCTGTAAGGCTAAAGCCACGGCACTCGCGAAGCGATGGGATGATCACCATTTCCCGGGTCAAGGCAGAGATGGCTAGGGAAACTGGGTTCGCGATGGACGCCAAGACCAAGCTCAAGAACAGACTGCCAAGCCGCCACGTGACGGAGGGTCCCGAGCGCGCCCCGCATCGTTCGTATCTCTATGCCATGGGGCTCACCACCGAGCAGGTCCACCAGCCGTTCGTCGGCGTGGCCACCTGCTGGAACGAAGCCGCGCCGTGCAACATCTCGCTGATGCGCCAGGCCCAGGCGGTGAAGAAGGGCGTGGCCTCCGCCGGCGGCACCCCGCGCGAATTCTGCACCATCACCGTCACCGACGGCATCGCCATGGGCCATGACGGCATGCGCTCGTCGCTGCCATCTAGGGAATGCATCGCCGACTCGGTTGAACTGACCGTGCGCGGTCACTCCTACGACGCCTTGGTTGGCCTCGCCGGCTGCGACAAGTCGTTGCCGGGTATGATGATGGCGATGGTCCGCCTCAACGTGCCCTCGATCTTCATCTATGGCGGCTCGATCCTTCCAGGCAACTTCCGCGGCCAGCAGGTCACCGTCCAGGACATGTTCGAAGCCGTCGGCAAGCACTCGGTCGGCGCCATGTCGGATGCCGATCTCGACGAGATCGAGCGTGTGGCCTGTCCGTCGGCCGGTGCCTGCGGCGCCCAGTTTACCGCCAACACCATGGCGACCGTGTCGGAAGCGATCGGGCTCGCACTCCCGTATTCTGCCGGGGCGCCGGCGCCTTACGAGATCCGCGACGCGTTCTGCGCCGCCGCCGGCGAGAAGATCATGGAGCTGGTCGCCAAGAACATCCGGCCGCGCGACATCATCACCCGTAAATCCCTGGAGAATGCTGCGGCCGTGGTCGCCGCCTCCGGTGGCTCGACCAATGCCGGCCTGCATCTGCCGGCGATCGCCAATGAATGCGGCATCAAGTTCGATCTGTTCGACGTGGCGGAAATCTTCAAAAAGACTCCGTACGTCGCGGATTTGAAGCCGGGCGGCCGTTATGTTGCCAAAGACATGTTTGAAGCTGGCGGCATTCCGCTGCTGATGAAGACGCTGCTCGATAACGGATACCTGCACGGCGATTGCCTGACCGTGACGGGCCGAACGATCGCCGAAAACCTCAAAAGCGTGAAATGGAATCCGCATCAGGACGTGGTTCGTCCGGCGGACAAGCCGATCACCGTCACCGGCGGTGTCGTCGGCTTGAAGGGTAATCTTGCGCCGGAAGGAGCGATCGTGAAGGTCGCGGGCATGTCGAACTTGAAGTTTACCGGGCCTGCCCGTTGCTTCGACCGCGAGGAGGACGCCTTCGAGGCGGTCCAGAAGCGGACCTATAAGGAAGGCGAGGTCATCGTCATCCGCTATGAGGGACCGAAGGGCGGTCCCGGCATGCGGGAAATGCTGGCAACGACAGCAGCGCTGACCGGGCAGGGCATGGGCGGCAAGATCGCGCTGATCACCGACGGCCGGTTCTCGGGCGCCACAAGAGGCTTCTGCATCGGTCATGTCGGACCGGAAGCCGCCATCGGCGGACCGATCGCGCTGTTGCAGGACGGCGACATCATCGAGATCGACGCGGTGGCCGGGACTCTTAACGTAAAGTTGAGCAACGCCGAACTCGCCGAACGCAAGACCAAATGGGCCCCTCGCGCGACTAACCACACATCTGGTGCGCTGTGGAAGTATGCCCAGCAGGTCGGGCCTGCGGTGGATGGCGCGGTCACCCATCCAGGTGGCGCGCACGAGAAACAGTGTTATGCGGACATTTGAGCGTACGATTATTGCGTTGATTTTAGGGGCCATTCCGGTGGCGGGCCCTGGATTTGCGTTCGACGGCGCCCCGGTCAATCCATCGGACGCCACGCTGCCGATGGTTTCCCCTCAGCCCAGCGCTGGGGGCGGATTGAAGCGGATCGCGGTTCCGCCGCCCACGGCGAATGCCGCCAATTCCACGAGTTCCTTCTCGTCGCTGCAATTTGCCGCAGAGGGCGGCCATCCCGTCGCCCAGTGGAAGCTCGGGCGGATGTACGCCGAGGGCGACGGTGTCGCCCAAGATGACCTGCGCGCCTTCGAATATTTCAGCCGCATCGCCAATGCGCATGCCGAAGATAGTCCCTCGGCGCCGCAGGCGACGATCGTGGCCCAGGCCTTCGTGGCGCTGGGGCGGTACTACCTCAACGGCATCCCGAACTCGAAGATCAAGGCGGACACCGATCGGGCGCGGGAGATGTTCTCTTATGCCGCCTCCTATTTCGGCAATGCCGACGCCCAGTATGACCTCGCCCGGCTCTATCTGAAGACGCCGGACGCCTCGCGGGAAGATTTCCGCTATGGCGCGCGCTGGCTCGGGCTTGCCGCCCAGAAGGGCCAGCACCAGGCCCAAGCGCTGCTCGGACAGATGCTGTTCAACGGCGACCGGCTGCCGCCGCAGCGGGCCCGCGGCCTGATGTGGCTGACGCTCGCCCGCGACAGCGCCGCTCCCGACGAGATGTGGATCAAGGAAAGCTATAACCGCGCGTTCGCCAAGGCCTCCGACGACGACCGCGCGATGGCGCTGCAGATGCTCGAGCACTGGGTGCAGGGCCGCCGCGACTAGCCAAGATTGGGTCGCCTGCATCCTCGACTGGAGGCCGCACTTCCTCGTCCGTTAGCGGGAAGGGCGAAGCCGCCGCTTTTACGCAGCCTCGAAATCGAGATCGGCCCACACCGGCACGTGGTCTGACGGTTTTTCCCAGGCGCGGACGTAGCTGTCGACCCCGACATGGGTCAGCCGGTCGCTGGCCTGGGGCGACATCAAGAGGTGGTCGATCCGCAGGCCCCAGTTCTTCTGCCAGGCCCCGGCCTGGTAATCCCAGAACGTGTACTGGCCGGGCGCGTCGGTCACGGCGCGCAGCGCATCGGTCAGGCCGAGACCGAGCAGGGACTGGAACGCTTCGCGGGTGGTCGGACGGAATAGCGCGTCTTCCACCCAGGCCGGCGGGTTGTAGACGTCCGAGGCTGCCGGGATCACGTTGAAGTCGCCGGCAAGGATCAGCGGCTCTTCCGCTTTAAGTCGCTCCCGCGAGTACTCAAGAAGTCGCGACATCCATTTGAGCTTGTAGGGATATTTGTCACTGTTGGCCGGGTTGCCATTGGGCAGATAGAGGCAGGCGATCCTGAGCACGCCATGCTTGTGCGTGACCACCCCTTCGAGGAAGCGGGCGTGCGCGTCTTCGTCATCGCCGGCGAGGCCCGACTTGGTCTCGTCGAACGGCAACTTGGAGAGCAAGGCGACGCCGTTGAAGGTCTTCTGCCCATGCGTGACGACGTTATAGCCGAGCGATTCAATCTCCAGCCGCGGAAACGCTTCGTCGGTGCATTTGATTTCCTGCAGGCAGACGATGTCAGGGGAGCACTCCTTCAGCCAGGTGAGGAGAAGCTCGAGCCGCTGCCGGATCGAATTGACGTTCCACGTCGCGATGCGAAGTCCCATTCGAAGTCCTCTATTTTTACGAGACCAAGCGTTTCCGCATCTCGATGTGCGGGATGCCGGCCTCCTCGAATTCCTCGCCGACCCGCTCGAACCCGACGCGCGCGTAGAACGGCTCGGCGTGCGTTTGCGCGTTAAGGATCAGTTCGGGATAGCCGAGTTCGACCGCCTTGGCTATCAGCGCGTCCAGCACTCGGGCGCCCATGCCCGTGCCGCGCGCCGCCTTGAGCACGGCCATGCGGCCGATATGGCCGTCGGGCAGCAGCCGGCCCGTGGCCACGGGTGTGCCGTCCTCGGCAAACGCCAGCGCGTGCCAGCTCGGCGCGTCCATATCGTCCCACTCCAGTGCCTCCGGCACGCCTTGCTCTTCGACAAAGACGCCGTAGCGGATGGCACGGGCGCGTTCGCGCACTTCTTCCCAGGTGCAGACAAGGACGGAGGCGGACATGAGGCAGCGATACGGAAAGCTCATTGAAGAGGTGAAATGATACGGCCCGTTTGCCGCCAGCGGTGTCGCGGTCGCCATTCTGGCACATTGTCGAATCGCGACGGGGCGGTTGGCGCGTGCCGTATCACCTAATAGTCGCAATTTCGGCCGTTGGCATACCATCAGCCGCTCGGCTGTGATAACCGTTTAAGAATTAATGGCGCAAAATGCGCTGTCGAGGGGCAGGCAGGGGCAGGATTGGGTCGTCACGGCCGTTGTGGGCCGGCGGACGAGCAAAAGGCATGAAGAAACGTAATTTGATTCTCGTTGCAGGCGTCATCGGCATCGCTGCCGTGGCCGCCTACGCCACCCGCTCTTCGTGGCTCGCCGGTGGCGGTGCAAACGCGCAGGCGCCGCAGCGGCCGCGCGCGGTTTCGGTCGAACTCGCCAAGGCGGAGCGTCGGTCGGTGCCCGTCGATGTCGACGCCATCGGAACCGTGACGCCGATTGCCAGCGTGGCGCTGAAGTCACGGCTCGAGACCACGATCATTGGCGTGCATTTCGAGGACGGCGCCAAGATCAATGAGGGCGACCTGCTGTTCACGCTCGACGCGCGGCAAATCGACGCCCAGATCGAGCAGGCGGAGGGCGTGCTGGCCAGGGACCAGGCTCAGTTCGAGGGCGCGCAGCGCGATCTGCGCCGCTACAACGATCTCGTCGCGAAGGGCGCGACCACCCAGGTCAATGTCGACAATGCCAAGACCCAGTCCGACATCCTGATCGGCACCATCAAGGCCGACCAGTCGGCACTGGAAAATTTGCGGGTCCAGAAAAGCTACACTGTCATCCGCGCGCCGTTCGCGGGCCGCATCAGCGCTGCCAATGTGAAGGTCGGCAATTTCGTGCGCCCCGCCGACACCCAGCCGCTCGCCACCATCAACCAGATGGCGCCGGTCTACGTCACTTTCGCGATCCCGCAGCGCGTGCTGGTCGACCTCCGCGACGCGATGGCGAAAGGCGATTCCAAGGTGATCGCGACCGTTCCCGGGCACAAGCGCTCGGAAGATGGCAAGGTCGCGATGGTCGAGAACACCGTGGACTCGACCACGGGCATGGTGACCGTCCGCGGCATCATGGACAATGGAAATGAGACCCTGTGGCCGGGCATTCTGGTGCAGACCAAGCTGATCATCCGTAACGAGGATGCCGTGGTGGTTCCGACAGTCGCGGTCCAGCGCAGCCAGAACGGCAACTATGTCTTCGCCGTGAAGGACGGCGTGGCCAAGGTCATGCCGGTCAAGGTCGACCGCACCTTCGGCGGTTTCTCTGTCATCGCCGAGGGGCTCTCCGGCGGCGAAGATGTCGTCGTCGACGGCCAGCTTCTGTTGTCGGACGGCACGCGGGCCGAGCCGCGCGCCCGCAAGGCCGGGGCGTGAGCGATGTCACTGCCCGAACTTTGCATCCGGCGACCGGTGATGACGACGCTGATCACCGCGGCGATCATCGCCTTTGGCATTTTCGGCTTCCGCCTGTTGCCGGTCTCGGCGTTGCCGAAAGTGGATTTCCCGACCATTGCCGTGACCGCGACGCTGCCGGGCGCGAGCGCCGACACCATGGCGGCCTCGGTCGCCGGCATCATCGAGCGGCAGCTCTCGACGATCGCGGGCATTTCCTCGATGTCCTCGAACTCCTCTCAGGGCACGAGCGTCATCACCATCCAGTTCGACCTCAACCGCAACATCGACGCCGCGGCGCTCGACGTGCAGACCGCGCTGACGATCGCCCAGCGCCGGTTGCCGATCGAGATGACGACACCACCCAGCTTCCGCAAGGTGAACCCGGCGGACTTCCCGGTTCTCTTCATCTCGCTGAATTCGGCGACACTGCCACTCTCGACCGTCAACGAGTATGGCGACATCACCATCGGCCAGGCACTGTCGCAGCTTCCGGGCATCGCCCAGGTCCTGATCTATGGCGCGCAGAAATTCGCGATCCGGGTCCAGGCCGACCCCGTGGCCGCGGCGGCGCGCGGGGTGTCGCTCGAGGACATCAGGTCCGCGGTGTCGCGCGCCAATTCCTCGACCCCCGTCGGAACGCTGAACGGGCCGAAGCAGGACGTCGCGCTGCAGGCCTCCGGCCAGATGGACAAGGCGGCTGACTACCGCCAGATCTATGTCGCCTGGCGCAACGGTTCGCCGGTCAGACTCGACGAGATCGCGAAGGTCTATGACAGCGTCGAGAACGACAAGGTCGCGACCTGGCTGAACGACGAGCGCGCGATCGTGCTCGCGATCCAGAAGCAGCCCGACGCCAATACGGTCGCGGTGGTCGATTCCGTGCTGGCGAAGCTGCCGGCACTGCGGGCCTCGATCCCGCCTTCCGTGACCATGCAGGTGATGATGGACCGCTCGGTCTCGATCCGGCAGGCGGTCAGCGACGTCGAGGAAACCCTGCTGATCGCGATCGGGCTGGTCATCCTGGTGATCTTCCTGTTCCTGCGGTCGCTGTGGGCCACCTTCATTCCGGCGCTCGCGGTCCCGATCTCGCTGCTCGGCACCTTCGCGGCGATGTATGCGCTGGACTACTCCGTCAACAACATGACGCTGCTGGCGCTGACATTATCGGTCGGCTTTGTGGTCGACGACGCCATCGTCATGTTGGAAAACATCGTCCGCCACATCGAGCGCGGCATGCGGCCGTTCGAGGCGGCACTGAAGGGCGCACGCGAGATCGGCTTTACCATCATCTCGATCACCTTCTCGCTGATCGCCGTGTTCATCCCGGTGCTCCTGATGGGCGGCATCGTCGGCCGCGTATTCCGCGAATTCGCGGTGACGATCTCGGTCGCGATCATCGTGTCCGGGTTCGTCTCGCTGACCTTGACGCCGATGCTGTGCGCGCGCGTGCTGCGGGCTCATGACGAGACCAAGCGCCCGAATGTCGTGCTGCGGGCGTTCGAGGCGATGTTCGATGCCTTGCTGCGGGCCTACGAATGGGCGCTCGACTGGGTGCTGGCGAAAAAGGCGCTGATGCTCGCCGTCACCCTGGCGACGCTCGCGGGCACCTTCTATCTCTACATGATCGTGCCGAAGGGCTTCTTCCCGCAGGAGGACACCGGCTTCCTGATCGGCGTGACCGAGGCCGCAACCGACACCTCGTTCGAAGCGATGAAGGTGCGCCAGCAGGCGCTGGTCGACGTGCTTCGCACTGACCCTGCGGTCGACTACGTCAACTCGACCGTCGGTTCCGGCGGGCCCAACCCGACCGCGAATTACGGCCGCCTGTTCATCGCGCTGAAGCCGCAGAAGGAACGCGACAACGCTAGCGTCGTGATCGGGCGGCTGCGCCAGAAGGCCCGCGCCATCCCGGGCATGCAGGCGTTCTTCCAGAGCGTCCAGAATCTCAACATCGGCGGCCGCGTCTCCAAGAGCCAGTATCAATATGTGCTGCAGAGCGGCGATACCGAGTCGCTGTACCGGATCGCGCCCGACATGCGCGACAAGATCGAGAAGATCCCGGGCCTGCTCGACGTCACCACCGATCTCTACATCAAGAACCCGCAGATGACGGTCGACATCGACCGCGAGAAGGCCGCGGTCTACGGCGTCACCGTCGATCAGGTGCGCAACCAGCTCTACAACGCCTACGGCGCGCGCCAGGTCGGCACCATCTACATGCCCTCCAATGACTACCAGATCATCCTGGAGGTGCAGCCGGAGTTCCGGGTCGATCCGTCCAATCTGTCCAAGCTCTACATGAAGACCGGGAGCGGCCAAACCATTCCGCTGGATGCGGTCGCAAGGCTGGTGCCATCGGTCGGGCCGTTGCAGATCAACCACCAGGGCCAGCAGCCGGCGGTGACGATCTCGTTCAACCTCGCGCCCGGCACTTCGCTGGGCTATGCGGTCGACCAGATCACGGCGCTGGAGCAGAGCTCGAACCTGCCGGCCACGATCGCGACCGGCTTCTCCGGCACTGCGCAGGTGTTCCAGGATTCGCTGCGCGGGCAGGGCGTCTTGATCCTCGCCGCGGTGTTCGCGGCTTTCGTGATCCTCGGGATTCTCTACGAGAGCTTCATCCATCCGATCACGATCATCTCCGGCCTGCCGTCGGCCGGCATCGGCGCGATCCTCACCTTGATGCTGTTCAACATGGAGCTGTCGGTCATCGCGATGATCGGCATCGTGATGCTGGTCGGCATCGTCAAGAAGAATGCGATCATGATGGTCGATTTCGCGCTCGAGCGTCGTCGCGTCGGCCTGAGCGCCGAACACGCGATCCGTGAAGCCGCGCTCTTGCGCTTTCGCCCGATCATGATGACGACGTTTGCCGCGATCTTCGGCACGCTGCCGATCGCACTCGGCGCGGGCGCCGGCGCCGAACTGCGCCAGCCGCTCGGCGTGGCCGTGGTCGGCGGACTCTGCGTCTCGCAGCTGCTGACGCTGTTCATCACGCCGGTGATCTATATCTATCTCGACCGCATCGACCGTCGGCTGCGCCGCAAGCTCGAGCCGCAGGAGGAAGGTGGCGAGGATCGGCCGCACGTGGTGGCGGCGGAGTGACGATGCACGCAGGCGCTGTTTGCGACCTGCTTACAGACGAAAATCAGATCGAGAAGCTGGTGCCGCAGCCGCAGGAGGCGGTCGCATTGGGGTTGACGACGCGGAAGGACGCGCCGATCAGATCGTCGACAAAATCGACCTCGGACCCTGCCAGGAACGGCGCGGACGCCGAATCGACCAGCACCACCGCCTCTTCACGGGAGATCACGAGATCGTCTTCCGCCTTGGCGCGGTCGACGTCGAACTTGTACTGGAAGCCGGAGCAGCCGCCGCCTTCGACCGAAATGCGCAGCATCGCACCGTCACCCTCGCTCTTGAGGATTTGACCGATCCGATGGGCGGCCCGCTCGGTGATGGTGACGGAATCAGTCATGGCAAGCTCCGAAGCCTTGTTTGAGCATGATCTTTGCGGACCATGTTCGCAACGTCATACCCATTTCATTTGGTATCCCGCGCTCACCATAGTTAAGTGCGGAAGGAAGCGGAATCAAATGGATAAGGACTAAAAAACCGTGTCGGTCGGAATGGCTGCCCCCCGCGCGCCCTATGCCTGCGACCCCGATCGCAGCCGCGGGCGGCTGTTCGCGGAGGCCCCGAGCAAGACCCGCAGCGCCTTCCGCCGGGATTGCGACCGCGTGATCCATTCCACCGCGTTCCGGCGGCTGAAGTACAAGACCCAGGTCTTCGTGTTCCACGAGGGCGACCACTACCGTACGCGGCTGACCCATTCGCTGGAAGTCGCGCAGATCGCCCGTGCGCTGGCGCGCCAGCTCGGGCTGGACGAGGACCTGACGGAGACTCTGGCGCTTGCGCACGACCTCGGACACCCGCCGTTCGGCCATGCCGGCGAGCGGGCATTGGACACGTGCCTGAAACCTCATGGCGGCTTCGATCACAACGCACAGGCGCTGCGCGTGGTCACCACGCTGGAGCACCGCTATCCCGAATTCGACGGGCTCAATCTCACCTGGGAATCGCTCGAGGGCATCGTCAAGCATAACGGGCCGCTGATCGAGCGTAGCGGCGCGCCGGCCGGTCGCTACCTCGAAACCGGCGGAATCCCCATCGGTATTTCCGAGTACAACAAGACCTACGATCTGGAGCTATGGAGTTTTGCTTCGCTCGAAGCCCAGGTCGCGGCCTTTGCCGACGACATCGCCTATGACGCCCACGACATCGACGACGGCCTGCGCGCGGGGCTGTTCAGTGTCGACGAACTCAAGGTGATGCCGCTGACTGCGGAAATCATTGCGGCAATCGACCGGCACTATCCGGGCCTGGATGAAGTCCGGCGCGGCGCGGAACTGGTGCGCGAACTGATCTCGCATTTCATCAGCGCGGTCTTCGCGGAGGCGAGCCGGCGCCTGGACGCCGCGCAGCCGCAATCCGCCCAAGATGTGCGGCGTCATAACGGGCCGCTGATCGCGTTTCCTCCGGCCATTGCCCAGGAGGAGGCGGAGATCAAGGCCTTCCTCTGGCAGCGGATGTACCGCCACCAGCGGGTGATGCGGGTGATGGACGAGGCCGAACAGATCGTGTTCGACCTGTTCGCGCGCTACCGGCAATCCCCGGACGACCTGCCGCCCGAGTGGGTGGAGGGCAGGGAGGCGGAGACCGAGGCGGAACGCGCCAGGCGGATCGGTAATTTCATTGCCGGGATGACCGACCGCTACGCCCTGATCGAGCATAACAGGCTTTTTGACTCGACCCCGGATTTGCGTTAGGCGGCGCCCATGGCCGACAAACCTGCTTCTCCGCACCTTTTTGCCGATGTGCTCGCGCGCGTGCACGCGATCTGTGCCGCGCTCGCGGCTGAGGACCAATGGCCCGAAGGCATCGATTTCTCGCGCGTTGTGGTCGAGCCGCCGCGCGAGGCCAGCCATGGCGACATGGCGACCAACGCCGCAATGGTGCTCGCCAAGGAAGCCAAGGCCAAGCCGCGCGATCTCGCCGAGAAGATCGCAGCCAAATTGCGCGCCGACGAGCTTGTGGCGTCCGTCGAGGTCGCCGGCCCCGGCTTCATCAACCTGACCCTCAAGCCAAACGTCTGGACTGATGCCCTGCGCGCCGTGCTGCGCGAGGGCGCCGGCTACGGGCAAAGCGCGATCGGGGCCAAAGAAAAGGTCAATGTCGAGTACGTCTCGGCCAACCCCACCGGACCGATGCATGTCGGCCATTGCCGTGGCGCGGTGTTCGGCGACGCGCTTTGCAGTCTGCTGCAGTTCGCAGGGTTCGACGTCACGCGTGAATATTACATCAATGACGCCGGTGCTCAGGTCGACGTGCTCGCACGCTCGGCCTATCTGCGCTGCCGCGAGGCGCTCGGCGAGGACATCGGCGCGATCCCGGAAGGGCTTTATCCTGGCGACTATTTGAAGCCGGTCGGGCAGGCGCTTGCCAAGGAATACGGCGACAAGCTGCTTTCGATGCGCGAGGCCGCCTGGCTGCCGGTCGTGCGCGACAAGGCGATCGCGATGATGATGGCCGAGATCAAGGACGATCTCGCCGCGCTCAACATCAAGCATGACGTGTTCTTCTCCGAGCGCTCGCTGATCGACACCGGCAACAACAAGGTCGCCGAGACCATCGATTTCCTGCGCGACAAAGGCGACATCTACGAGGGGCGTCTGCCGCCGCCGAAAGGCAAGCCGGTCGAGGACTACGAGGACCGCGAGCAGACGCTGTTTCGCGCCACCGCCTATGGCGACGATGTCGACCGGCCGCTGATCAAGTCGGACGGCTCCTATACCTATTTCGCGTCCGACATCGCCAATCATCGCAACAAGTTCGAGCGCGGCTTTCACAATCTGATCGATGTGTTCGGTGCCGATCATGGCGGCTACGTCAAGCGCATGCAGGCGGCGGTGAAGGCCGTGAGCGCGGGCAAGGCGGAACTCGACGTGAAGATCGTGCAGCTCGTCCGGCTGCTGCGTGACGGCGAGCCGGCGAAGATGTCGAAGCGCGCCGGCGAGTTCGTCACGCTTCGCGAAGTCGTCGACGAGGTCGGCTCGGACGCGGTGCGTTTCATGATGCTGTTCCGCAAGAACGATGCAGTGCTCGATTTCGATCTCGCCAAGGTGATCGAGCAGACCAAGGACAATGCCGTGTTCTACGTCCAGTACGGACACGCTCGCGGCCACTCGGTTTTCCGTAACGCGCGGCAGGAGGTATTACCCGACCTCCCGGACGAGGACGGCGCGCGGCGGGACTATCTTGCAGGGGCGGCGCTGGAGCGGCTGTCCGATCCGGCGGAACTCAGCCTTCTCAAGCAGTTGGCGCTCTATCCACGCATGATCGAGGCAGCGGCCGTCGCACATGAGCCGCATCGGATCGCTTTTTATCTGTATGACCTGGCCAGCGAGTTCCACGCGCTTTGGAACAAAGGGGGCGATCTGCCCTATTTACGCTTCATTATGAATAATGATGCAGAGATCACAAGGGCGCGACTGGCAATGGTTCAGGGCGTCGTCTCGGTTCTGGCATCGGGTCTAGCTGTTCTAGGCGTCCACGCCCCAACCGAGATGCGGTAGCAGCAGGGGCGAAGCCTCTCGCGATGGGGATCGTGGGGGTACTTGGCAGGACCAACTCGTTCGCACCAGGAAGTTGCAGGCGACTTGGCGCTGTCCCGAAGGGGATGCAAGATCACGATGGCTGATCGATATCAAAACCGAACTTTTCCCGCCGACCTCGACTATGATCGCGGCAGCAATGCCGCGGGTCGGGCCGAAAGCGACCCGTTGGCCGAACTGGCGCGGCTGATCGGGCAGGCCGATCCGTTTGCCGCCAATCCGCCCAAGCCGCAGCCGGCGCCGCATCCTCTGCAGCCAGCGTCGCGTCCGCTGCAGTCGCGGGCCAATGTTCGCCCGCAGACCTATCAGCCGCAGGCTGAGGATGAGGAGGTGGACCTGCCGGCCAGCCCACCGCCCTGGATGCAGCGCGCTCGCCATGAGGCCGCGCCACCGCAGCAATATGCTGCGCCGTCGCAGGACTATGCTGGGCCGTCGGAGGACTACGAAGAGCCGGATCTTCACCCGAGCGCCGTGCACCCGCTGCACCGCTACACCGCGCAGCACGCCGCGGCGCCCGTGCCGACGCCGGAATATCGCACGCCAGTGCCGGAATATCGCGAGGAGTTGCCGCTCGATGAGCCCGCGCAGCAGCTTGATCCGTCGCGCTACGACGATGCACTCTATGGCCAGATCGAAGCCGGCGGGCAGGATTTTCAGCGCGAAGCGGCGTATCCCGACGACCCCTACGCATATCAGAACGACGCTTACGAGGACGAGGAGCCTCCGCCGCGCAAGCGCTCCAGCGGACTGATGACGGTAGGAGCCGTGCTCGCGCTCGCGGTGGTGGGCACGGGCGCAGCCTTTGCCTACCGGACCTATGTCGGCTCGCCCCGCAGCGGCGAGCCGCCGATCATCAAGGCCGACAACAGTCCGACCAAGATCATGTCGCAGCCTGACGGTGCCGGCAAGGCGCCAGACCGCATCGCGTCCGGCGACGGCACGGAAAAGCTCATCTCGCGCGAGGAGACGCCGGTCGACGTCACCTCCAATACCGGTCCCCGCGTGGTGTTTCCGCCGTTGAACCAAAATGCCAACCCGCCGCCGGTGGCGAGCGTCGCTCCGTCGGCAGCTTCACCGATGACCACGAGCGGCACGCTGCCGAACAATGAGCCGCGACGGATCCGGACGCTTTCGGTCAAGGGCGACGCGACAGATGCCGGCGTACCGGGATCGGCCCCGCCTCCGCCGGCCAAGCCCGCGCCTGTCACGCGGACGGCGTCTGCGAACCCGTCACACGGCAATCCGGTCTCCGCCAATGCGAGCGCCAACACGCCGATGTCGCTGGCGCCCGGCGCACCCCAGCCCGATCCGGCGCCGACCCGGGTCGCTTCGACCAATCCGACGGCCACCGTAAGCAGCGGAGGGTACGTCGTTCAGGTCTCCTCGCAACGAAACGAGGCGGATGCGCAGTCCTCCTACAAGGCGCTGCAGGGCAAGTATCCAAGCGTGCTCGGCTCGCAGTCGCTGGTCGTGAAGCGCGTCGATCTCGGCGAGAAGGGTGTGTACTACCGGGCGTTTGCCGGTCCGTTCAGCTCACTGGATCAGGCGACGCAGGTTTGCAGCAGCTTGAAGGCCGCCGGCGGGCCGCAGTGCCTCATCCAAAGGAATTAACGGCGGTTTCCTTGACGCTCAGGATACATGCGGCCTAATCGGCCGCATGGTAAACCGAGCATTCATCACCGGCGTATCCGGGTTTGAGCTGACCGATGCCGAGCGCGAGTTCATTCGCGCCGAGCGGCCATGGGGCTTCATCTTATTCAAACGGAACGTCGAAACTCCCGATCAAGTATCTGCACTTGTTCGTGAATGCCGCTCCGTCGCAGGTCGAGCCGACGCGCCGGTCCTGATCGACCAGGAGGGCGGCCGAGTGCAGCGGCTTGGACCGCCCCATTGGCCCGTTTATCCCGCTGGAGCGGCGTTTGGAGCGCTGTACGATCGCGATTCGCAGCTCGGGCTTGCCGCGGCGCGGCTCAGCGCGAGGCTGATTGCCGCCGATTTGGGTGCTCTCGGGATCACCGTCGACTGCCTGCCGCTGGCGGATGTGCCGGTTGAGGGCGCCGACGCCGTGATCGGCAACCGCGCCTATGGAACTGATCCGGCCAAGGTCGCCGCCATCGCCCGCGCCGTTACCGACGGACTGGAGCAGGGTGGTATTTTACCGGTACTGAAACATATACCAGGTCATGGACGGGCCACGGCGGACACTCATTTCCGGCTGCCGACCGTTGATACGGTGAGGTCCGAGCTGGAACGGACCGACTTTGCGGCGTTCCGGCCGCTTGCGGACCTGCCGATGGCGATGACTGCACATGTTGTGTTTAGCGCGCTGGACCCCGCCCAACCGGCGACGACTTCTGCGACAATCATCCAACAGGTGATTCGCGACGGTATCGGGTTCCAGGGTTTGTTAATGAGTGATGACGTGTCGATGAACGCGCTCTCGGGATCGATCGCAGAGCGGACCCGGGCGATCATCAGCGCAGGCTGCGACATGGTCCTGCACTGCAACGGCAAGCTCGACGAGATGCGCGAAGTTGCGCGCGAGGCGCCGGAACTGACCGGCGAAGCGCTCGAGCGCGCTAAGCGCGCGCTGGCAGCACGGAAACCGCCGCTTCCGTTCGACCGGCTGGCGGCACGGGCCGAACTGGATGCCTTGATAGGACAAGTAGGTACGGCATGACCGCAGAAATTCTGTCGTTTGAGACCGGCCGGCCGGCTGAAGTCAGCGAGGACGAGCCGGCCCTGGTGGTCGACGTCGGTGGCTATGAGGGCCCGCTCGACCTCCTGCTGACGCTCGCGCGGCAGCAAAAGGTCGACCTGGCCAAGATCTCGATCCTGGCGCTCGCCGACCAGTACCTGCAGTTCATCGAGGCGGCGCGGAAGATCCGGCTGGAGCTTGCCGCCGATTATCTGGTCATGGCGGCCTGGCTCGCCTACTTGAAATCACGACTGCTGTTGCCGGAGCCGCCGGCGGCGGAAGGGCCGAGCGCCGAGGAGATGGCGACCGCGCTCGCCAACCGGCTGCGGCGGCTTGAGGCGATTCGGGAAGCGGCGAACCGGCTGATGAACCGGCCGCAGTTCCAGCGCGATATCTTCCCGCGCGGCAATCCGGAGTCGATCGCCGAGATCAAGCATCCCAAGTTCACAGCGACGCTCTACGACCTGCTCACGGCCTACGCCACGCAGCGCCAGCAGCGGGTATTGGCCAGCGTACATCTGGCCAAGCGCACGGTGTGGTCGCTCTCCGAGGCGCGTGCCTCGCTGGAACGGCTGGTTGGTGCGGCCGATAGCGAGAACTGGAGCTGCCTCGACGAGTACCTGATGAACTACGTCGTCGAACCGTCGCAGCGGGCGACCGTGTTCGCGTCGAGTTTCGCTGCCGCGCTGGAATTGGTGCGGGAAGGCGAGATGGAACTGAACCAGAGCCGAGCGTTTGCGCCGCTCTATTTTCGTAAGCGTTTGCCGCAAGTGCCCGGTGCCACCGCGCCGGACCTTACGGCCGAGTAAGTGGAAGAAGGAGACCGAGCCATGGCAAGCCTGGCGGAAAAGCGCATGGAAGATGCCGAGGAGCACGTCACCGATCCGCAGGCGCGGCCCGAGGAATTGCGGGTTCTGGAAGCCCTGCTGTTTGCCTCCGCCGAGCCGATCGACCAGGCCACCTTAGCCAAGCGCATGCCCGAGGGCGTCGACCTCAAGGCTGCGCTGGCGCAACTGCAGGCGGAATACGCCCCGCGCGGGGTCAATCTGGTGCGCGTTGCCAACAAATGGACCTTCCGCACTGCAGGCGATCTCGCCTGGCTGATGACGCGCGAGACCACAGAGACGAAAAAACTGTCGCGCGCGGCGATCGAGGTGCTGGCGATCGTCGCCTATCACCAGCCGGTGACCCGCGCCGAGATCGAGGAGATCCGCGGCGTGGTCACCTCCAAGGGCACGCTCGACGTGCTCCTGGAAACCGGTTGGATCCGCCCCCGCGGGCGCCGCAAGACGCCGGGACGGCCGCTCACCTTCGGCACGACGGAAGCGTTCCTCTCGCAGTTCAGCCTGGAGGCGCTCGGCGACCTGCCGGGTCTCGACGAACTGAAGGGAACCGGTCTCTTGGATTCGCGCCTGCCCTCCGGCTTCAATGTTCCGACGCCATCGGACGATCCGACGCTTCGTGAGGACGAGGATCCACTCGAGCCCGGCGACAATCTGGAACTGTTCCTGGCGCCGGTTGCCGAGCCCGAGGAGGGCAGTGGCAAGGATTCGGACTCAGAGGGCGCCAGCAAGGATTCGGACTCGGAGGGCGCCGCCAAGGATACGGATTCAGAGGGCGGTGGCGCTTCAGAGGATGATGGCAAGGATTCAGCCTAACCTCCGCAGCCGGAACGCCGTAGGTTAACGGTAGCAATATTGCGTAGCCGCGACAGCGATTTGCCGCGGCTTGAGTCCTTGTTTTTGACGCCCCGCGGGCCTACTTTCCGCTCGAAGCTTAGGCCGGTGCGCCGGTCGTCTTTGGAGGGTTTGCAGGATGGGTTCGCTTAGCATTTGGCACTGGATCGTGGTGATCGCAGTGGTCCTGCTGCTGTTTGGTCGCGGCAAGATTTCCGACCTGATGGGCGATGTCGCGCAGGGGATCAAGGCCTTCAAGAAGGGCATGCAGGACGATGACAAGACTGCAGAAAAGCCCGCCGAGCCGGTGAAGACCATCGATCACAACGCGGCGCCGTCGGCAGCGCGGTCGGACGTCGGCAGCAAGGCCGTCTAAGTTAGACGTCCCGTTGAGAAAAACCGCGCGCGCCCCCAAATCCTGTTAGAAGGGCGGGGGGCCATTTGCGCGTGAGCGGAATCTTTCATGTTCGATATCGGGTGGAGTGAACTGCTCGTCATCGCGGTCGTCGCGCTGATCGCCATCGGCCCGAAAGAGCTCCCCGGTGTGCTGCGGATGGTGGGCCAGTGGATGGGCAAGGCGCGCCGGATGGCCGCCGAATTCCAGGGCCAGTTCCAGGAGGCCATGCGCGAGGCCGAGATGGCCGATCTCAAGAAGAGCTTCGACGAAGTCAAGGAAGCCGCCACGGGCTTTACCAGCAATAACGTCATGACGTCGCTGCAGAAGGACGTCAACGACGCCATGCAGATCGGCGACATCGAGAAGCCCCCGGAGGTCAAGGCTGCGGATGCGCCGGCCGCTCTGCCGCCGGCATCGGAAAGTGATACGCCGGTCATTCCAACGACGCCGGCAGCGCCCACGCCGGAGACCTTTGTTGAAGCCGAGGCGCACGCGGCGGCAAACGAGCCGCTCGCGATCGTCAAAGAAGCTGAGCCGGCAGCGCCGCAGGACACGCCTGAGGTGCCCGACATGCAAAAGAGCGCGAAAGCGTCATGAGCGCCGAAGACATCGAAGCCAGCAAGGCGCCGTTGATGGACCACTTGATCGAGCTGCGCTCGCGGCTGATCAAGGCGCTGCTCGGATTCGGCGTGGCGTTCATCTTCTGCTTCTTCTTCGCCAAGCAGATCTACAACGTGCTGGTGTGGCCGTTCGTCTGGGTCGCAGGGCCTGAGAATTCGAAGTTCATCTACACCGCGCTGCTGGAATATTTCATCACCCAGCTCAAGCTTGCGCTGTTTGGCGCCGGCTTCATCTCGTTCCCGATCGTCGCCACCCAGATCTACAAGTTCGTCGCGCCCGGCCTCTATCGGCACGAGCGCAACGCGTTTCTGCCATACCTGATCGCGACCCCCGTGTTCTTCGTGGCTGGTGCGATGCTGGTCTATTTCGTGGTGTTGCCGATGCTGGTGCGGTTCTCGCTCGGCATGCAGCAGATGGGCGGCGCGGAGACGGCGCAGATCCAGCTCCTGCCGAAGGTCGGCGAGTATCTGTCGCTGATGATGTCGCTGATCTTCGCCTTCGGCATCGCGTTCCAGCTTCCGGTGATCCTGACGCTGCTCGGCCGCATCGGCATCGTGACGTCGAAGATGCTGCGCGAGAAGCGGCGCTATTTCATCGTCATCGCTTTCATCATTGCCGCGGTCCTGACCCCGCCGGACGTGCTGAGCCAGGCCTCGCTCGCGATCCCATTGCTGGCGCTCTATGAGGGCGCGATCATCGCCGTGCGCATGGTGGAAAAGAAGGCAGCCGCCTCCCAAGCCTCGACCGGCGGCGCACCCAACGCCGCCAATCCGGCGGAGTAGGGCGTTATTCGTCATGCCCGGGCTTGTCCCGGGCATCCACGTCTTTTACAGACCGTGCAATCGAGGCGTGGATGGCCGGGACAAGCCCGGCCATGACGTAGGAATGTGGTCATGCACGACATCAAAGCGATCCGCGACAACCCCGAAGCTTTCGACGCCGCAATGAGCCGGCGCGGCTTTGCGCCCCTGTCGCCGTCGCTGCTGGCAATCGACGAGAGGCGCCGCGCGGCAATTCTGGCGTCCGAGCAGGCGCAGGCGCGGCGCAATGCGGCGTCCAAGGAGATTGGCGAAGCCAAGAAGGCGAAGGACGAGGCGCGCGCTGCCAAGCTGATGGCTGAAGTCGCCGACCTCAAGACCTCGCTGCCGGAGCTCGAGGCCGCCGCAAAAGTTGCCGATGAGGAGCTGAACACGCAACTCGCCGCGCTTCCGAACCTGCCGGCACAGGATGTGCCTGATGGCGTCGACGAGCACGGCAACGTGCAGCACCACGTATTCGGCGCACCGCGGCAGTACGGCTTCGCGCCGAAGCCGCATGACGATCTCGGCGGCGCTCTCGGCTACATGGATTTCGAGGCGGCCGCGAAATTGTCGGGCGCACGCTTCGTCGTGCTGAAGAAGGGATTGGCGCGGTTGGAGCGGGCGATCGGGCAATTCATGCTCGACCTGCACACCAATGAGCACGGCTACACCGAAATCAATCCGCCGCTGCTGGTGCGCAATGAGGTGATGTTCGGCACCGGGCAATTGCCGAAATTTGAAGACGATCAGTTCTGGGCGATCAAGGGCGAACTGCTGACGGCCGGTGAAGAGCGGCTGAAGAGCGAACGTCTCGGATTGATCCCGACCGCCGAAGTCTCGCTGACCAACTTGGTCCGCGAATCCATCGTCGACGAAAAAGAGTTGCCGATGCGGCTGACCGCGCTCACGCCCTGCTTCCGCGCCGAAGCGGGCGCCGCCGGCCGCGACACGCGCGGCATGATCCGCCAGCACCAGTTCACGAAGGTCGAGCTGGTCTCGATCACGACGCCGGAGACCAGCCGCGACGAACATGAGCGCATGCTGGCCTGCGCCGAGGAAGTGCTGCGTCAGCTCGATCTGCATTATCGCGTGATGACGCTGTGCGCCGGCGATATGGGCTTTTCCGCGCAGAAGACCTACGACATCGAAGTCTGGATGCCGGGACAATTTTCAGGTCAGGGCGATGGTGGCGCCTATCGTGAAATCTCGAGCTGTTCGGTCTGCGGCGATTTCCAGGCCCGGCGAATGGCTGCGCGCTATCGCGCCGGCGATGGCAAGCCGCGCTTCGTGCATACGCTGAACGGCTCCGGCACCGCGGTCGGCCGAGCGCTGATCGCCGTGATGGAAAACTATCAGCAGCAGGACGGCTCGATTGCCGTTCCCGACGTGCTGCAGCCCTATATGGGCGGCTTGAAAGTGATCGAGCACGACAAGTGAAGTGAATCTGCAAGATGGCGCTGCATCGCGACATCTACTGGATCGGACGGCAATGGGCCGTCACCGGTTTCGGGATGCAGCTCATCGATCAAAGGCACGAGGGAAAGTTCGATATCGAGATCGCGAGGCTCTGGGACGAGGGGCTCGCGGGCGATCTGGGCGCGCAGAAATGGTTCGATCCGGTCGATTTCGGCAAAGGGCTTTGGGTCGCGCGGCAGCGCCACACGAAACCGCCGGCACCCGCTCAGGTCGACGTGGCGCCCGACGCGTCGGTCGCCGGGAAAGCGGAGGTTGCAACGGCTGGTGCCGTTGAGCCGCCACCGCGGAAAACCACTGGATCTCAGCTTCGGATCGCCGGCAGCGCCAAATTCCTGCGTCCCTGGCGAGTCCGGATGAAGCAGTAACAACCCGCAAGTTACCGGGTTTGCCTCTGCGGCGTTTGCCGGTTAAGACCTTTGGCAAGACAGGCGATCGAACAGGGCATTTTGACGGATGCGAATTCTCTGCACCAATGATGACGGCATCCACGCGCCCGGGTTGAAGGTCGTCGAGCAGATCGCGCGCGCTTTGTCCGACGATGTCTGGGTCGTGGCGCCCGAGCTCGACCAGTCCGGCGTATCGCATTCGCTGTCGCTGAACGATCCCTTGCGGCTGCGCGAGATCGGCCCGCGGCACTTCGCCGTCAGGGGTACGCCGACGGACTGCGTGATCATGGGCGCACGCCATATCCTCGGGGCCAAACTGCCGGATCTCGTGTTGTCGGGCGTCAACAAGGGCCGCAACGTCGCC
The DNA here is from genome assembly GCF_059512365.1 of Bradyrhizobium sp. Ses1. Taxonomy (NCBI): domain Bacteria; kingdom Pseudomonadati; phylum Pseudomonadota; class Alphaproteobacteria; order Hyphomicrobiales; family Nitrobacteraceae; genus Bradyrhizobium; species Bradyrhizobium sp. Ses1. The sequence goes on from NZ_JCAMOQ010000005.1 coordinate 235,085, forward strand.
GAGGACGTGGTCTATTCCGGCACCATCGCCGGCGCGCTCGAGGGCACCATTCTGGGCTTGCCGTCGTTCGCGCTGTCGCAGGAATTCAGCATCGAGACCCGTGAAAAGCCGCTCTGGGACACGGCGCTGCAATTCGGCCCCGACATCGTGCGCAGGGTGATGGATGCCGGCATCCCCAAGAACACGGTGATCAATGTCAATTTTCCGGCCTGCGTGCCTGACGACGTCAAGGGCATCCGCGTCACCCGGCAGGGCAAGCGCAATCTCGGTTTCCTGAAGATCGACGAGCGCCGCGACGGCCGCGGCAATCCATATTTCTGGATCGGCTTTGAGCGCACGGCGATGATGGATACGCCCGCGGAAGGCACCGATCTCGCGGCGCTCAGGGCGCACTACGTGTCGGTGACACCGCTACGGCTTGACCGCACCGATGAAGCGTTTTCGGAAACGCTGACGTCGACGCTGAAATAGGGTTCGTAGCTTTGTAGCCCGGATGAAGCGAAGCGCAATCCGGGGCCGGCGTATCCCTGCGCGAGGGATTCCCGGATTACGCTTCGCTTCATCCGGGCTACGGATTCGATGCTAAACCGGCGCGCTCTTCAGCGTGCTGTCGATCAGTTGGGCGAGCGTTTCAAGCTGGAATGGCTTCTGCAGCGCGGGCCGATCGCGGTATTCCTCCGGCAGGCCTGACGAGCCATATCCGGTCGCGAAAATGAAGGGGCGGTTGCGCGCGTTGATCAATTCGGCGACGGGCGTGATTACCTTGCCGTTGACATTAACGTCGAGGATCGCGAGGTCGAACTCAGTCGATTGCGCGAGCTTGACCGCTTCTGAAATTTCCCCGGCCTCGGCCGCAACGCTGTGACCCAGCTCTTCCAGCATGTCGGCGACCATCATCCGGATCATGACCTCGTCCTCGACGAGAAACACAGAACAGCCCTCAGGCCGTGCGGTAGTCATGTCGGAATCCTTGCCTGTCCCTGCGCCACGTTCGCAAATATCTCCCGCAGGCGCAACGTAAACGTTCGCGCTCATGCTCGCCCTCACAGAGCCTCGATCATGCGTCGTTGCCGATCATATGGGTAATAAAAATACTTGCTCGCCAACGCCGCGCCATGGCTATGGTTCCGGGGAGGGAACGCGATCGTGAGGGAAATTTTCCTCAACGCGGGATTTCGAGTTGGTGTGGCATTAATCGGTTAGGATCGTGCTCGGCAACCGCGCCGCGCAGCAAGCTTACGAGACCCGCTATGGCCAGCACATCTGAGCCGCCCGAGAAAATGATGTTTCAGCTCGCGCTGAGGCGGCGCGGCATCAGCGACCAGTCGGTGCTTCGTGCGATGGAGGAGGTGCCGCGTGAGCGGTTTGTCGCGGCCAATGACCGCGACCATGCTTACCGCGACAGCGCGCTCGGCATTGCCTGCGGGCAGACCATCAGCCAGCCCTTCGTGGTCGCCTACATGACCGAACAGCTCCAACTCAACCGGGAGCACCGGGTGCTCGAGATCGGCACCGGCTCCGGCTACCATGCCGCGGTCCTCTCACGGCTGTGCAAGCATGTGCTGACCATCGAGCGCTATCGGACATTGGCCGATACGGCCCGCCAGCGGCTGGAGAAGCTTGGCTACCACAATATCGAGGTCATGCTTGGCGACGGCTTCGACGTGCCTGCCGGGGGCGGCGATTTCGACCGCATCATCGTCACCGCCGCGATGGAGCAAATTCCGGAGAAGCTTTTGCAGCGGCTCGAGGTCGGCGGCATCCTGATCGCGCCGGTCGGCCCACACCATGGTACCCAGACCTTGGTGCGGGTGACCAGGACCGAGACCGGCTTCGAGCGCAAGGAACTGGTCGACGTGCGCTTCGTGCCGGCCCTGCCGGGGGTGGCGCGGGAACTGTAGAGTCTGGGGATTGCTGCCTCGCGCCAATACCTTATTCCGAAGGTTAAGCGGTTATTTACTCGGTACGTGTTTACTCAAAACAGTATTTTGTTGCGTACGAGTGAGTAACCATGTCCGCTCTTGTCGAGTTGCTTCGCTCGCGCCGCGTCCCGCAGGTGACGGTGCTGGCGCTGATGTCGGTTGGTTTTGCCGGGTGCAGCGGCGACATGTCGACGCGCTTCTCGCAAAACTCCTATTCCAGCAATCCTTTCGCCTTCGAGCCCCAGGCGACCGGCTCTGTGCCGCAGCAGCCGGTCGAGCGGCGTGAGTTGCCGCAATATGCGCGGCCGCAATCGCCCTATTCGCAGTCCCAGCCCTATCAGTCCCAGCCGCTGCCGCCGCCGGTTGCTGCGCCGCAATCCTATCCGGTCTCGAACTCCGGCGTATCAGGGGGCGGGCGGGGCGTGGCATCCTATGCGCCGCCACAACAACCGCCGCGCCTTGAGGCGCCCCAGCAGCAGCGTCTTGAGACGACTGCCGCCGTGCCGCAGTCGGTGGCGCGCGCGCCCGCAGGCCATGGCGGCACTACCATCATCGTCGGCACCAGCGATACGCTGGAAGTGCTGTCGAAGCGCTACAACGTCTCGACAGCCGAGATCCTGCGCGCCAACGGCTACAAAGGGCCGCGCGCGCTGTCGCCCGGCCAGCAGCTTGTCATCCCGCGTCCGGCTGCCGTTGTGGCGGCGCCGGCACCTGCCGTGGCGCCGCCGGCAAGCAAGCCGGTCGCGGTCGCAGCCACGGTCGGAGGCGTCCATTACGTCAACAAGGGCGACACGCTGCACAGCATCGCGCGCCAGCATCACGTCTCGCCGGCCGAGCTTGCCAAGGCCAACCATCTCGATCAGTCGGCCAGGCTCAGCCTAGGCATGAAGCTGACCGTCCCGGGCGCCAAGACCGCTGCGGCCGCGCCCACGGCGCCGGCAGTTGCGCCGGCTCCCGCTGCCGCGCCAGCCGCTCCGGCATCGAAGGTGGTTGCGACCGCCCAGCCGCAAAGCGCCCGGCTGGTTCAGCCCGCGGCGAATGTCGAAGCGCCTGCTCAGGCCGCGGAACCGGTGGCGGTCAAGCCCAGCGAGACCACGAGCTCGTTGCCGACCTTTCGCTGGCCGGCCCGCGGCAAGGTGATCACCGGCTATGGCGCCAAGACCAACGGCAAATCCAATGACGGCATCAACCTCGCGGTGCCCGAGGGCACGCCGGTGAAGGCCGCCGAGGATGGCGTGGTCGCCTATTCCGGCAACGAATTGAAGGGCTATGGCAACCTGGTCCTGGTGCGGCACTCGAACGGCTACGTCACCGCTTATGCCCATGCCAGTGAGCTGCTGGTGAAGCGCGGCGATACGATCAAGCGCGGCCAGGTGATCGCCAAGTCGGGCCAGTCGGGAGAGGTGAGCTCGCCGCAGCTTCACTTCGAGATCCGCAAGGGATCATCGCCGGTCGATCCGCTGCAATTCCTCAACGGCGCGTGAGGCCGTCTTCGTCATTGCCGGGCCTGACCCGGCAATCCATCTTTGAACAAAGCGCTTTTGTGAAGATCGATGGATACGCGGGTGAAACCCCGCGTAGGACGATCGAAATCTTGGCCTGCTCTGCGCGCCATGCTGGGCGCCTTACTTGCCCGCTAGCCTCACGCCAAGCCGGCCGGCCAATTCCTGCGTGAACTGCCAGGCGACGCGGCCGGAGCGGGAGCCGCGGGTGGTCGACCATTCCAGCGCCTCGCGCTCCAATTCCTCGCCATCGACCTTGATGCCGAAATGGTCGCAATAGCCTCTGACCATGGCGAGGTATTCATCCTGGCTGCAGCGGTGGAAGCCGAGCCACAGGCCGAAGCGGTCGGACAATGAGACCTTCTCTTCGACCGCTTCGCCGGGATTGATCGCAGTGGAGCGCTCGTTCTCGATCATCTCGCGCGCGAGCAAATGCCTGCGGTTGGACGTGGCATAGAGGATGACGTTCTCGGGACGTCCCTCGATGCCACCTTCCAGCACCGCCTTCAGCGACTTGTACGAGGCGTCGTTGCCGTCGAAGGAGAGGTCGTCGCAGAACACGATGAAGCGGAAATCGGAGGCGCGCAGCACTTCCATCAGCATCGGCAGGCTCTCGATATCCTCGCGATGGATCTCGATCAGCTTCAACCGGTCCGCGGGCTTGCGGTCGAGATTGATGCTGGCATGTGCGGCCTTCACCAGCGAGGATTTCCCCATGCCGCGCGCGCCCCAGAGCAGCGCGTTGTTGGCGGGCAGCCCGTTGGCAAAGCGCTCGGTATTTTCGATCAGGATGTCGCGCATCCGGTCGATCCCCTTGAGCAGGAAGATCTCGACGCGGCTGACGCGGGCGACGTTCGAGAGCCGTCCGTCCGGATGCCAGACGAAAGCATCGGCCGCACCAAGCTGCTCGCTTGCATCGGAGGCCGGGGCGGCGGCGGAGAGGTGGCGCGCGATCGCTTCCAGGGCGTTCGCGATCCGCTCCGCGGTGTCGCCGTTGGGCGCGCTTGCCGGACCTTTTGTCGCGGTTTTGCGGGGGCCTTTGGAGGCCAGTTTGGGCATGGCGCGAGGCGCTGATTTTTTGGCTTTTTTCGACATTTGCGCAGTTCCTGAGGGGGCAGCCTTTAACGGGCCTTGGCGGTTGCCGCAAGCGGCCTAAATGAGGGGCTGTTAACGTTGCAATTGGGCCGGCCGCCGCTATAGTCCGCGCGAATTTGCCCGGACCGGGCTTGACGCGCCAGGCGTCGCCGGTCCTTTTCCCGTCTCACGAGGATTGTCCGAATGCTGATTACTCCTGCGTTTGCCCAGGCCGGAGCCGGCGGCGATGCCAACAGCATGTTGATGTCGCTTCTGCCGTTCGCCCTGATCTTCGTGATCATGTACTTCCTGATTCTGCGCCCGCAGCAGAAGAAGGTGAAAGACCATGCCGAGCTCGTCAAAAACATTCGCCGCGGCGACACCATCGTGACCTCGGGTGGCCTCGTCGGCAAGGTGACCAAGGTGGTCGACGACGACCAGATCGAGTTCGAAATCTCCGATGGCGTCCGCGTGCGGCAGATGCGGCAGATGATCTCGGGCGTGCGCACCAAGGGCGAGCCGGCGAAGGAAAAAGCCGAGGCCAAGGACGAGACATCCGCGAAGTGATCGTCGCGCCGCAATTTTCGATCTGACAGGTCAAGGCGATGTTGTATTTCACGCGGTGGAAGGCGCTGGGGATCATCCTCACGGCGCTCGTGGTGTGCCTTTGCGCCGTGCCGAACTTTTTCCCGGAATCGCAGGTCAAGACCTGGCCGGGGTGGGCGCAGCGGCGCCTGGTGCTCGGCCTCGACCTGCAGGGCGGCTCCTATCTGCTGCTCGAGGTCGATTCCAACTATGTGAAGAAAGAGAAGCTCGACCAGATCCGCGACGACGCGCGGCGCGTGCTGCGCGACGCCAAGATCGGCTACACCGGTCTCAACGCGCGCAACGATGCCGTGGAGGTACGGATCAGCCGCGATACCGACCTGCCGACCGCGCTCTCCAAGTTGCGTGAGCTCTCGCAGCCGCTCGGCGGCTTGCTTGGTTCCAGCGGCCAGCGCAGCCTCGAAGTGTCCGATGCGGGCGGCGGGCTGATCCGCCTGACCGTGCCGCAGGCTGCCATCACCGAGCGCATCCGCCAGACGATCGAGCAGTCGATCCAGATCGTCGAACGCCGCGTCAACCAGCTTGGCACCGTCGAGCCGGTGATCCAGCGCCAGGGCACCGACCGCATCCTGGTGCAGGTGCCGGGTCTGCAGGACCCGACACGTCTGAAGGAACTGCTCGGCAAGACCGCGAAGATGGAATTCCGGATGGTCGACACCTCGGTGCCGCCCGACCAGGCCCAGCAGGGCAGGGTTCCGCCTGATTCCGAACTGCTGATGAGCGCGTCGACGCCGAAGATCCCGTACGTCGTCAAGAAACAGGTGCTGGTCTCCGGCGGCGACCTGACCGACGCGCAGCCGGGATTCGACCAGCGCACCGGCGAGCCGATCGTCAGTTTCCGATTCAACACCTCCGGCGCACGGAAATTTGCCCAGGCCACGACCGAGAATGTCGGCCAGCCCTTCGCCATCATCCTCGACAATGAGGTGATCTCCGCGCCCGTGATCCGTGAGCCGATCACCGGCGGCCAGGGCCAGATCTCCGGCAGCTTTACGGTCCAGTCCGCCAACGATCTCGCGATCCTCTTGCGCGCCGGCGCGCTGCCGGCGCCGCTGACCGTGATCGAGGAGCGCACGGTCGGGCCGGGGCTCGGCCAGGATTCCATCGAGAAGGGCGAACTGGCGGCCTATGTCGGCTCGATCCTGGTCATCGTGTTCATGCTTCTGACGTATCGGCTGTTCGGCGTGTTCGCCAACGTCGCCGTGGCCGTCAACGTCGCGATGATCTTTGGCCTGTTGTCGCTTTTGAACGCCACGCTGACGCTGCCCGGCATCGCCGGCATCGTGCTCACGGTCGGCATCGCGGTGGACTCCAACGTGCTGATCTATGAGCGTATCCGCGAGGAATTGCGGGGCGGGCGCAACGCGATCTCGGCGATCGATGCCGGCTTCAAGCGTGCGCTTGCGACCATTCTCGACTCCAACATCACCACCTTCATCGCCGCTGCGGTGCTGTTCTACATCGGTACCGGCCCGGTGCGCGGCTTTGCCGTCACGCTCGGGATCGGCATCATTACCACGGTCTTCACCGCGTTTACGCTCACGCGGCTGATCGTCGCGTGGTGGGTGTGGTGGAAGCGGCCGCAAAAGACCGTGCCGATCTGAGAGGCCTGTTGTGACTCATTACGTTCTCATTGGCCTTGGCATCCTGATCGCCGTGCTGACCGTCGTCGCCGCGCTCGGCCTCCTGCCGCCGCTGCGCATCGTCCCGGACAACACGCATTTCGATTTCACGCGCTTCCGCCGCATCAGCTTCCCGATCTCGGCGGTGCTCTCGATCATCGCGATCACGCTGTTCTTCACCCACGGCCTGAATTTCGGCATCGACTTCCGGGGCGGCACGCTGCTGGAAGTGCAGGCCAAATCCGGCAACGCCGATATCGCCGCGATGCGCGCCACGCTCAGTACCTTGAACCTCGGTGAGGTCCAGTTGCAGCAGTTCGGCGGGCCGGCCAACGTCTTGATCCGCGTCGCGGAGCAGCCCGGCGGCGACAGCGCCCAGCAGGAGGCCGTGCAGAAGGTCCGCGGCGCGCTCGGCGATTCCGTCGAATATCGCCGCGTCGAGGTGGTGGGCCCGCGCGTCTCCGGCGAACTGCTGGCTTACGGCATGCTCGGCCTGATGGTCGCGATCGTCGGCATCCTGATCTATCTCTGGTTCCGCTTCGAATGGCAGTTCGCGCTCGGCGCCATGATCGCCAACGTCCACGATATCGTGCTGACGATCGGCTTCATGTCGGTCTCGCAGGTCGATTTCGACCTCACCAGTATCGCCGCGCTGCTGACGATTCTCGGGTATTCGCTCAATGATACGGTCGTGATCTACGACCGGATCCGCGAGATGCTGCGGCGTTACAAGAAGATGCCGATGCCGCAGCTCCTCAACGAATCGATCAACTCGACGCTGTCGCGCTCGATCATCACTCACGTCACCGTGACGCTCGCGCTGCTGGCGCTGCTGCTGTTTGGTGGCAACGCCATCCACAGCTTCACTGCGGTGATGATGTTCGGCGTGGTGCTGGTCGGCACCTACACCTCGATCTTCATCGCGGCGCCGATCCTGATCTATCTCGGCGTGGGCACCGTACGCGGCGACGCGACGGAAACGCCGGCCAGGAAGCCGGAAGCAGCGGTCAAGAAGTAGCTCCATGGCTCAATCCTCGGACGCTCCACATCTTCCGAGGTCGGCGCCGATCGAGGCCTACGGCAAGGGCGGCTTCGCCTTTGCCGACATGTCGCATCGGGGCTCGCTGCTCTGCCTGCCCGATGGCATCTGGGCCTGGCCGGTGACGACGCCGCAGCAGATCGACCGATACTCGCTCGAACGTGTGTTCGCGAAGGCCAACATCATCGACACGCTGATCGTCGGCACCGGCACCGAAGTATGGATAGCGCCCAAGGCGCTGCGGGATGCCTTGCGCGCGGTGCATGTGGTGTTGGATACGATGCAGACGGGGCCTGCGATCCGCACCTACAACATCATGTTGGGCGAGCGTCGGCGGGTGGCGGCGGCGCTGATTGCGGTGCCATGACCGAGTCCGGGTCCGGCCGCACGGACGCCGCGGCATTCTGCGCCGACCTGGTGCGCACGCATGATTTCGCGCGCTATGCCTCCACGCTGTTCGTGCCGGCGCGCGAACGCCGCGCGCTGCTCGCGATCTACGCCTTCAACACCGAAATTTCCCGCGTTCATGAGCTGGTCAGCCAACCCTTGCCCGGCGAGATACGCCTGCAATGGTGGACCGACATGCTCGCAGGCAGCGGCCATGGCAGCGTCGAAGGCAACCCGGTGGCTGCGGAACTGCTGCTCGCGATCAGGAGTTTCCGGCTGCCCGTTGAGCCGCTGTCGCGGCTGGTCGAGGAGCACCAGTTCGATCTCTACAACGATCCGATGCCGTCGATGGCGGCGCTCGAGGGCTATCTCAACGAGACCGCCTCGGCGCTGTTCTCGCTCGCTGCGCGCGTGACGGCACAACCCTCCGAGGAGATCGATCACCTCGCACAGCACGCCGGGCTCGCGCAAGGTATCGCGCAAGTGATCGCCGCATTGCCGCGCGATGCTTCGCGGCGGCAATTATTCCTGCCACTGCAGTTCCTTGAGCAGCACGGCGGCGGAATCGAAGACGTGTTCTCCGGCAAACAGACGCCCCAACTGCGCGCGGCGATCGACCAGCTCATCAGTGAGGCGAGCAGTCATCTGAAGACCGCGTTCTCGCTGCTGCCGACGGTCCCGCCGGCGACGCGGCCGATCTTCCTGCCATTGGCACTGGCCGAGCGCGATCTCGCGCGGATATCGCGGGCCGGCAGCAATCCCTTCGCCCTGCAGGTCACATCACGGCTGCGGGTCCTGTGGACCACGTGGCGGGCGTCGCGGCGACGGGAGTTCGGCGGCTAACACCGCGCGCATTACTTGCCGATGTGCTTGGTGAAGATCCTGATCGTGCGGCCTTTCACGACCGGGCCGGCATCGAACAGGCCGGACGCGATCTTCTCGATCTCGTCGCGCAGCGACACAAACTGCCCCTGCCGCGCGATGCTCGGCGTGCCGCGCGTCCCCGCAAGCTCGTCCATCGCGGCGTCGCTGATCTGACAATCCACGGCTTCGCCGTCGTTCAACATCGTGAACGTGAATGCGAGCCGTTCGGAATCATGTCCGCCAATCTTGCCACGCGTCAGCGGCATTGAAGCACTCTCCTTGGGATCGATTCCAAAGGTGCTTCGCAAGGATGGCATTGTCGAGGTGGCGATGCCGAACGGTTACCGCGTCAGCCGATCCATTTCCGCGACCTCAAAATTGAATCGGTCGCGAAGATTCTTGCGCTGCTCAAGGATGTCCTTGAGGAAGGCGCGGTCGGTCTCGTTCTGCATCATCGGCTCGATCAGGTCGATCTGGTTCATCGCCACGAGCTGCAATATCTCGGTGCGCGGCTTGCCCGCGGCATCGCGCGGCAGCGCATGGACGACCTGGATATGCTCGGGCGGCTTGACACCCTTGACTGAGGCGAGCGTGTTGCGCAGCTTCTTCTCCAGCGCGGCCTCGTCGGCTTCCACAAAGGCATAGAGCCCGACGCCGACGCGGCGGTCGGCGAAAGCGACGATCGCGGTGTCGCGCACTTCAGGGTTCTTCCGGATCAGATCAATCAGGACTGGCGCGTCATTGACCAGCCGCCGGCCGCCGCCTTCGCGATCGGTGAAATTGAAGAGTCCGCGGGTGATCGCCTGGTAGACCTTCTTGCCGGTCTTGAGCCAGACGCTGGCGACGACGGACTTGCGTGCGAGGATCTTGCGTTCCTTCGGGGTCAGCGCCTCCGGCGCATAGCTGCGCTTGTGCTTCAGCAGGTGCCGCAAGTCCTCATAGGCCGCGATGCGGAACAGACGGCTGCGGCGCTTGAAGCAGGCGGCGAGCTGGAAATCGGTGAGATAGGCGCGGCCGTTGCGGCCGACCAGCCAGTTCTGCTCCTTGGCGAGATCGTTGTGGCAGATGCCGGCGCGATGCAGTCTGCGCAGCGCATCCTTGGCCGAGCGGAAATAGGCGACATCGCCATGTGGCTTGGCCAAGTGCAGCGCCACGCCGTCGATGAACCCGCGTACCAGCGCGCGTTGTCCCGCCCACAGCAGTTTCGGTCCGACGTCGAGGTCGCGCGCCAGCGATAGCGCGCGCCGCTCGCGCGAAAACAGGTGCAGCGCCAGTGGAAACGACCAGAACGGCACCAGGTCGAGTCGGCGCAGCACCGCATCGGTTTCGCTGGTCTCGATGCGGAAACGGCCGCGCTCGACGGTCGAGAACACGTCGCGCTTGAGCAGGACTCCTTCGCGCCATCGCGCCGACAGGGTGGCGGCGTCGTGTTTCGGCAAGCTCATGGCTCAAGCCGCCGCCGCGACGTGCAAATGCTCCGATATCCAGCGGTCGAGATCGGCAAGCGCGCGGGCGGACATCGCCTGCTTCTTCGCTACCGTCTTCTCGTTGCCGCGGAGCCGCGTGCCGTCGGGTTTCTTCGTTGGCGGGCTGGCCAGAGGCGGGAACAAGCCGAAATTGATGTTCATCGGCTGGAACGAGCGCGGACCCGTGTCGATGGTCTCGATATGGCCGCCGGTGATGTGGCCGAGCAGCGCGCCCAGCGCCGTGGTCGAAGGCGGCGGCGCCAGCGAATGGCCGCCAGCGTTCGCTGCGGCATAGAGGCCGGTGAGCAGGCCGATGCTGGCGGACTCCACATAACCTTCGCAGCCGGTCATCTGGCCGGCGAAGCGCAATCGCGGCTCGGCGCGCAGCCGTAGTTGTGAATCCAGAAGCTTGGGCGAGTTCAGGAAGGTGTTGCGGTGCAATCCGCCGAGCCTGGCGAATTCGGCGTGCTCGAGACCCGGAATGGTGCGGAACACGCGCTGCTGGGCGCCGTGCTTCAGCTTGGTCTGGAAGCCGACCATGTTGTAGAGCGTGCCGAGCTTGTTGTCCTGGCGAAGCTGTACGATCGCGTAAGGCTTTGTTGTGGGATCGTGAGGATTGGTGAGGCCAACCGGCTTCATCGGACCGTGCCGCAGCGTCTCGCGCCCGCGCTCGGCCATCACCTCGACCGGCAGGCAGCCGTCGAAATAGGGGGTGTTGGTCTCCCAGTCCTTGAAGTCCACCTTCTCGCCGGCCAGCAGCGCGTCGACGAACGCGTCATACTGCTCCTTCGTCATCGGGCAGTTGATGTAGTCGGCGCCGGTTCCGCCTGGGCCGACCTTGTCGTAGCGCGACTGGAACCACGCCACGTTCATGTCGATGGAGTCCTTGTGCACGATCGGCGCAATGGCATCGAAGAAGGCGAGCGCGCTTTCGTCGGTGAGCTCGCGGATGGCGCCCGCCAGCGGGGCCGAGGTGAGGGGGCCTGTCGCAACGATCACATTGCGCCATTCGGCGGGCGGTAGGCCCGCGATCTCCTCGCGGCGAATCTCGATCAGGGGATGGTCGTTGAGGGCCTTGGTGACCGCCGTGGAGAACCCCTCGCGATCGACCGCCAGTGCCCCGCCGGCGGGCACCTGGTTGGTATCGGCGGCGCGCATGATCAGCGAGCCGAGCCGGCGCATCTCGGCATGCAGCAGGCCGACCGCGTTGTTGGCGGCGTCATCGGAGCGGAAGGAATTGGAGCAGACGAGCTCGGCAAGGCCATCGGTGCGATGGGCCTCGGTCATCCGTTGCGGGCGCATCTCGTGCAGCACCACGCGCCCGCCGGCGCTCGCCACCTGCCAAGCGGCTTCGGAACCGGCAAGGCCGGCGCCGATGATGTGGACAGGATCTGGAAAAGGTTTGGTCGCAGTCATCGCGCAGGGTTAGCGCGTTTTTTCCGCGAGCGCATCTGAAACCGGGCAGAGAAACTGGGGAGAGAATACGAGAACGCCCGCGTAAAGCAGCGGGCGTTATCCGTTCATTGATGGGCTGACGAACGATCAGCCGTTGTAGTGCCCAGAGGCGACGCGCGGGATATCGGAGCGATCGAGGCCGATGTCCGCCAGCTCGCGATCGCTAAGCTGCGACAGCTCGGCAACATTACGCTGATAATCCCGGAAAGCCCGGATCATGCGGATGAGCGAGAGTAACATGGTAGTCTCCTAGAAATTACGATTCAGCGTTTCGGCAGCGTCATCGTTGATGAAGTGAACATAAGTTGAGTTGATGCGGTGCGGTAGCGCTTATGTTGCGATGCAGCTAAGTGAAAAATGCATGACAAAGTAAGGGTCGATTAACCCTTCATGGGGCTGCCCGAGAAGGCGCGAGCGCCCCCGGTGTGAGGCCTGTCGAAGATCAGAAAAGGCCCGTAAAATCACTAGCTTGTTACAAGAATAGCGTCTCTGTCGCCCCTAAAGCATATCGTTGCTATCAGTGCCGAAATCAAACGTTGAAACCCGATGGGCGTCATCCGGAGGTCAACTCGCAAGGGCTCGCTTCTCATGCGTGATTCGCATGCGTCGCTTAGAAATGAAAGGAAAATCATTTCTTCTGACGCAGATTTAGAAGAACATTCCTTCGCCATTAGGAGTTGGCGTCGGACCGCGCGCCCGAAGCCAGGCGCACGATCATCGTCTGGCAGACCGTCCACCCCTCAGCGTAGTCACCCAAGGATGTTCGCAACCCGAAGGGCTCGTCGCCGACGCTGAACCCGCAGTTCCCGGTCCGCGGGAATTCGGTTTCGTGAGGAGAGGAGACGGCACGTCGCACCGGGCTAGCGGCAACGATCTCTTACGCGGCGTTTCCTTACCAAGCTGTAATGAAAAGTCGATGCAACGCATGCGTGCTTTGCTCGCAGCGTCGATCACATCTCTATCGCGCGGAATTCATTCTGAACTTTTCGATGATGGGCGAACAATCGTTGTCACGGATTCCGGCAATGACGTCGGCTTCCGTTCAAATAATACGGAAAATGGGGAAAGTACCAATGCGCAACAAACTGATTGCAGCGACTGCGATGGCTGCCATTGCTTACGCGGCCATTCCTGCCCACGCCGCCAAGGTGAGCGCCGGCTGCAGCGGCGACAATCTCACCAAGACTGAATCTATGGTCGAGAACATGGCGGACGGTCCAGGCAAAATCGTGGCGCAAAAGGAGATTGCCCAAGCCCAGGACGCTCTGCTCGGTGGCAAGATGGGCGTGTGCGCGGCGCATCTGAACAAGGCCATGCACGCCGGCGAGGCGAAGTAGGAGGCAAGGCTTCTCGAAGGTGCCGATCGTCCTGCGGCGATCGGCTCCTTAAAGACAGAGAGGCGTTAGATTTCTTTTTGACGCGTTTGCTTGACGCGAACCGGCGTCCACCCTCGGATCAAGTCCGAGGGCATGCTTCGCTCGCAAACGCTTTAGGGCGCTCGGGTAAGCTGGGTGGCAAAATAGGCGACGGTCCGGGCGTAGACCTCGCTCTTGTTCCATTGCTGGATTACCGCGAAGTTCGGATTGCCTGGCTCCCAATTCTTGCCGCGTTGCCAGCCATGGTTGGCGAAGAAATTCGCGGTCGAAGCCAGCACATCGGGCGCGCTGTGCAGGAGATCGCGGCGGCCATTGCCGTCGAAATCGACTGCGAATTTGATGTAGTTCGACGGCATGAACTGGGTCTGGCCGATCTCGCCGGCCCATGCGCCGCGCAGTTCCTGCGCAGGGACATCGCCGCGCTCGATGATGCGGAGCGCATCCAGAAGCTCGGCCCTGAACATATCGGAGCGGCGGCAATCATAGGCGAGCGTCGCCAGCGCCCGCATCGTCGGGAATTTGCCGATGTTGACGCCGAAATCGGTCTCCAGTCCCCAGATCGCCACCAGTACTTCGCCTGGCACGCCATACGCCTCCTCGATGCGGGACAGCACCGAGCCGTACTGCTTCATCATGTTGGCGCCACGGGTGAGGCGGGGCGGCACCATGCGTCCCGAGAATTCCTCGAAAGTCTGACTGAACACCTTCTGCGACTGGTCGCGCGTGAGCACGTTCTTGTCGAGGGTGACGCCGTTCAGGCCGACCTGGATCGCGGACTGCGAAATCCCCTTCGATGCCGCCTCCTTCTTGAAGTCGTCCAGCCACGTATCGAACGAGCCGCTGCCGCAGGTCGCAGCGAACGAAGGCGTGCTGAGGGTCAGGAGCAGGGCTCCCAGCGCAGTCCGGAGGGAAAAGCGAAAGCTCATGAAATCATTCACTCCATGTCGACGCACCATCGACACTAATCTCGAAACGCTACCAAAATGTTTGCGGCAACAGCGGCCAAAACAAGGCTTCTGGGCGTTACGCGAGCAAGTCAATCCATCATGCCGGGGCGATAACATATTTTGGAGCTGGCCCCTGCGCATCTCCGATCCGGTGCTCGCGCACCAGGCCGGAGATGAATGGATTTGCCGAAGATCTACGCGCTGTCCTTCCGCCGCCATGGGAATAGGTTGGCGGGGAAGTCGGCGGCAGGCTTGCGCTCGCGCGGGCGCGGCGGGAGCGGTCGCACATTGGGATCGGGAACGATCACCTGCCGGTAGAGATGCCAGGTGGCATGGCCGAGCAGGGGAATGACAACGGCGAGGCCGAGGAAGAAAGGCAGCGTTCCCAGCACCAGCAATGCCGCAACGATCAGGCCCCAGGCGGCCATTGGTAGCGGATTGCGCGCGACCGCGCGCAGCGAGGTGACTATGGCTTCACCGGTCGTGGCGTGACGGTCGAGCATCATCGGGAACGACACCACGCTGATGCAAAGCGCAAGCAGGGCGAAGAGGAAGCCGACGCCGCAGCCGACCAGGATCAACCACCAGCCTTGCGTTGTCGTCAGCACCTGCGTGAAGAAGTCGGGAATCCCCGCAGCCGTCGCATAACCGAATGCCGAGACGTAGATGGCCTGCGCCGTGGCGATCCAGGTCACGAACAGTGCGAACAGCAGCGTGCCTAATCCAAGCATGGCGCCGAATGACGGCGAGCGGACGATCTCGATCGCGTCCCATGCAGAAGGTTCTTCGCCATTTTCACGACGGCGACTGAGTTCATAGAGACCGATCGCCGCGAATGGGCCGAGCATGGCGAAGCCCGCGGCCAACGGGAACAATAGCGGCAGCACGGAATAGCCGTGCACGACGCGGGCAAGCACCAGGCCCAACACCGGATAGACCACGCACAAGATGACGGCGTGGCTTGGCACGGCCTTGAAATCCTCCCAGCCGAGCTGCAGGGCGCGATGCAGATCGCCAAGACCGATGATGCGAATCTCGGGCGCAATCGCGACTTCCTGTCCGTTCTGCGTCAATGATGTGACATTGTCGTGATAGGTCGCCATAGTCATTGTCTCCCTGCGCGGCCGCATTTCTGTGCCCGCCAGCGAGGGCACGACGTGCCGTCTCCTAAGCGATCACGAACAGGCCAGACGCGAAGACACCCAACCGGCCATGTCGCGAACTGAGATCCCACGGTACTCCCAAACCGGGACAGACGCGCTCACGCTTCGGTGAATGTCGCATTGGCAACCTTGGCTGGTCCGGGTAAAATCATTTTGCGACCCCGGCGGGTGCTGCCGGTCGAAAAGAGCCCCGAGAGAACCACCTGACACCACATCTCAAGTTTTTTGGAGTGAACGATGAGCATTTTCGGAAAGATCATGAGCTCGATCTTCGGCAGCAGCACAGCGACTGCGGCGCCGGCTAGCGGTGCGCCTACGGGGAGCGCGCCCGCCGCCGGGGCCTCGCCGACTGCCACGGCTGCAGCGCCTGCGCAGAGCGTCGACGTCGCTCCGATTTTGGATGCGGCCGTCGCCGCGAAGAAGGAGAAGCTCGAGTGGCGCACATCGATCGTCGACTTGATGAAGGCGCTCGACATCGATTCGAGCCTGTCCGCGCGCAAGGAGCTTGCCAAGGAGCTTGGCTACACCGGCGACACCAATGATTCCGCGAGCATGAACATCTGGCTGCACAAGCAGGTGATGACCAAGCTTGCCGCCAATGGCGGCAAGCTGCCGCCGGAAATCAAGCACTAAGGCGACGCTCGTACTTAGGATTCGAAGGCCCGCGATCGTCGCGGGCCTTTTTTTGACCCCAGCTAACAACAACGAAGGAGAAACGCCCATGACTACGATCAATCGCAGGACCATGCTGGCCACCGGCGCGCTCGCGCTGGCGGGAACGGCTGCGCAGGCTACGTCCGCTGAGGCGCAGGCTGGGCCGAAGGCGATGTTTCCGGTGACGGCGACGACGATCCCGATTGTCGGCGAGACCGAGGTATTCCAGGTCCGCCGCATCTATTGCATCGGCCGCAACTATGCCGCGCATGCGATCGAGCGCGGCTCCGATCCGACGCGCGAGCCGCCGTTCTTCTTCCAGAAGCCGACCGATGCGATCCAGAATGTTGCGATCGGGACAGTTGCCGATCATTCCTATCCGTCGCTGACGAAAAACTATCATCACGAGGTCGAACTCGTCGCCGCGCTGAAATCCGGCGGCACCAACATTGCCGCCGACAACGCGCTGGATCACGTCTACGGCTATGCGCTCGGTCTCGACATGACCCGCCGCGACCTGCAGAACGGCATGGCCGCGGAAAAGAAGCCGTGGGAGATCGGCAAGAGCTTTGACCACGCTGCCGTGATCGGCCCGATCCATCCGGCTTCCAAGACCGGACATTTCACCAAAGGCGCAATCTCGCTCGCGGTCAACGGCACCGTCAGGCAGAACTCGGACCTGCGGAACATGATCTGGAGCGTCGCCGAGCAGATCGCAAAACTGTCGGAAGCCTTCGAGCTGAAGGCTGGCGACATCATCTATTCCGGCACGCCGGAAAATGTCGGCCCGGTGGTCAAGGGCGACGTGCTGCTGTGCAAGCTCGAGGGCCTGCCGGACGTGTCAATCCGGATCGTGTAGCAGGCCGCCCGACTCTCACGCCACGAGATCCCGATATTCGGGGTGCTTGCTGAGATAGTCGACGACAAAGCCGCAGCCGGCGATCACCTTGTGGCCGTCGGCGCGGATCAATTCCAGCGCGCCCTTGACGAGTTCGGAGGCGATGCCGCGGCCGCGCAGCGCACGCGGCGTCTCGGTGTGGGTGATGATGATGGCCGACGGCGTCGCGCGGTAGTTTGCGAAGGCGACGCCGCCTTCGACGTCGAGTTCGAAGCGGCTTTGTGCGCTGTTATTGCGGACCGATGTCATGTCTGATGTCTACGCTTTCAGTGTTTCAGCAGATCCTGGTAATCCGCGTGTTTCTCGATGAAGGCCTTCACGAACGGGCATTGCGCGATCACCTTCAAGCCCTCGGCGCGCACCTGGTCCAGCGCGCCGCGGATCAGCTTTGAGCCGATACCCTTGCCGCCGAGCGCCGGCGGCACTTCGGTGTGGATAAAGGTGATCACACCATCCGCTTTCTCGTAGTAGGTCGCGGCAATATGTCCGTCGGCCGCGAGCTCGTAGCGCTTGCGCCCGGGGTTGTTGACTACGGCTTCGTTCACACGTCCATCCATTATCTCATTCCCGTTGTTTGCATCGCGGCATCGCCCCGTGGTTGTCCCGCGAAATGGCAATCGCCCGCCTTGCAAGCCGATCATAACCGGCCTAGGTTTTTTTCAAGACATACGCCCCGAAGCGGCCAGATGGTCGTTTGGTCCTGCAATGTCATAATCGCTGGCTGCTGACGTATGCCTCTTTTCCAGGGAGGTCTACCATGTCGGATAAGCGTTTCTTTAGCACCCATAGACCTTGGGAGGACTGGTTCGGCATGCTGCTCGGCGTGCTGATCGTGGTCTCGCCGTGGTTTCCGATGCAGGCCGGCCGCGACGTCGTCGACGCCGACCGCAGCATCATGATCCTCAACACCTTCGTGATTGGCATGCTGGTGTTCGGCCTGGCCCAGCTCGAATATGTCGCCCTGCAGCGCTGGGAGGAGGTGGCAGCCATCGTGCTCGGCTGCTGGCTGATCGCTTCGCCGTTCCTGTTCGGCTATTCCGGCGACACCCTGCTGCAGGTGTGGCACGGCATCCTCGGCGCGCTGGTGGTTCTGCTGGGTGCGCTGCAGCTTTGGCAGGACTGGGGCAGGAGCGACCAGGAACTCGCCGACCATCCGCAGTGAGCGCCCTCGTCGCGGAGCGGTGGCTGGGCAGCCGGAGGCGCCGGGTCCGCCCTTGCCGAACACCGTGCGGAGGCGATAAACCGCAGAGGGGTGGCGAGAAGCCCCGCGTGATGAAATTCCCGATGGGACGGAAATGAGCGGAGAGACGGGTAGCGCGGCCACGCCGCGCGGCGGCCAGTTGCGGATGTCGCGCCGGGTCATGAACCTGGCGCATATCGTGACCCAGAATGCGCGCCGGCATGGCGATCGCGCAGGGTTCATTTGGCAGGACCGAAGCTGGACGTGGCGCGAGATCGATGGCCTCGTCTCAGTACTTGCCGCTGAGCTGGCGGCGCGGGGCATCGGCAAGGGTGACCGCATCCTGGTCCACTCCAAGAACTGCGACGAGATGTTCTGGTCGATGTTCGCCGCCTTCCGCCTCGGCGCGGTCTGGGTCCCGACCAATTTCCGCCTGATGCCCGACGAGGTCGCCTATCTGGCCGCAGCCTCCGGCGCCAAGGCTTTCCTCTGCCACGGCGACTTTCCCGAGCACGCCGCGGCCGTCGCCAATCCGGCGCTGCAATTCACCTGGCGGATCGGCGAGGAGGGGAGCTTTGGCGAGCGGACCGTCAGCGACGCGATCGCGGCGCATGCCGGCGCGAAGGTCGATAATGTCGCGGTCGAGCATGACGATCCCTGCTGGTTCTTCTTCACCTCCGGCACCACCGGCCGCTCCAAGGCCGCCGTGCTGACCCATGGTCAGATGGCCTTCGTGGTGACAAACCATCTCGCCGACCTGACGCCCGGCGTGAGCGAGCAGGATGCCTCGATCGTGGTCGCGCCGCTGTCGCATGGCGCCGGCATCCATCAGCTTATGCAGGCCGCGCGCGGCGTGCCGACCATCCTGCTGCCATCGGAGAAATTCGATATCGCCGAGACATTCCGGCTGATCGAGCAGCATCGCGTCAGCAATCTCTTCACCGTGCCGACGATCCTGAAGATGATGGTCGAGCATCCCGCCGTCGACCAGTTCGACCATTCCTCGCTGCGTCACGTGATCTATGCGGGGGCGCCGATGTATCGCGAGGACCAGAAGCTGGCGATGCGGAAGCTCGGCGCTGTGCTGGTGCAGTATTTCGGCCTTGGCGAGGTCACCGGCAACATCACCGTGCTGCCGCCGGCGCTGCACGATCCCGAGGACGGCCCGCATGCGCGGATCGGCACCTGCGGCTTTGAGCGCGTCGGCATGCAGGTCTCGATCCAGGACGACCAGGGACACGAATTGAAGCCGTTCGAGACCGGGGAGATCTGCGTGATCGGCCCGGCAGTGTTCGCGGGCTACTACGACAACCCCGAAGCCAATGCGAAGGCGTTTCGCGACGGCTGGTTTCGCACCGGCGATCTCGGCCACATGGACGAGGAAGGGTTTGTCTACAT
Source organism: Bradyrhizobium sp. Ses1 (assembly GCF_059512365.1). NCBI lineage: Bacteria > Pseudomonadati > Pseudomonadota > Alphaproteobacteria > Hyphomicrobiales > Nitrobacteraceae > Bradyrhizobium > Bradyrhizobium sp. Ses1. Next base: position 254,638 of record NZ_JCAMOQ010000005.1, read on the forward strand.
CACCGGCCGCGCGTCCGACATGTACATCTCCGGCGGCTCCAACATCTATCCGCGCGAGATCGAGGAGAAGATCCTGACGCATCCGGCTGTCGGCGAGGTCGCGGTGCTCGGCGTGCCCGATCCCTTCTGGGGCGAGGTCGGGGTTGCCGTCTGCGTCGCGCGCGAGGGCGCCAGCGCGGTCGGCGAGGCGGAGCTTGCCGCGTATCTTGCGCCGAAGGTGCCGCGCTACAAGATGCCGAAGCGCTTCTTCTTCTGGGATGCGCTGCCGAAGTCGGGCTACGGCAAGATACCCAAGCGCCTGATCCGCGATGAGCTGGAAGCGCGCGGGCTGCTCGACATCTCCACCAAGCAGACCTGACGATGCACAGCATCGCCCAACCGGGTCCCATCGCGCGCGAGCGCATTCAATGGGTCGAAGCGCGAGGGCGCGCGTTTTCGTTTACGCTGCAGGCCGGCATTCCGCTGCTTGAAGCTGCGCGCCGCGGCTTCGCGGCGGAAGGGTTTTCCGGCGGCGTGTTGAGCGCAAGCGGCGGCGCGCTCGGCCCGTTCGCCTACGTGATGCCGGCACTGTCGAAGACCGGCGCCAACGCCGCATTCTACAGCGAGACATTTCGCCCTGATGGCATCACCCGGCTCAAGTTCGCCACGATGACGCTGGGCGAGCGCGACGGTGCGCCGTTCTTCCACTGCCACGGATTGTGGACCGAGGCTGACGGCCGCTTCAACGGCGGCCATATGCTGCCGGAGGAGACGGTGGTCGCCGAACCTTTCGAGGTGCAGGCCTTCGGTCTCAATGGCGCGATGTTTGTCGCCGAGCCTGATGCCGAGACCAATTTCAAACTGTTCGGCCCGGTGCCGCGCCAGGCGACCAGTGCTGAGACCGCCAGCCGCGCCTTTGCGCTGCGGCTGCGCCCGAACCAGGATTTTGCCTGCGCGCTGGAGAAGTTTTGCCGCCAGCATGGCATCCTGCACGCGCGCCTGCATGGCGGCGTCGGTTCGACCATCGGTGCCTGCTTCACCGATGGCCGCACAGTGGTGCCGTTCGCGACCGAGCTCGCGGTCCGAGCCGGCACGATCGCTCCCGATGCCGATGGCCAACTTGAAGCCGAGCTCGAGATCGCGCTGGTCGACTATCTCGGGGGCATCGCCGAAGGGAAATTGGTGCGCGGCGACAATCCAATGCTGATGACGATGGAGCTCGTGCTCGAAGTGCTGGACGAGGAGTAGGCTCTCTCCGACGTTGTAGGATGGGTAGAGCGAAGCGAAATCCATCGACTTCATAGCAAGCGGCCGCATGGCGGGTTCGCTTCGCTCTACCCACCCTACGATTCCGATTCAAATTTCAAACAGCTCTCCGCTGTCATCGTCCGGCTTGACTGGACGATCCAGTATTCCAGAGGCCATCGTGCTTGAGCCGAGAGGCCGCGGGTTACTGGATGCCCGCCTTCGCGGGCATGACGCTGGAGTTTGAGAGAGGGTGTGCGTCCGCGTTCTCGCGGCGCATTGCGTCCGAGGTTTGCTTCACTTTCCACCCTCCTCGAGATCAGAGGGCGCAGGGAAAGCCGGGCGCCGATTGCACCCATGGGTCCCGTGCAACAAAAAGCACGGGGGTAGGACCACAGGTTCAACCGGGATCACACCGGCTTTCCCTGCGCGACGGCTTTACGGCTTACTTCGTACTCTCCCCGGTGACCGGGCTTTCTTGCCACCGTCGCCCGCGGCAGCTCTTGCTGCTCGCGCGCTTAGCGCCAGCGTCGGGGCGCCAGGACCACACGACTTCGCCGTACGCAGCTACGCCATTCGTCCGGCGCTTTGCGCGCCTGACACAGCCACGTCCATCGCATCCCGCTTCCAACGTCCGTGACGATCGCGATACGCCCCTCCAAGTGGAGGCGGGACGGTGCGGTTTCTAAGGTGATTTGCGGTGAGAACGAAGCGGAATGTTTTTCGTCGGGCGACTGGACGAGGAAAATCATATTGATATCGCAGGAGAATTTTCGCTCGGGCGACATACGAGACCACGTGCTCAGTCCTCATCCTGAGGAGCCGCACCTCGCGCGGCGTCTCAAAGGATGGCCGCGGGCGAGATCGGAGCCTCATGGTTCGAGACGCGCTACGCGCTCCTCACCATGAGGGTCTGGCATTGCGCGGGCGGCTAGGACGCAAGCATCGTCACCGCCGCCCGCGGACGTGGATGTTGATGTCGAGATCGATGTTGCTGACGCACCTCTGCTCGGTGCGGTGCGAGCCGCCTTCGTGCCAGCGGCCTTTGGGCAGGCGGGCATCGCGCACATTGGCGAGCCGCAGGCAGCGCCATTGCGGGAGCATGCCTGAACTCTCGCCGGCGAACTGCCAGGCCAGCACGACTTCTTCGCCTGATTTGTTGGTGCCGATGATGTGCGGGCAAAGCTCGCGCGGCCGGCCCTCGTAAGTGCAGACGACCTGCTGCTCGCCGAGAATGGCTTTGCGGAAAAGAGCGTAGGTGGCGCTCGGCGCGCGGCGGACGCTCATCGGCAGGATCGTTCTTGTTGTGTTCCGTGATCTGTGCCAGATAATCATCCCGGGATTGAAGCTCTGAACTGCGTCGGTTGTTAGGTGCGCCCATGGCCTCGCGAAGAAGCCGAACGATCAATCTGCCGGCGCCCTACCTCAGGCGCGTCTGGCTCGATCCGTCCCGCATCACGGACCGGGAGGCTTATCCGTTCTGCCTGCCATTACTGCGGGATGACTTCGAGCTGAGCTTCGATCGTGCGATCACCATCATCGTGGGCGAGAACGGCACCGGCAAGTCGACGCTCTTGGAAGGTATAGCGGTGCTGGCCGGCTTCGACGAGGCCGGCGGCAGAAATGGCTACATGCCGGTCGATCACTCGAAGGCGATCGAGAAGATGGGCGGGCAATTGTCGACCGCGCTTCGCGCAAGCTGGTTGCCGAAAATCACCAATGGCTGGTTCTTCCGGGCGGAAAGCTTCTTTTCGGTTGCGAGATATCTGGACGAGGTCAACAACGAATTTATTCCGGGAGTGGGTCGCGGCATCCCTCCAGACTTCCTCTCCCATTCTCACGGCGAAGGCTTTTTGCGTTTCTTTAACGAGCAGTGCCAGCGTCAGGGCATCTTCATCTTCGACGAGCCGGAATCGGCGCTGTCGCCTGCGCGCCAGATCGAATTCCTGAAACTGCTGCGCCGCATGGACGTAACAGGACATTGCCAAGTGCTGATGGCCACGCATTCGCCGGTGCTGATGGCCTATCCCAACGCAACGCTGCTCCGGCTGACGAAATACGGGCTCGAGCCTGTTACCGTCGAGCAGACCGACCACTACAAGGTGATGCGCGAGTTCTACGCGGATCCGAAGGGCTTCGTGAACGCGGCAATCGCGGAATAGAGGGGGGCGGCGACATGGGCCGAAAGCGAAACCGCACGATCAATCTTCCTGCGCCTTATCTGAAGCGGGTCTGGCTCGATCGCTCCCTCGTTCCGGATTGGGACGCCTATCCATTCTGCCTTCCCATTTTCAGGGACGAGTTCGATCTGAGTTTCGAGTCCGCCATCACCATCATCGCCGGCGAGAACGGGACCGGCAAATCGACCATCCTCGAAGGCATCGCAGCGCTTGCCGGATTCGACAGCGGTGGGGGCGGCAAGGGACACAGGTTGGTCGATCATTCCGACGCCATCGAAGTGACCGGCGAAGATCTTTCGGTTGCCCTGCATGCCGGCTGGTTACCCAAGGTCAACTACGGCTGGTTTTTCAGGGCAGAGACGTTCTTTTCGGTCGCAAGACACCTGGATCGCGCCGCGCAGGAAGCTGAACAACTGCTTGGCGGGCAGGCCAGGCAATCGGCACCCGACTATCTCTCCTATTCCCACGCGGAGGGCTTCCTCTATTTCTTCGAAGAACGCTGCCAGCGGCAGGGCATCTTCATCTTCGATGAACCGGAATCCGCGCTGTCGCCTTCGCGCCAGATCGAATTCCTGAAGCTGATGCGCCGGATGGACGAGAGCGGCCAATGCCAGATCATCATGGCCACGCATTCGCCGATCCTGATGGCCTATCCAAATGCGACGCTGTTGCGATTGTCGAAATACGGACTCGAGCCGGTGAACGTGAAGGACACGGATTATTACAGGGTCATGCGCGAGTTCTGCGATGATCCCCATGGGTTCGTCGAGGCGGCGATCGAGGAGTGAGGCGAGCAGGGCGCTGACCCGCGGGGCGCTCGTCTTTCTGGTCCAGCACCGCTCCCGCCCGCGCCACAAACCAGCCGCGTTTGGTTTGAAAATGCCTTACGATATGGCAGCCCGCGCGCCTGCGGGCCGCCAGATAAGATAAATGGGGAAACGACATGAGAGTGACGATCGCGAAGGTGGGAGCCGTGGTGGCGGCGCTGGCTGTGGTAGGGGTAGCTTGGGCCCATGGACCGACCCGGCAAAAGGTGCGGGAATCGATCGAGATCAGCGCGCCGCCTGCAAAGGTGTGGGCGGTGATCGGGAATTTTCAGGACATGAGCTGGTTGCAGCCGGTCAGCAAGACCGAAGGTGAGAAGGGCAACGAGATCGGCGCCACCCGGCGGCTGACGCTTGCGAGCGGCGGCACGATGGACGAGGAGCTCTACAAATACGACGCCGAGAAGTTGAGCTATTCGTACCGGATTACGGCGGTCGACGTGAAGGTGCTGCCGGTCACCAACTATTCCTCGACCTTGACGATATCGCCAGGCGCCGACGGCAAGGGCAGCGTCCTGGAATGGGCCGGCGCCTTTTATCGCGGCTATCCCAACAACGACCCGCCGCCCGAGCTGAACGATGAGGCCGCGGTGAAGGCGGTGAGCGGGCTTTATCGTTCGGGGCTTGAGGCGCTGAAGAAGAAGGTCGAGAGCGGAAGCTGATCGTGCGGGCCATCGTTCTGGCGGCTGTGGTCGCCAGCATCGGCTCGGCCTCCGCCGAGGAGGCGTTCGTCACCAATCAGCTCAGCGAAAACCTGACGGTCGTGGACCTCGCAACGGTGCAGCCGGTCGCGACCATCGCGATTGGCGGCAAGCCTGCCGGCGTTGCCGTCACGCTGGATGGACGCTTCGCCTATGTGACGAGCCCCGAGGCCAAGGCGCTCACGGTGGTGGATGCCGCCGCGCGCCAGGTCGTCGGGCAGGTCATAGTCGGCGGCGGTCCGCTCGGTGTCGCGGTATCGCCGGATGGCGCGGCGGTCTATGTTGCTGACTGGCATGCCGCAGCGGTGCGGGTGATCGATCCGCTGGCGCTGCGCGTTGTCGCTGATATCGCGGTCGGCGCATCGCCCTCGGGCCTCGCGGTGACGCCCGACGGCCGGCTCTTGCTCTCGGCGGACCGCGACGACAACACTGTGTCCGTCATCGATACCGCAACGCGCGACCGGCGGGCGGTCATCAAGGTCGGGATGCACCCGTTCGGAGTCACCATCGATGCGGAAGGCCGGCGCGCCTACACCGCCAATGTCGAATCGAACGACGTGTCGGTCATCGATCTCGCAGAGGGCCGTGAGATCGCTCGTGTGAAGGCCGGCCTGCGCCCCTATGCGGTTGCGCTAGCGCAAGGCCGGGGCTTCGTTACCGACCAATATGACGGCACCGTCAGCGTGTTCGATCTCGCGACGCTGGCGCCGATCAAGCGCATCAGCGTCGGTGACTATCCGGAAGGGATCGCCGCGACGGCGGATGCGCGTCGCGTCGTCGTGGCAAACTGGGAGAGCAACACGCTCAGCGTCATCGATGCGGCCGAGCTTAAGGTGATCGGCGAGACCAAGGTCGGCGACGGTCCGCGCGCGTTCGGTGCTTTTCTGCGGCACTAGAGCGGGATGACTTGTCTTCGAATCGGCGTGACCGCGGTTGTCCACCTCTCCCATAGGGAGAGGCATAGGCCGCCTTCGGCGGCCGTCATAAGACACGCCGAAGCATAGCTTCGGCTACGGCGCAGCGCCGGGTGAGGGGTTATGGTTCTCGATCGAGCTCATCCCCCTCACCCGGATCGCATCTCACGATGCGATCCGACCTCTCCCCGACGGGGAGAGGTAAGGCACCTCCGACGTGGCGCCAACTCGACCTGATCTCATCATGCTCTAACGCGCGGATGGAGGTTCGTGCCTAGGCCCGTATTAGCGAAGCGTAACCCGCCCTTCGGCGCCGCCGCAAAGGGACGAAGCAATATCCTCCATTCGCTCGAACATCAGGTCGGGCCCGAGCGCCCGCAGCTTGGCGGGCGCCGCATAGCCCCACGACACGGCGCCGCAGGCGATGCCGACGGCGCGCGCGGCTTCGATGTCGCGGGTTTCGTCGCCGATCGAAATCACCTGTGACGGCGCTAGGTCGGCGCGCTTGAGGACGCGGCTGAATTTAGCGGCCTTGCCAAAGATCGACGCGCCGCAATCGAACGAGGAGAACAGCGCCGTAGTCTCGCCGAGCAGCCGGCGTGCGTTCGCCTCGTTGTCCGAACTGACCAGCGCCAGTTGCAGGCCGCCGTCCTTGAGTGTGCGCAGCATGGTTTCGGTACCCGGAAACAGTTCGATATCGGCCAGGTGCTCCGCTTTCAGCCGGCGCATATGCCGGGCGATGATGGGTATCTTCCACATCGGCACTTCAAGCCGCGCGACGATCTCGCGCGAGCCGGCATGCCGCAGCTCTTCGACGTCCTCGTCCGCGACGCGGCGGAAACCGAAGCGGTCGGCAACATCGTTTACGTTGCGCAGGAACCAGGGAAAGCTGTCTGCAAGCGTGCCGTCGAGGTCGAAGATGACAAGGGAGTAGGGCATTCGGCGGGAGAAGAGATAGCACGCGCCGAGACAATTGCGAAATTAACAAATGGAAAAGCAGTCGCAAAGCTGCGATCGGCATTGGCTGTTGCCGCATGCCGCCAGATGGCAGTTGCACTAACGTCGCTCGGCTTCGGCCTCCTGTTCGAGTTGCAGGATATGGGCCCGCAGCGCATCGAACCTGGCTTCCGTGGCGTCGCTGAATAGCGGATCCTTGTGGGGGGACAAGGCTGACGCGATTTCGGTCCAATCCTCGGACTGCAATGCCTTCAGCGCGGCCGGAAAGAAATCACGATCTTCCATCCTGATATGACGCCGCTCATGCTCCAGGAAATCGCGAACGATGCGGTCCACGTCCTGACGAAGGAACTCGCGATCGGCAAGCACGCCGTCGACGGCTTTGGCGACGCGGGCTTGGCGCCTTCCCGGTGCTCATGCGCGAGATCGCCGATCTTCTCCACGGCAGCGGGATCGCGAATTTTCAGCTTGGCGAAGACGCGGTCTTCCTGAGCGTGGTGGTACATCTCAGTATAGACTTCGAAATAGGCGATGATGGCGCGGATGACCTCGTAGTCCGGTCGGCCCGAGCGATCGAAAATATCCAGCTCGTGCTCGAGGACGGCAAGCAGCCGTTCAATGTTGCGGTGCTCTTGGCTTAGCAGCTCGATGATCATTGCGGTGATCCACAAGGGGGTGAATCATCGCAGAAAAGTAGACGCTCAAATCATCGTGGTATTGCGTTAGATCAAGGTCGGAACCGATTTGCACCGGAACGCGTCCGAAGCGTCGGAAAACCCTCACTCCGCTGCTTCGCTCGCGCTGCTCTTGCGTGGCTTACTGTTCGCCTTCTTCAGCACCGGCGCCAGGAATTTGCCGGTGTAGCTGCGCGGCGCTTTGGCGATGTCCTCCGGCGGACCCCAGGCGACGATTTCGCCGCCGCCGTCGCCACCTTCGGGGCCGAGGTCGATCACCCAGTCGGCGGTCTTGATGACTTCGAGGTTGTGCTCGATGACGACGACCGTGTTGCCCTGGGCGACCAGCTCGTGCAGCACCTCCAGCAGTTTTGCCACATCGTGGAAGTGCAGGCCGGTGGTCGGCTCGTCCAGGATGTAGAGCGTGCGGCCGGTGGCGCGCTTTGACAGCTCCTTTGCCAGTTTGACGCGCTGGGCTTCACCGCCCGATAGCGTGGTCGCCTGCTGGCCGACATGGATGTAGTCGAGACCGACGCGGTGCAGGGTCTGGAAGGTTTCGCGGACGCGCGGCACCGCCTTGAAGAAATCGGCGGCTTCTTCCACGGTCATGTCGAGCACGTCGGCGATCGACTTGCCCTTGAACAGCACCTCCAGCGTCTCGCGGTTGTAGCGCTTGCCCTTGCAGACGTCGCAGGTGACGTAGACGTCGGGCAAAAAGTGCATCTCGATCTTGATGACACCGTCGCCCTGGCAGGCCTCGCAGCGGCCGCCCTTGACGTTGAAGGAGAAGCGCCCGGGCTCGTAGCCGCGTGCCTTGGCCTCGGGCAGGCCGGCGAACCATTCGCGGATCGGCGTGAAGGCGCCGGTATAGGTCGCAGGGTTCGAGCGCGGGGTACGGCCGATCGGCGACTGGTCGATGTCGATGATCTTGTCGATATGCTCCAGGCCCTCGATGCGGTCGTGCGGCGCGGCGGCTTCGCTGGCATTGTTGAGCTTGCGCGCGATCGCCTTGTAGAGCGTGTCGATCAGGAGCGTCGACTTGCCGCCGCCGGAGACGCCGGTGATGCAGGTGAACAGCCCTAGCGGAATCTCCGCCGTGACGTTCTTCAGGTTGTTGCCGCGGGCGTTGACGACCTTGATGGTGCGGCGATGGTTTGGCGGCCGCCGGTCGGAGATCGGCACCGAAAGCTCGCCGGTGAGATATTTGCCGGTCAGCGATTTCGGATTGCGCATGATCTCGGCGGGCGTCCCCTGGGCGACGATGTGGCCGCCATGCATGCCGGCGCCCGGGCCGATGTCGAGGACGTAGTCGGCCAGTCGAATCGCGTCCTCGTCATGTTCGACCACGACCACGGTGTTGCCGAGGTCGCGCAGCCGCTTCAGCGTATCCAGGAGCCGCGCATTGTCGCGCTGGTGCAGGCCGATCGAGGGCTCGTCCAGCACATAGAGCACGCCTGTCAGCCCCGAGCCGATCTGGGACGCGAGTCGGATGCGCTGGCTTTCGCCGCCGGACAATGTGCCGGAGGAGCGGGACAGCGTGAGATAGTTGAGGCCGACGTCGAGCAGGAAGGTGAGCCGCTCGCGGATCTCCTTCAGCACGCGCGCGGCGATCTCGTTCTGCTGCGTGTTCAGCGCTTCCGGCACGGTCTCGAACCACTCGCCGGCGCGCTTCACCGAGAGGTCGGCGATCTCACCGATGTGCTTGCCGCCGATCTTGACGCACAGCGCTTCCGGCTTGAGGCGATAGCCACTGCAGGCGGCGCAAGGAATGTCGGTGAAATATTTCGCCAGCTCCTCGCGCGCCCACTCGCTCTCGGTCTCGCGGTAGCGACGGTTGATGTTTGTGATGACGCCCTCGAACGGCTTCTTGGTGTCGTAGGAGCGGACGCCGTCCTCATAGGAGAACTTGATCTCGTCGTCGCCGGAGCCGTGCAGGATGGCGTTCTGCGTCTTCTTCGCCAGGTCCTTCCACTTGGTGTCGAGCGTGAACTTGTAGTGCTTGCCGAGCGCGGTCAGCGTCTGCAGGTAATAGGGCGAGGAGGACTTGGCCCACGGCGCGATCGCGCCCTTGCGCAGGGACAGATCCTTGTCGGGAATGACGAGGTCCTCGTCGACATGCTGCTCGATGCCGAGGCCGCCGCAGGCGGGGCAGGCGCCATAGGGATTGTTGAACGAGAACAGCCGCGGCTCGATCTCGGGGATGGTGAAGCCGGAGACCGGGCAGGCGAACTTTTCCGAGAACAGGATGCGTTCCGGTCCGCTCTTGTCGTGGATCTTTGCGGTCTTCTTCTTTTCTTCCGCGGGAGCTGCCGCCGGGGCGTCGGCGAATTCGATCACCGCAAGGCCCTCGGCAAGCTTGAGCGCGGTCTCAAAGCTCTCCGCGAGACGCTGACCGATGTCGGGGCGCACCACGATGCGGTCGACGACGACGTCGATGTCGTGCGGAAACTTCTTGTCGAGGCTCGGCGCTTCGGCGAGCTCATGGAAGGTGCCGTCGATCTTGACGCGCTGAAAACCCTTCTTGAGATATTCGGCGAGCTCCTTCCGGTACTCGCCCTTGCGGCCGCGCACGACCGGCGCAAGCAGATAGAGGCGAGTGCCCTCAGGCAAGGCGAGCACGCGATCGACCATCTGCGAGACGGTCTGGCTCTCGATCGGCAATCCCGTGGCCGGCGAATAGGGCACGCCGACGCGGGCCCAGAGCAGGCGCATGTAGTCGTAGATCTCGGTGACAGTGCCGACGGTGGAGCGCGGGTTCTTCGAGGTGGTTTTCTGCTCGATCGAAATGGCGGGCGAGAGGCCGTCGATCTGGTCGACATCAGGCTTCTGCATCATCTCCAGGAACTGGCGGGCATAGGCCGACAGCGATTCGACATAGCGGCGCTGGCCCTCGGCATAGATGGTGTCGAAGGCAAGCGAGGACTTGCCGGAGCCGGACAGGCCGGTGAAAACGACGAGCTTGTCGCGGGGAATCTCGACGTCGATGTTCTTGAGATTGTGCTCCCGCGCGCCGCGGATCGTGATGGCACGCGTTGAGGAGCCGGCGGTCGGTTGGCGCTTCGCCCTGAGCACTTCATCCATATCGGCATTTCCAGGCGCTTGTAAGCGCGCCACGTTATGGGCGCGCGTCGTCGGAAATCCCTACCACGGCGCCGATGGGGTGATGCCGGAACATAGGAAGAACGGGCGACGATTTCCAGTGCTCAGCGCGAATCATCAACGATTTGTTTGATCGCATTTCCTGCGTGCAGCTTTGGCAGTAGCTGGCAGCAAGAGGGGCTCGCGCAAGCGGAGCTTCGCAGATGAGCGGCTCGGAACTAACGACACGCAAACAAAAAGGCCGGCACAAGGCCGGCCTTTTCTTAAGATTGATATCCGATCGCGAGATCAGTACCGCCCGATGATCGGAGCGCCGCCGAGGCCGAACTTGTAGTTCACGCGGACGGTGACGAGGTCGATGTCCTGCTTGATATTCTCGGTGGCGAAGAGGCTGCCGGCCGGGCCGGCGAAGCCATTGTTGATGAAATCGTAGGAGCGATTGCCCAGGAAGATGTGATTGTACTCGGCGCCGACCGACCAGTTCGGCGCAAAGCCGTACTCGATGCCAGCGCCAACCGAGGCTCCCCAGCGGGTGTCGTTGATGTCGTTGGTGATCGGGAAACCGGTGAAGGCGTCACGCACGCGGTAGCGATCGGCGACCACGGCCGCGCCGCCCTTGACGTAGAACAGCACATTGTTGGCAGCATAGCCGATCTGGCCGGTGATCAGGCCGAAGGCGTCGACCCTGGTCTCGTTGGTGTCGATGCCCGTCAGCAGGCTGACGTTGCTGCCCTTGAAGTCAGCCCAGTTGCCCTGGCCTTCGACACCGAACACCCAGGTTCCGGTCTGCCAGCGATAGCCGATCTGACCACCAGCAGTGCCGCCGTCGGCGTTATGGGAGCCGTCACTGAAACCAAGGACGTCCCAGCGGTTGCGGCTCGTTCCCCAGCCGCCGTTGCCGCCGATATAGAACCCGGTCCAGTCGTAGACGACGGCGACGGGCGCCGGCGGCGCCTTGACATAAGGGCGCGCGGCAAGATCGGCAGCCGAGGCGGGCGCAGCCAGCGCAACCAAGGCAACCGTTCCAAGCAAAAACTTCTTCATCGTAGCTCTCCAGCCTTTGTTCGCTTCAATTTGGTCCCGAAGCGTTACGGTATTAAAGACGCGAGCGCCGCGCCGTCGTTTTAGGCATATACTCCGATTCAACCGGAAATACCGTCGCCGAAACGCAACACTTCACGGCGAAGTACCGGGAACACAAGCTAATGATTCTCTTGATGTTTTATGGAACCCGAGAGTCGATTTCGGGTTCCATCCTGTCTGCACCAAATTTGGGCCACAATGTCACCACGATTACGTCAAGTTGCATGGAACAAAACTGGAACAATGGCGCGGCTGGTGCTATATGTGGATAACCGCGTAATGGACGGGGAATGGCTGCGCCCGACGGTGTCGGCGAGCGTATAGGTCCGTCAGCAATGTAAGATGTGGTTAGCGAAGACTGAATGTGGCCGCCGTGTAACCGGCCGGCCCAGCGATTGAGTGGAGAGCGGCGATGGCGGGAAGCGTAAATAAGGTCATTCTGGTGGGCAATCTCGGCAAGGACCCGGAAATCCGGCGGACCCAGGACGGCCGTCCGATCGCCAATCTGAGCGTCGCGACCTCCGAGACCTGGCGCGACCGGGCCACCGGCGAGCGCAAGGAAAAGACCGAGTGGCACCGTGTCGTCATCTTCAATGAAGGGCTCGCCAAGGTCGCCGAGCAATATCTGAAGAAGGGCGCCAAGGTTTACGTCGAGGGCCAGCTCCAGACCCGGAAATGGACCGATCAGAGCGGGGTCGAGAAATATTCGACCGAAGTGGTGCTGCAGGGCTTCAACTCCAACCTCACGATGCTGGACGGCAGGGGCGGCGGTGGCGGCAGCTTCTCCGACGACATGGGTGGCGGTGGCGGCGATTTCGGCGTCAGCGGCCCCTCGAGTTCCGCGCCACGCCGCGCCGTGCCGGCCGGCGCCCGCAACAACAACGACATGGACGACGATATCCCGTTCTGATCGAGCTGCACGCTGCCGGAAAGATCGCGTGAGGATGAAAATCTCCCTCGCGCGATACAGCTCGCGTCGAACTTGTCCTCTTCAATGACTGCAGGTATCAGCGTCAAGCGATTGATATTGCTTGATATGCCGCGGCCGGGTTGCTTGTGGCTCCGGTTAATGTGAATTGTGAGGAAATCGATCTAACCGACAGGGCGGGGCGATGCGGGCGCCGCCAACGGCCCGCGGGCGGTTTCCTGACCTCGGAGGGCGCCTTGCCGCACGCCGCTGGGGTGTTCCCGCGGCGCGCCGGTCGACCCCGTAAGTCTATGAAAAAACGAAGGGAAAAACCGGTCGCCGAGGCCGTTCCGGGGTGGTGGTCGGGCCCCCGATACGCTATATGATTCTGCAGTAGAACCGACCCGGATTCCCCCTTTGTCAGAACCTGAAGACGACAAGCCCGGCGAGCCGTCGGGGCCCTCCGACATTCGTCCCGTTTCCATCCTCGACGAGATGAAGAAGTCCTACCTCGACTACGCCATGAGCGTGATCGTGGCGCGGGCGCTCCCCGATGCGCGTGACGGGCTCAAGCCGGTCCACCGCCGCATCCTGTATTCGATGTACGACCAGGGGCATACGCCGGACAAGAAGTACGTCAAGTCCGCGCGCGTGGTCGGCGACGTCATCGGTAAGTATCACCCGCACGGCGACCAGTCGATTTACGACGCCATGGTGCGCATGGCGCAGGATTTTTCGATGCGCGTGCCGCTCATCGACGGCCAAGGCAATTTCGGCTCGGTCGACGGTGATCCGCCGGCGGCCTATCGATACACCGAAGCACGCCTGACGCGGGCGGCAGAGGCTGTGCTGGCGGACATCGAGAAGGACACGGTCGACTTCCAGCCCAACTACGACAACAGCGAGCAAGAGCCGTCGGTATTGCCGACGCGGTTTCCGAACCTCCTGGTCAATGGCGCGGGCGGCATCGCCGTCGGTATGGCCACCAACATCCCGCCGCACAATCTCGGCGAGGTCGTCGACGCCTGTGTGGCGCTGATCGACAACCCGGCGCTCACCATCGACGACCTCATCAACATCATTCCGGGGCCGGATTTCCCCACCGGCGGCATCATCCTCGGTCGAGCGGGCATCCGAGCATCCTATCATCTCGGCCGCGGCTCGATCGTGATGCGCGGCAAGGTCACGATCGATACCCTGCGAAAGGATCGCGAGGCGATCATCATCACGGAGATCCCGTACCAGGTTAACAAGGCGAACATGGTCGAGCGGATCGGCGAGCTGATCCGCGAGAAGAAGATCGAGGGTATTTCCGACCTGCGCGACGAATCCGACCGCGAAGGTTTCCGCGTCGTGATCGAACTGAAGCGCGAGGCGATGCCGGACGTGGTGCTGAATCAGCTCTACCGCTTCACGCCGCTGCAGACCAACTTCCCGGCCAACATCCTGGCACTCGATTCCGGCCGTCCGCAGACGATGAACCTGAAAGATCTGCTGACGATCTTCGTCAACTTCCGCGAACAGGTGGTGACCCGGCGAACCAAATACCTGCTCGGCAAGGCGCGCGACCGCGCACACCTCCAGGTGGGCCTGGCCATCGCGGTTGCCAATATCGACGAGGTCATCCGCGTCATCCGCTCTTCGCCGAATCCGGCGGCCGCGCGCGAAACCCTGATGTCGCGCGATTGGCCGGCGCGGGACGTCGAAGACATGATCACGCTGATCGACGATCCGCGCCACCGCATCAATCCGGACGGCACCATCCGCCTTTCGCTGGAGCAGGCGAGGGAAATCCTCGACCTCCGGCTGCAGCGCCTCACCGCGCTCGGCCGCGACGAGATCGGCGAGGAACTCACCAAGCTCGCCGCCGAGATCTCCGACTATCTCGACATCCTGCGCTCGCGCGCCCGGGTGCAGGCGATCGTCAAGACCGAGCTTGCCGAGGTGAAGGCCGAGTTCGCCACCCCGCGCAGGACTGTTATCGTCGAGCAGGAAGGCGAGGTCGAGGACGAGGATCTGATCCAGCGCGAAGACATGGTGGTGACCGTGTCGCACGCCGGCTACGTCAAGCGCGTGCCGCTGTCGACCTATCGCGCCCAGCGCCGCGGCGGCAAGGGCCGGGCCGGCATGCAGACCCGCGACGAGGATTTCGTCAGCCGCGTGTTCGTGGCCTCCACCCACACGCCGGTCCTGTTCTTCTCCTCGCGCGGCCAGGTCTACAAGGAAAAGGTGTGGCGATTGCCGATGGCCGCGCCGAATGCGCGCGGCAAGGCGCTGATCAACATCCTGCCGCTGGAGCAGGGCGAGCGGATCACCACCATCATGCCGCTGCCGGAGGATGAATCCTCCTGGAAGAATCTCGACGTGATGTTCGCCACCACCGGCGGCAACGTCCGTCGCAACAAGCTGTCCGACTTCGTCGACGTCCGCCGTTCCGGCATCATCGCCATGAAGCTGGAGGAGGGCGAGGCGATCGTCGACGTGCAGATCTGCACCGAGCATGACGACGTGCTGCTGACCGCCGCCGGCGGCCAGTGCATCCGTTTCCCCGTCACCGATGTGCGCGTCTTCACCGGCCGCACCTCGATGGGCGTGCGCGGCATTTCGCTGGCCGAAGGCGACAAGCTGATCTCGCTCGCGATCCTGCGCCATGTCGAGACGACCTCGGACGAGCGCTCGGCCTACTTGAAGATGCGCCGCGCGGTCGCAGGCGAAGCGACCACCGAGGAGCCGGTCGAGACCGAGGCCGAGGAGGCCACAGGCGCGATCCAGCTCTCGCAGGAGCGCTATGTCGATATGTCGGCGCAGGAGCAGGTGGTGCTGACGGTGTCCGAAAACGGCTACGGCAAGCGGACGTCGTCCTACGAGTACCGCACGACCGGCCGCGGCGGCAAAGGTATCGTCGCCATGAGTGTCAACAGCCGCAACGGCAAGCTGGTGGCCTCGTTCCCGGTCGAGGAGGCCGACCAGATCATGCTGGTGACCGACAAGGGGCAACTCATCCGCTGCCCCGTCGGCGACATCCGCATCGCCGGCCGCTCGACCCAGGGCGTCATCGTATTCGACACCGCGGACGACGAGCATGTCGTCTCGGTCGAGCATATCGGCGACGACAGCGAGAATGGCGAGAACGGCAACGGAAACGGCGGCCAATGACCCGTAGCCCGGGTGAAGCGCAAGCGTAGCCCGGGACCTTCGTGGGTAAGGATGGAATCCCCGGGTTGCGCTTCGCTCCACCCGGGCTACAGCTACGGACTTCACCAACTCCAGCGAAAGCCAATGTCGCGACGCGCGACGTCAGGGCGGCTGTTGTCAGGTGGTCAGATCTCGATTTCCGTCCCGAATTCCACCACCTGTCCGGTCGGCACGCCGAAGAACGCCGCGGTGCGTTCGGCGTTGCGTTGCAGGAATGCGAAGATTGATTCCCGCCAAACCCACATGCCCGGAACGTCCTCGCGCGGGATGATGGTCTCGCGGCCGATATAGTAGGTGACGTCGGAAAGATCGATGCCGGGCAGCTTGCCCTGCCGGCAGGCGAGTTGCAGGCCCTCATAGATGGTCGGGTATTGCATGAAGCCGTAGTGCAGGATCACCCGCGTGATGCCCGGGATGATGTCGATGATCTCGGCGCGGTCGTCCTCGGAAATGCGCGGGGATTCCTCGATCTGCACGGTGACCAAAAGAACGCGTTCGTGCAGGACGTGGTTGTGCTTGACGAATTGCGTCAGTGCGAGCGGCACGCCGCTCGGCGCGGCTGCGAGGAACACGGCAGTGCCCGGCAGCCTGGCGCGGCACTTGGTGATCGCGGTCTCGATCAAATCCTCTTCCGGCTGGCGCAGTCTTGCGCGGGCGCGCTCGACCAGTTTTACACCGCCGCGCCAGGTGAGCATCAGGAACGCGATCAAGCCTGCAAGCAGCAGCGGAAACCAGCCGCCTTCGTGCAGCTTGGTCGAGTTGGCCGCGAAGAAGATGAGGTCGATGACAAGGAAGAAACCGTTGACGGCGAGCACGATCAGCGGCGAGTAGCCCCACTGGATCGCAACCAGCGCCGCCAGCAGCGTGGTGATCGCCATCAACAAGGACACCGCGATGCCATAGGCGCCGGCGAGGGCGTCCGAAGTGCCAAAGCCCAGTACCGCGCCAAGCGTCGCGGCGGCGAGCAGCCAGTTCACCAGCGGCACATAGATCTGGCCGATCGCGTCGCTGGTGGTGTGCAGGATGTGCATCCGCGGCAGGAAGCCGAGCTGGATCGATTGCTGGGTCAGCGAGAACACGCCCGAGATGATCGCCTGGGAGGCGATCACGGTGGCGATCGCGGAGAAGGCGACCAGCGGGTAGTGCAGCCAGTCGGGCGAGAGCTGGAAGAACGGATGGTCCAGCGCGCCCGGATCGGTGATCAACAGCGCGGCCTGCCCGAAATAATTGAGCACCAGCGCGGGCAGGCAGACGGCAAACCAGGCGAGCCGGATCGGAAACCGCCCAAAGTGCCCCATGTCGGCGTACATCGCCTCACCGCCCGTGACCGCGAGAAAGGCTGCGCCGAGGATGGCGAAGCTGATGTGGAAATTCTGGTGGATGAGGAAATTGAAGGCATAGAACGGGCTGAGTGCGGCGAGCACCGCCGGCGCCTGGACGATGCCGTGGATGCCGAGCGCCGCGAGAACAAAGAACCAGCCGAGCATGACCGGTCCGAAAATCCGGCCGATGAAGCCGGTGCCCTGCTTCTGCATCGCAAACAGGCCAACCAGAATCACGATGGTGATCGGCACCACCGCCGGCGCCAGCGATGGCGCGTCCACCTTTAATCCCTCGATCGCGCTCAAGACCGAGATCGCCGGGGTGATTGCGCCGTCGCCATAGAGCAGGGCGGCGCCGATGAGGCCGACGACCAGAAGCTGCGCACGCCAGGTGCCCGGCTGGGCATGGCGAGCGTGCAACAGCGCCAATATCGCCACGATCCCGCCTTCGCCGCGGTTGTCTGCACGCAGGATCAGGAGCGCGTATTTGATCGAAATGATCAGGATCAGCGCCCAAAGGATCAGCGATACCACGCCCAGGACGGCGTTCGGCGCGATCGTGCCGCCATGGGCGGCCGCCCTGGCAGCCTCCTTCAATGCATAAAGGGGACTGGTCCCGATATCGCCATAAACGACGCCAAGGGCGCCGATGGTTGTTGCAAGAGGAAGGGGGCTCGGCGGATGGCCTGAGGCGATGGCGGGCGTGCTTGACATCAGCGAGACCCCCGATTGCACCGCGCCGACCGGATCATCCTCAAGGGCGCGACCAAACGGCAGTCTGCGACGAGACGTCGCAAATTACCACTATGTTCCTACGGAGGAGGAGGCCGGGGTTACGGGGTGCGATCGGCGGTGACGAGGCGGGCTTCGCGGACCGCGGCATTGCCGCCGGCCTTGCGGAGGCAGGAGGCATCAAAATTCGGCCAATTCTGCTGCGCGCAGGTGTCCTTGGCGGCGGGGCGGATGTCCAGCCGGTCAGCCTTGGCAAGGGCGCGGGGCACGCTGGCTTCGACCTGGGGTGCAAAGCCTGGAAGAACGGTGAGAGCGGCGGCAATGAAGGCGGCAACGGCGACGGCGGAAAGTGCCTTGATCATGACGGTTCCCTGTCAGTGGGCCTTGGTGGCCCGTCGTTTCGTTGGCGCGAGTGATAGAGGCCGCCCGTTTCCCGCTGTCTTCGCCGGGGGCGAAAATGATTTCGTTGCCTCGGGATTTTGTTTCGTCCGCGCCAGATGGATGAAACATTGGGGTTCAGGGCCGCCTGGGAACCCGGCTGGCTTGCCGGCCAGCCCCGGGCAGGCTAGAGGGGGATATGCCTCGCACCGCGCTTTATCCCGGCTCCTTTGACCCGGTCACCAACGGCCATCTCGACGTGGTCAAGCACGCCGTCGTCCTCTGCGACCGCCTGATCGTCGCCATCGGCGTCCATCCGGGGAAGAAGCCGCTGTTTTCGGTCGAGGAGCGCCTGGTGATGCTGCAGGAGGTATTCGGCCCCGTCGCCGCCAAAGCCGGCTGCGGCTTCGATTGCATCACATTCGATGACCTGGTCGTCACCGCGGCGCAACGCGCCGGTGCTACGATTCTGATCCGGGGCCTGCGGGACGGCACCGACCTGGACTACGAGATGCAGATGGCCGGCATGAACGAAGCCATGGCGCCCGAGGTGCATACCGTTTTCCTGCCGGCCTCGCCGGCCGTCCGGCCGATTACGGCGACCCTGGTGCGCCAGATCGCCGGCATGGGCGGCGATGTCTCCAATTTCGTGCCCAAAGCCGTTGCCGCCCGCCTCAAGGCCAAATTCGCCAGCTAGTTCTCGCGCTCTTCTCAGACATCCGTTCCGGAGTTTTCATGATCCGAATCCTCGCCGTTCTCGCCGCGCTCCTCTGTGTGGCTCCCGCGGTCGCGCAGCCCTTGCCGGCCAATCTGGACAAGGCCAATGCGATCGTGATCGACACCAACAAGGGCCGCATTGTCGTCAAGCTCAGGACGGACATCGCGCCGCAGCATGCCGAGCGCATCAAGCAGCTCGCGCGCGAGGGCTATTACAACAACGTGCCGTTCCACCGCGTGATCGACGGCTTCATGGCGCAGACCGGCGACGGCCAGAAATTCGACGGCACCGGCGGCTCGAAATACCCGAACCTGAAGCAGGAATTCTCGAACGTGCCGTTCAAGCGCGGCATCGTCGGCATGGCTCGGCGGGGTGACAGCGTCGACAGCGCCAACTCGCAGTTCTTCATCATGTTCGCGGACGGCCCGAGCCTGAACAACCAATACACCGTAATCGGCGAAGTGGTGTCCGGCATGGACGTGGTCGACAAGTTGAAGAAGGCCCCCGCAGGCTCCCCGAGCGGTGCGGTAACCGATCCCGACAAGATGGTGAAGGTGCAAGTCGCATCCGACGTCAAGTGAGGCTTGCCGATGCTGCGCGGCAAACCATTTCTCTGGTTTGCAGCGCCGCTGATGCTGCTTGCCTGCACGGCGCGGGCGCAGCCGGCGCCCGAGAAGCTTGATACGCTGAAGGACCTTTTCATAAAGCTGCACAGTTGCTTCAAGCCGCCGCCGCTGTCGCAGGCCAACCCGATCGACATCACCGTGATCGTCAGCTTCACCCGCCAGGGCGCGATCCTCGGCCGTCCCAGGATCACCTATGAGACGGCGGAGGCCAGCGAGAATGACCGGTTGCAATACCGCATCGCCGTGATGCAGGCCTTGGAACGTTGCACGCCGTTGCCATTTACCGATGCACTGGGCGGCGCGGTTGCCGGCCGGCCGATGGCGATCCCTTTCCGAACCCGCAAACGTCAACCCGAAGCCAAAGAGAGGCGAGCATGGCTGTTACCGAAAATACTTTGATCCTCGAGACCACCCAGGGTCCCGTCACCATCGAGATGCGCCCTGATCTCGCGCCGAACCACGTCGCCCGCATCAAGGAATTGGTGCGCGAGGGCTTTTACGACGGCATCGTGTTCCACCGCGTGATCGAGGGCTTCATGGCCCAGACCGGTTGCCCCCATGGCACCGGCACGGGCGGCTCCGGAAAGAAGCTGAAGGCCGAGTTCAACAAGGAGCCGCATGTCCGCGGCACCGCCTCGATGGCGCGCGCCGCCAACCCGGATTCCGGCGACAGCCAGTTCTTCATCTGCTTCGACGACGCCGCCTTCCTCAACGGCCAGTACACGGTCTGGGGCAAGGTCACCGAGGGCATGGAGAACGTCGACAAGATCAAGCGCGGCGAGCCGGTGCAGAACCCGGACAAGATCGTCAAGGCAAGGATGGCTGCCGACGCGACAGCCTGACACTCAATCGTCATACCCGGGCTTGACCCGGGTATCCATCGCTCTTCAAAAGAGTTTTTCCTAAGAGATGGATTGCCGGGTCAAGCCCGGCAATGACGGCTAGAAAATGCGCACCGACCTCTTTGACTTCGACCTCCCGCCTGAACGGATCGCGCTGCGGCCCGCGAGTCCGCGCGACGCCGCGCGGATGCTGGTGGTGCAGGGGGACGGCGTGCTGCGCGACCGCACCGTGGCCGAGCTGCCGCAATGGCTCGAGCCGGGCGACCAGCTCGTGGTCAACGACACCAAGGTGATCGCGGCGCAATTGAAGGGCCGCCGCATCGGCCGCGAGACCGAACCGAAGATCGAGGCGACGCTGATCAAGCGGCTCGACGGTTCGCGCTGGCAGGCGCTGGTGAAGCCGGCGAAGAAATTGGCGGAAGGCGACACTGTCCGCTTCGGCAATGAGGGCAGGGTCTGCCTGCTTGGACATCTCGATGCGCAGGTCGAAGCCAAGGGGCAGGAAGGCGAGGTGACGCTGTCATTCTCCTTCCACGGGCCCGCGCTCGACCAGGCCATCGCCGATCTCGGTAGCCCGCCGCTGCCGCCTTACATCGCCTCGAAGCGCACGCCAGACGATCAGGACGCCGCCGACTACCAGACCATGTTCGCGGCCAATGAGGGCGCGGTCGCAGCCCCGACCGCGGGCCTGCATTTCACGCCGGCGCTGGAAGCTGCACTACGTGGCCACGGCGTCGATATTGTCAGGCTGACCCTGCATGTCGGGGCAGGGACATTCCTGCCGGTGAAGGTGGACGACACCTCCGAGCACAGGATGCATTCCGAATGGGGCTGCGTCTCCGCAGAGACCGCCGCAGCGCTGAACGCGGCGCGCGCCAAAGGCGGGCGCATCATCGCGGTCGGCACGACCTCATTGCGACTGCTCGAAAGCGCTGCGAGGGAGGATGGCACGATCCAGCCATTCACCGGCGACACCGCGATCTTCATCACGCCCGGCCACCGCTTTCGCGCAGTCGATATCCTGCTGACCAATTTCCATCTGCCACGCTCGACCCTGTTCATGCTGGTGTCGGCCTTCTCCGGCCTCGAGACGATGAAGCGGGCCTATGCACATGCGATCGCAGCGGGCTATCGCTTCTATTCGTACGGCGACGCCTGCCTGCTGTTTCGGGCGCACGAGGGACGCGAGTTTCTGTAGGGTGCTGCGCGCTCGCGCTGCCAGTTGATGTGCCCTCGCCCCTTGTGGGAGAGGGCTGCTCCGCTGCTTCCCATTAGACTCATTCGGGTGAGGGGTTGTCTCCGCGGGCACGGTCGCCCGTGGAGACAACCCCTCATCCGGCGCTTCGCGCCACCTTCTCCCACAAAGGGGAGAAGGGAATGAGCGTCAACGGCTCTTGCGGCGGGGCGGTTCGAGGATCACCTGTTTCAGATCCAGTCCGCTGACGATGATGACCACGAAGCTCAGCTTGCCGCGTTCGCGTGTCAGACCTCCGCTGATCGCCTTGCCCGAGGCGGCCCGTTCCGCCACGCGCACCGCATCCGATAACTGCTGGTCAACACCCGACAGCGAAGCGATGTTGGTGCGGTCCTCGGCATTGAGTTCTTTCAGGGACGACACCAGCCGATCCGTCGAGATCTCGCCGGTGGCAGCATCGATGGCATGTTCCCAGAGCTGGCCGTCATGAAACGTCCTGACCCGGTACACCGGCGCACCTGATCCCCCATCGAAGCTGACATCGGAGGTCCTCGCGCCGGCGTGCGCCCGCTCGGCGATCTCGATGGCCCGGCTGAGCGACACCTGGGCGGTCCGGAACAGCTCAATTTGATGGGCGACCGCCTTGTCGTCAGACTCCGTTGCCTGCTCCTGGCCGGAGGAAGCCTCAGGAGCAGAAGGTGCGGCGACAGTGAAGGAGGGCGCGGATGCGAGCAGCGTCAGCAGACCGATCACGAGCAGGTGCCGTGTCGTTCTGGACTCTGTGCTCGTGGCGAGCGTGCGCGGATTCACCATCGATCCTCCTCCGTGGCGCGAAGCATCTGTTTCGCAGCCATGCGTCTCCCATCATTTGGGACTTCGATCCGGCATTTTTGAGTTCCGAACCGAGATCACATCGCGGCATTTTTCGCTCAACCGCCGCTTATTTGCGTGAAGGCACGAAACAATCTCTTCGGTGTTCGGGATGGAACCGGAGCAGAATCGAAAGACATCGGGCGTGCAGGCCTCGCGCTGTTCCGGCGTTCCCCGATCTTCTGCATCGGCTCGCGATGCGCATGACAGCGCCGTGATCGCAAGACCGACGGCCATGAGCTGGACGCTTCTTTGCAACAGGGCGGGGGCCAATGAGAGGATCCTTGCTGGTCCGGACGACTATCGCGCGTCGCGTTCGTGCGCCGAAAGGACACGGCCGACCCGTGTCCGGGTCGGCCGTCCGAGCAGCGCAAGCCGGCTTGGGGGCCAGGAAGACACAGGTTGCGCCGATCGAAGTCTGCGACGGCGTGAGCACTGGGCGAGTCCGGTGCGGCGGACATCGTCGGCTCACTTAACGAAACCGTACGGTATCGTTTAGTTATCGTCAACAGCTCTCGGGTGCCGGGGAGCCACGCAAATCGCGGGGCTGCCCGCGGCGTCAGGCATGGCTTATCGAGATGTCAGCGGGGCGGGCGGGTGCGTGCGCCGGATTTCTGCGGCCGACCGCCAGGTCCGCCGATGCCGGTCATCAAGAGGCGCAAGGAAGCCCGCAAGCGTTTTTCCTCAGCCTTCCGGTCAATTGGAATGCCGTTGGTCGCTTGCCGGAAGGTGTGGCCGACGGTGATGTTGAGGTAGACTTCGGCGGCGATCGTCGTGTCCTCAATTTGGACCGCTCGCTCGGCGACCAGGCGATCAAACAGACGGGTCATCGTCGAAACGGCTTTCAGGTAGCCTTCTTCCTCGGCGAGCCTTGCGAGCTCGGGAAAATTGGTTGCCTGCGCCGCCACAATGCGGCCCAGAGCCCCCGGCTCAGGCCCGCTGATCAAATCGAGCATCTGCCGCGCGAGATCGAGGAGAACTTGCTCGACGGAAACGCCGGAAACATCGCTGCACTGCATTTCCGCCGCTGTCGAGAGCGGAGAGAGCCAGCGCGCAATCTCGCGCCGCAGCACGGCCTCGAACAGGCCGCGCTTGTCGCGATAGCGGGCGTAGACGGTGGGCTTGCTGACCCGCGCCGTTTCAGCGACGGCGTCGATCGACGTCGCCTCGAAGCCGCGCTCCAGAAAAAGCCGGGTGGCAACCTCGATCAGCCGCAGGTCGCGCTGGATGGCGGCGCTTTTTGTCGGGCGGCCGCCGCGAGATTTCGCAACGCTCTGCCGTGCCGCCCGTGCCATTAACCTCGTCAGTGGTTCCGTCCTGTCTGCGCTACTGTACCTCAGCTCTATATCGCGCCTCCGTGCAGCCGTCATCGCCAATCTGCCGGCGACGCCGGTCTCACGCCAGCGCGCGCTCGGGCAACAGCTCCGCGATCTGGACCGCGTTCAGCGCTGCGCCCTTCAGGAGCTGGTCGGCCGCCACGAAGATCGAGATCGAATGGCCGCTCGGGTCGCTCAGATCCTTGCGGATGCGGCCGACCAGTACGTCGTCCTGGCCGGAGGCATCGATCGGCATCGGGAAGTAATTCCCGGCGCGATCGTCCACGATCCGCACGCCTGGCGCGGCCGCAAGAAGCGCGCGCACCTGGTCCTCGCTGATCGGCTTCTCGCATTCGAAGGTGATGGCCTCGCAATGCGCGCGCAGCACCGGCACGCGGACGCAGGTGACGCCGACTGCGATGCGGTCGTCCTCGAAGATCTTGCGGGTCTCCTTGATGACCTTGGTTTCCTCGTCGTTGTAGCCGGTCTCGGGATCGACGGCGGTGTTGTGGTTGAACAGGTTGAAGGCATAAGGATGCGGCATCACCTTCGGCGTATAGATCTGTCCGTTCAGATTGGCGCGGGTCGATTCCACCAGCTCCTCCATGGCTGCGGCGCCGGCGCCGCTCGCGGCTTGATAGGTCGAGATGATCACGCGCTTGATCCGGTTCTTCTGATGGATCGGCCACAGCGGCACGAGCGCGGTGATCGCGGCGCAGTTCGGGACGGCGATGATGCCATTGTGCTCGCGGATGCGGGACGCGTTGATCTCCGGGATCACCAGCGGCACGTTCGGGTCCATGCGGAAGGCGGAGGAATTGTCGACGACAACGGCGCCGGCCTTCACCGCAAGCGGTGCGAACTTCTTCGAGACGCCGCTGCCGGCCGAGAACAGGGCGATGTCGACGCCCTCGAAAGAGCGCTCGTTGAGCTCCTCGATGACGACCTTTTGGCCGCGGAAGTCGATGGTCTTGCCCGCCGAACGGCTGCTCGCCAGCGGCTTCAGCTTGCGCACGGGGAAGCCGCGCCGGTCCATGGTGGCGATGAACTCGGCACCGACGGCGCCGGTCACGCCGGCAATGGCAACTACGGGATCGTTCTTCACGGAAGTCTCCATCTTGTTTAAGCGTGATCTTTTCGGAAAAACCGGTGCCCACTTTTCCGGATCATGCTGTAGGGCGATAAAAAAAGCCCCGGACCTTCATCAGGCGGGGCTTCGGTTTGAGATGATGCGGTCGGTCCGACTACACGCGCACGCCTCCCAAGGCCCCGGAGAGCTTTTTGGTCGTGGTGGTGCGTTTGGTCGCGGTCATCATGGTGTTGGAACTTATGCGGGAGAGTTTTTGCGCCGTCAACGGCTTTGGGGCAGAAAAACGACGTCGGCGCGGTTGAACGAGCCACGCTGGCGCGCCATAAGCGGCCGCATGAGCCTTCCCAATCATTTCGAATTGCTCGCAACTGACGGCAATGCCCGTACTGGCCGGCTGACCACGCCGCATGGCGTGGTGCGCACGCCGGCATTCATGCCGGTCGGCACGGCCGGCGCGATGAAGGGCATGCACTGGCGCGAGGTGCGCGACGCCGGCGCCGACATCGTGCTCGGCAACACCTATCATCTGATGCTGCGGCCCGGCGCCGAGCGCATCGCAGCCCTCGGCGGGCTGCAGACGTTCACCGGCTGGAACGGGCCGATGCTGACGGACTCCGGCGGCTTCCAGGTGATGTCGCTGTCGGAGCTGCGCAAGGTCAGCGAGAACGCGGTGACCTTCCGCTCGCATATCGATGGCGCCAAGGTCGAGCTGTCGCCGGAGCGCTCGATCGAGGTGCAGCGATTGCTTGGCTCCGACATCGCGATGCAGATGGATGAATGCGTGCGGTTGCCGGCGGAGCGCGACGATATCGAGCGCGCGATGCGGCTGTCGCTGCGCTGGGCCGAGCGCAGCAAGCGCGCCTTCGAGACTGCACCCGCCGGCTACATGCTGTTCGGCATCGTGCAGGGCGGCGATCTCCCCGAGCTGCGCCGGCAAAGCGCCGAGGCGCTGGTCGAGATCGGTTTTCACGGTTACGCGATCGGCGGCCTCGCGGTCGGCGAGCCGCAGGCCGTTATGCTGGCGATGATCGAGGAGACTGCGCCGGCGCTGTCAGCGGATCGTCCGCGCTATCTGATGGGCGTCGGCACGCCCGAGGACATCCTCGAAGCGGTGGCGCGCGGCATCGACATGTTCGACTGCGTGATGCCGACGCGGAACGGACGTCATGGCGTGGCGTTCACCCGGTTCGGGCCGGTGAACCTGCGCAACGCACGACACGCCGACGATCCGCGTCCGCTGGACGAAGAGAGCGCGTGGCCTTCCGCGCGCAGCTATTCGCGCGCCTATCTGCATCACCTCGTGAAATCGGGTGAGACGCTCGGTGCGATGCTGCTATCGGAAATCAACATCGCCTATTACCAGCAGCTCATGCAGGACATACGCGCCGCGATCGCGGGCGGAAGTTTTGAGGACTTCCAAAACCAAACGCGCGCCGATTGGGCGCGCGGTGACATCGCCGCCAGATAGGGCTTAGTTGCAGACGAAGCGCTTGACCGCGTGCTTGGTCACGAAACCGTAACCGCAGGTGTCGCAGGTCCAGAGATAGCTGATGATGCTGTCGTACAGATAGGCAGACGCTTCCGCAGCTATCATGGTGTCTGCGCACACCGGGCAGGTCGGCAGATCGCAGCCGCGCGGATTCGGACGCACCGCAATGGTCGACGGGATTTCAGCGATTGCTGTCATCGTGACCTCCTGGCGATCTGTGGGGAGCTTAACTTGGAGGTAACTTATACACCGATTTATTTGACGTTGTCGCAACACAAATGCGTTGGTTTATCGCTATTTAGAAACATTTCGCTGTTGCGATGCAGCGATTTGTTAATCGATCGTTTCCCTTCTTGCGCTGCGGTGGGCCCTGTTCCTAACTAACGAGAACCGCGATTTTCGCGGCACATTTTGCAAAGGAGCCCCGTGATGGATGCGCCTTCAACTACGCGTGCAGTGCAACGGCCGGGACGAGGGCTGGTCTATGACTCCATTGTGGACGCGATCGGCAACACGCCGATCGTCCGCCTGCGCCGGTTGCCGCAGGCGCATGGCGCGCACGCGACGATCCTCGCCAAGCTGGAATATTTCAATCCGGCGGCGAGCGTGAAGGATCGCATCGGCGCGGCGATGATCATCGCGATGGAGAAGGCCGGCATCATCAATGCCGACACCGTGCTGATCGAGCCGACCTCGGGCAATACAGGCATCGCGCTGGCGTTCGTCGCGGCCTCGCGCGGCTATCGGCTGAAATTGGTGATGCCGGAATCGATGTCGATCGAGCGCCGCAAGATGCTGGCGTTTCTTGGCGCCGAGCTCGTGCTGACGCCGGCAGCGCAGGGCATGAAAGGCTCGATCGCGGCCGCCGAAGAGCTGGTGCGCACGACGCCGAATGCGGTGATGCCGCAGCAGTTCAAGAACCTCGCCAATCCGGAGATCCATCGCCGCACCACCGCCGAGGAGATCTGGAACGATACCGGCGGGAACATCGACTACTTCGTTGCGGGAGTCGGCACCGGCGGGACCATCACCGGCGTCGGGCAGGTCCTGAAGCCGCGCAAGCCCTCGCTGCGCATCGTCGCTGTCGAGCCCGAAGAAAGCCCGGTGCTGTCAGGCGGCCAGCATTCGCCGCACAAGATCCAGGGCATCGGCGCCGGTTTCATTCCTGACATCCTCGATCGCTCCGTGATCGACGAGATCGTCAAGGTCAACAGCACCACCGCGATCGAGATGTCGCGCGCGCTGGCGCGCAACGAGGGCATTCCCGGCGGCATATCTTCCGGGGCGGCAATCGCCGCGGCGCTTGAGATCGGCAAGCGGCCGGAAGCTGCGGGAAAGACCATTCTGGCCGTGGTGCCGTCGTTCGCCGAGCGCTATCTGTCGACGGCGCTGTTTGAGGGGATTTAGCAATGGCCGATCAACCGAGGCGACCGCGCACGCTGAACGACGCCCGCAGCGAGGCGGAAGCGGCGTTCAAGCGCGCCACCGCGAAGGTGGCCGAAGCGCCGCCCAAGAAGAATGCCGCTCCCGGCGTGCGCGAGCAAGTTACGCTGCGCATCGACCAGGACGTGCTGGAGTGGTTCCAGGAGGGCGGCCCGGGCTGGCAGGACCGCATCAACGAGGCGCTGCGCAAGGCGGCGGGGAAGTAGCTCCGACGAGGAGCCGCCAGAAACTGAAAAGCCCGGCGTGAGCCGGGCTTTTCGCTGAACGTTTCAAGGGCGTTAGCGACGGAACGCGCCGCCCAGCATGCCACCCACGACGCCGCCGACGAAGGCGGCTCCCGGATCGATGCCACCGCCGTGATGGCGGGGGGGAGGGGGAGCGCTGCTGCCACCACCTCCGCCGCCACCGCTGCTGGCGCGACGGCGCGGACGCTCTTCATCGCTCGAGTTCGTCGACGTGGTCGCCACGACCTCGGTCAGCAGCGCCTTGTGCTGCAGCCTATTGAGGTAGCCGCTCTTCGGATAGCCGCGCGCGGCCTGCCAGCGCGTGATCACGGCGCGGGTGGGCTCGTCGAATTTGCCGGTGGCTTTGACATCGAAGCCGAGCCCGTTGAGGCGGCGCTGCACGTCGCGGCGCTGGCCCTTGTCGAGGCCGATCTGGTCCTCGGTGACCTGGCTTGCTTCCTCGGTGAAGGTCGCAGGATCGATGCCGGCGGTAAGGTTACGCGTCTGCGCGCTCGGAGCCGCGGCGCTCTCAAGCGCCGCGATGCGGGCGAGCGCGAGCGAACGGAACTGCCCGTTCGGGTAGCTCGAGAGATAGGCGTTGAACTCTTCCGTTTTGTTGGAGTCCTTGATCGAACGCCAGAACTCGAGCTCGACGTCCGAGCTCGGCGCGGCCGCAACCGCGGTCGATGCCGCAGGCGTGCCCGCCGCGGTGGCCGGGTTGTTCGCCGGCGCGCCGTTGAGATAGACCGAGCCGATCAGGTTGGTGTGGCCCCAGGGCAACTGGCCCTTGCTGGTCTCCTCGTTGACCTGGGCGCGGACCTTGGTCATCGCCTGCTGGATCTCGACGCCGGGCTGGGTGATGTTGGCGATCAGCGCGCGCGTGAACGGGCTGTTGGCGCCTTCCTGGCCGTCGAGCGCGGTCTGGCCCGGGCCGGTTGCGAACGCGATCAGCGTGCCTTCGCCGGATTTCATTTCGGCAAGGCCGGTCTGCACGTTGACGCTGCGGGTCGCCGAGTTCGACTTGATCTTGGCGGCGAACGGATTGTCGCGGCAGGCATCGAGGAACACCAGCTTGACCTTGGCGTCGCTCATGGTCTGGTCGAGCGTGAGGTCGATGTTGATGGCAGAGCCCAGCTTGACGTCCATCTCCGACTTGATGTCGGCATCGACGGGCAGAAGATAGTTGGTGCCACTGATCGCGATGCCGTGGCCGGCATAGTAGAATACCGCGATGTCGGCTCCTTGCGCCTTCTTGCCGAAGTCGAGCAGCTTCTCGGTCATCTTGTCGCGGGTGAGGTTGGTGCCCTCGACCACCTCGAATCCGACGTTGCGCAATGCGCTGGCCATCGACTTGGCGTCCATGGTCGGATTGGGAAGCGGCGTCACGTTCTTGTATGCGCCGTTGCCGACGACGAAGGCGACGCGTCTGTCGGCTCGGGCGGCCGTTGCGGTCAGCGCCACGCAGATCAGCGAGGCGAGGAGGGTAAGGGTGCGCATTGAAATCCCCCAGCAGAATCGAAAAGGCTTTGGCTCTATCGCATTGTGTCAGACTACACGATAACACCACCGTTCGCGCAGCATAAAAATACCGCTGCGGTCGACGAGAGAATCGAGTTGCCATAAGGCATGCCATGAAATGCGCGGCGGCTACGTGATCTACGTCACAACCGCGCAGATCGTCAGGTCCCTGCGCGTGCGTGAGCCGGCGCGTTCGGTTTCAAGTTCAGGAGATTGCCGGTCAGGATCAGCACCGCGCCGAGCACGGTGAACAGATCGAGCTGCTCCGAATAGATCAGCCAGCCCGCGGTCGCGGTCAGCGGCACCCGGAGGAAGTCCATCGGAATCACGACGGTCGCGTCCGCGTACAGCAGCGCGCGCGCCATGCAGTAGTGCGAGAAAGTGCCGCAGAAGGCGATCAGGACGACCCAAACCCAGACATATGCCGGCGGCCATATCCAGACATAGAGCGACGGCAACAGGCCTGCGGCCGACTGCACGACCAGCATCCAGAAGATGATCGCCAGCGTCTGCTCGGTGCGGGTCAGCGACTTCACCATCGCAACCGAGATGCCGAAACCTACGGCAGCCGCAAGCGCGATCAGTTGGCCCGGATTGATCTCGCCCGTGGCGGGGCGGACGATGATGATCACGCCGATCAGGCCGAGCACGATCGCCGCGACCTTCCACACCGTCATGCGCTCGCCGAGAAAGGCCGCCGCGAGGATCGCCGTCCAGATCGGCATCGTGAATTCGATTGCCACCACCTGGCCGATCGGGATCAGCGTCAGCGCGAAGAACCAGCCGAGCTGCGCGCCGTAATGGATCAGATTGCGCGCGATGTGCATGTGCACGCGCGCGGTCTTCAGGATCGAAAATCCGCCACTCGCGTGGATCAGCGGATACAGCATGAAGAAGCCGAGGATCGAGCGCGCTTCCATGAGCTGAAACACGTTCATGTCCCGCATGGCTTCGCGGCCGGCAATCGCGATCACCAGCATCAGCGTGAGCCAGCCCGCCATCCACAGCGCGGCCTTGATCTTGGAAGGGGTGCGGTCCATTGGCGATGCGGAGAAGGAGGGGGACGGGCGGGAACATCGGTATCGGCGAGGCCCACGCGATTTGCAACTCGCGATTCCGAGAAGGCAGCGATGCAGGCCCTCAGCTTTGCCGTGATGGCCCCTTAGGTGCTAAGCATCGTCCCGCTTCTGGGAGGATAAATTCATGCATGTCTTGCAACCGGCCGAATGGTCGAAACCCCGCGGCTTCTCGCACGGCGTCAGCTTCGACGCATCAGGCAAATGGATCGTGCTGGCGGGCCAGACCGGCGGCGATGAGAAGGGCGATTACGCGCCGGAGATGGCAGCGCAGGTCGCCACTGCACTGAAGCGGATCATCAGGCTCTTGAGCGAAGCCGGCGCCGGGCCTGAGCACATCGTGCGCCTGACCTGGTATCTGACCAATCGTGCTGAATACGAGGCCGCGGGCGCCGGAATCGGCGCGGCCTGGAAGGAGACGCTGGGGCGCAATTTCCCGCCGTCCACTCTGCTTTATATCGACGGCCTGGTCGATCAACGCGCCAAGGTCGAGATCGAAGTCACCGCCTTCGTTCCCGCGGCATAGGTGGCGCTGATGGCAAACCGTAAGACGTCGGCGGATTTCGTGACCGGCTTCGCCACCGGCTGGCCCGAACATCAGCCCGACATCATGGTACTGTCGCTGACGACGCACAAAGGCGTGCAGGATTTTGCGTTCAACAAGGAGCAGGCTCTGCTGATCGCCAAGACCATCAAGGACACCGCCGAGCGGCTGGCGAAGCCGAAGACGAGCTGAACGGGTTTCCTGAATTATCGCCCGCTTCCGCGGGCGAGCGGCGTGCGCGAGCTATCTCGATAGCGAGATGTCCGCTTCGCGGAACCCGTTATCGGCCCTGATGCTGACAGATTGCTTGTTGCCGCTCGTCCGCATGCTGAGGTTCGCATTGAACCCGCCGGCATTAACGGCAACCTGGAAATTACCGCCGCCGCCGCGGCCCTGCAGGCTCCCGCTGATCCCGCGGCTACCCTCGGTCCAGTTACCGGAGATCGCGCTACCCTGGGCGACGACATCGGCTTGCAGGTTGAACTTGTAGGCATCGCTGGCGCAGGTTAGCGACATCGCCATGTTGACGCCGCCGACGCGGTAGGTCGCGCGGCAGCGGATGCGCTCCCTGGAGCCGTCGTCCAAGGTTACGCTGCCACCGCCAGACCAAGTGCCGGCCATCCCGGCAAACGGGCCGGACTGAGCATGGCCGGGGGAGACCAAAAACGTTGCCGCAGCAAATGCCGCCGCGACAGTCAGCCGCCGTGCGGACGGGAACAGCTTCGAGGTCCGGTGGATCTTACTGACGGGAAGCTTCCCATCGACCGCTGCACGGTACGCCTGCTGATGCCCCATTCCACTTCCCCGATCCGGAGTTGCCACTGAGCTGTCCGTTGGCATATGCACCATTGATCGAGACTCGCACAAGGCCCTCACGGCCGACCCTGCCCGAGATGCCAGCGCCCGGCGCGGAGATTTGACCGTCCGTGACCGTAACCGTGGAAGAGGTCGAAGGCTCGCAGGTTCCAGTTTTGGTGACCACGGTGACCTGCCAGAGGCCGTCATAGGGCTGCTGGGCCGAAACAGGGGCAGAAATCAGGGCAGCAGAACCGAGAAAGGACGCAAACAAGAGCGCGCGAATGCGGTCAGGACGCATGGATCAGTTTTCCTTGAAATGTGTGTGATCAGTCCGGCTTATCCGGACACAATGTGTTCAAAATGGGCCGTCCTGTGGAAGGCAAAAAGTTCCTGCGCGATCAAACACATCATGGTGAACTTGCATGGTGAATCCGCAGCGTGAATCCGCACACCGAAAGACAGGCGCGTTCGATTCTTGCGGCAGACTTTGGGCGTTCAGTGCCTGGCGTCAGGGAGACTGGGTGCCTTGGTCGCGAATTGCTCATCCTGCGGCTTGGCAGGAAGGCTGCCATGAGCTCTGGCATAGTCGATCACCTCGGCGAGCAGCCGGAGCCCCAGCGGCGCCAGCGCCCGCTCCCAGAGCTCGCGCGCGGTTTCGCCTTTCTTGACGAACACCCAGTCCTGCGCCGCGATGGCGCCGGCATCCATGCGATCGGCGAGATGATAGATGCTGCCGCCGGCGATCGGATCGCCTTCCTTGATGGTCCATTCCACGGCAGCCATGCCGCGATGTCGGGGCAGTAGCGAGGGATGGTAGCCGATCCCGCCGAGTTTCGCGGCGGCCAGCGCTTCCTTGCCGACGCGGGCGTGGCTGTGGGCCGTTACGATCAGATCGGTGTCGGGGGCGATCTCGGAGGCTACAACGAGCTTCGGATTGGCCTGCACCACCACATCGATCCCTGTGGCCCGCGCAGCCGCCGCCAGCCGGTCTTCGCCATCGTGCACCACGACCCTGACGACGTCGACTTCGCGTTGGCGCAGCATATTCAAGGTCGCCACGCCGAAATGGCGGGAACCGATGAGGGTAATCCGCATATCTGTGTTCCGTACCTGATCTTGCCGTTATGCCGATAGCACAGGGCGGCCGACGATCCCGCCGCCGGGGATGGACAAGTTCCTGGTTATCAACAGAACGGCGCTGCAGCGAGCCGGTCTGGCGCATGGGACGGGTGCGCAACAGCCGTCAGGGCAGGGCCGGGAACCGGTGGGTTTCCAGGCCATAAGAGATAGGTCACGTCTCTTCCACGCGGCTGACCAAGGCCTTGTCGATCCTCCGGCCGTCGAGATCGACGATCTCGAACTGCCAGCCATGGGCCGTGACCTTTTCGCCGACATTGGGGATCGCGCCGAACTCCTGCAGCAAGAAGCCCGCAAAGGTCTGGTAGGGCCGCGGCGAGGGCAGGGTGATGCCGAGCAGGTCGGCAAATTCGAGCGCCGGCATCCAGCCCGAGATCAGGTAGGAGCCGTCATCGCGCCTGACGTAAGCGGGTTCCGCCGGCCCCTCCTCGGTGTGGAACGCGCCGACGATCGCTTCCAGAATGTCGGCGCTCGTCACCACGCCCTGGAAGGTGCCGTATTCATCGTGCACCAGGCCGATATGGACGGCAGAATCGCGCAGGATCGCGACCACGTCGCGTGCATCGACGGTCTCCGGAATCACCGGCGCCTGACGGACGAGCGAGCGGATGTCCGGCGTTCCGCCGGACAGATAAGCATCAAGCAGATCCTTGGCTTGAACGATGCCAAGTGCAACGTCGCCATTGTCGTCGAATACGACCACGCGAGAGTGGTTGGTCTTGAGCAGCGTTGCATGAATCTCGGAAGGGGGATCGGTGAGGTCGATCGAACTGACCTCGTGGCGTGGCGTCATCACCGCGCCAACGGGGAGATCGCCAAGCCGCATCACGCCCGCGATCATCTCTTTTTCGCCGGGCTCGAGCACGCCGGCGTTTTCGGCTTCGACCACCAGCGTCCTGATTTCTTCCTCGCTGACTTTCTCTTCGGCTTCGCCACGATGGCCGAGCAGCCAGAGCAGCGCCTTGCCGGAGCGGTCGAGCAGCCAAACCAGCGGCAGCGAGATCCTCGCCATCCACACCATGGCCGGCGCGACCCTGACCGCAATCGCTTCCGGATCGCGCAGCGCGATCTGCTTAGGCACGAGCTCGCCGACGATCAGCGAGGCATAGGTGATGACGGTGACGACAAGACCGACGCCGATGGCATCGGCGAGCGCTGGGGAGACACTGAATCCGAGCAGCCATTGCGAGACCCGCTGCCCAAGCGTTGCTCCGGAAAAAGCGCCCGAGAGCACCCCGATCAGGGTAATGCCGATCTGCACGGTGGAAAGGAATTTGCCCGGGTCGGATGAAAGCGCCAGCGCTTGCCGCGAGCCGCTCACGCCTTTTTCGACCAATCCCGCCAGCCTTGCTGGCCGGGAGGAGACGATCGCCAGTTCCGACATCGCAAGCAGGCCATTGACGACGATCAGGACAAAAACGATCGCAAGTTCCAGATAAAGCACGATTAAACCTTCTTTAACGCTCAGCCGCGACAGCACCGAACATATAGGAAACGCAACCCGTTTGGCTGCGGCTTGCCGACCGCCGTCGGGAACAGCCGCGCCGCGCGAAGGTGTTAACACAGGTTCGGCTCGGTGTGAGGGGCGTCACATCGTGAAGCCGGGGAGCGGCGGTACAAACTCGGCCACCGCAATAGCTGGCGATAGAGCGACGCAGGTGGATGCTCCAGGCCTGACGGCCTGGCGCATGTTCGGTTCTGATCGAATCAGAAGTCTAGCGCCAAGCGAGAATCCGCATCTCTGGTCTTGCGAAGCTGCGCTCCGGCTGCCCGCTCTGCTTCGGCTGGGGCGCGGCAACGCGCTCGAGACGCGCGCGCAGATCGGCGTTGTATTGCTTCATCTGGTTGCGCAGTTCGCGCCGGCCGAAAGCGGTCAGCGAGGGATCAGCGAGTTGCAGCCAAGCGGCGCGAAGCCATTCCTGCAACGCGCGGATGTCTTGATCCAAGATCTCTGGTTGGGTCATGCCGCCAAACCGTGTGAGAATCGATCAAGACGCGAGTAGGTCTGATTCGTCAGAGAATACCTAGGACAAAATAGCGTCCGGGTTGCATTTCGAACGGCTGATCAGTGCCATCCTCATTCGACCTCATCCGGATTCGAGCGCAGCATGTCCATTGCGACCCAGATGCCGGCAAGCACCGCGGCGATCATCGCGACGTGCCGAATCTGCGTGGTGGAAAAGCCGAGATCCTCGTGAGCGACATATTCCAGTATGATTGCCGCGTACCCCGCGACAACGACGGCGGCAATGATCGTGGGCAGGTCGAACTTGTTTTCCATGGCGGCACCGCGGTCCTACGGCGCCCTGTTTAGCGCGCCGAAACGCCGACCGCTGTGACGTGGTTCACGTCAGCTATTCAAACTGTGCCGCTGTCTCGTGTCGGCCCTGGACGGGTAGAGAAAGATGACTTGGGCCTCGGGGAGTTGGAGCGGGACGTGCGGCGACGTGCTGACCACGCGCTGACTTCCGTCGGTCTCGGTGTAGCTCCTCAGAGTCTCCAGCAACAGGAAGAATTTTTCGGCAAGCACGGCAGCCTCCATCGGTGCTTTCTAATCTGTGCGAGGCGCGCCGCTAGCAATTCAATCAATTAAACGAGAGGTTGCAGGCGCAGACCGCTGCTGCAGCGCAATCGCAGGTGCCGGTGACGAAGCCAGACAGAGCTTGCCGGACCGTTCTGTCATGCTGCGCCGATCGCAAATGCTCGACGTCCCGTAGTCGCCCGGATGGATCGCGCCTCAGATTTTGCGTATGACACGATCGTTCCACCAGACATCATCGCGCTGATGGGGCGGGGGATGATGCGACGAGGCTCGGTCTCTAGGTTGACCGGGCCTCGTCCTTTTTGTTTTCGGCGGTTCACGAATATCGGCACGCCGGGCGCGTCGACCTCGCTCTAACAAGCATTCTCCTGAGCCCGCTTTTTCAACTCGCGATCGATCAGCGTTTGCGTCCGGCGTATCGCGAGCGCCTCCAACGGCGTTCGCATCAGGCCGGTTCTCGCTTGATCGCCGATCCAGAATATCCAGCGCCAGACGTGGCGCTGCCTGGTTTTCTCGACGGTGAATTCAATCCCTTGGTGCTGCATGGCCAGCGGCTATGATGAATCTCTGCGCCCCTCATCGTGGACTTGCCTCACCAGAGTCGAATGGTCTGCTGATATTGTCGTGATATCGCGATGTGTCTGCATCGTTCGGTACGAAGAAATCCAGCGCGTTCAATCTTTGCTTCTCAAAAAGTTGGGCCCCGGCTTGCTCGGGGGACAATCGCCGGGGCCCTTGGGAAGGTGGATCATGTCGTCCCAATCGACGGGACGATAACCTAGGAGGCGGCCAGGCGTTCCGAATTTTCCTAAGAATGATGCCGAACTATCCCGATTTACGTGAAGGTGATCGAGGAACGACGCCGGTTCGGACCCGTTGCAAATATCCAGTCTCGGAGTCGAAGATGCCAGAAGAGAATGATCTGGAAGGGCCGCAGGACCAAGGCGCCGAACGCAAGAGCGAAGTGATGGGTCCGCGCGTTGGCCCGACGCGCTTGAGAGTAACATGAGCCGCGCTTTTGTCAGGGAAGGCGAGGGTAAGCTCGACGATCTGCCCGATCGCCCGATTTCGGACGCGCGAAACGATGTCACCAGGGAAGGCCTTGCCCAGATCGAGGCCGCAGTCGCGGCCGCGCAAGAAGCGTTGGTGGCGGCACAGGCGGAGGGCGACCGCTCGGCGATCGCGAGCGCCTCACGTGACTTGCGTTATTGGAGCGCGAGGCGCGCTTCCGCCAATGTGGTGGCAGAGCCCGAGGACGACGGCCGGGTTCGGTTCGGACATGCCGTTACAATCCTCCGCGATGACGGTCGACAACAGACCTTTCGGATCGTCGGCGAGGACGAGGCGGATCCTGCTCACGGCACCGTCTCGCACGCCTCACCATTGGCGCGAGCGCTGTTTGGCAGGAGGGTGGGAGAGGTTGTCCGCGTTGGCAGCGGTGAGGCGGAAATCCTCAACGTCTCCCGTATGAATGCGCTTGGCGAGGCGTGACCGCTCGTGCCGCGAGCGCTTGGTCTCAAACTACATCACATCGGCAAAAACGTCGTCGATCACGGCAAGAGACACCGGGATCACAGCCAGTTCGTCCTGCTCCGAAGGACCTGACGTTCCCTTGATGTCCTGGACCACCCGGCTCTTGAAGTTGCGGAGCCACTGCATCGGCTCCTCGCCACTCTGCAGTGCTTGCTCGGCCAATATGTGGCGCATGAGAACAAGCATCGCATGCTGGTAACCGACAAAATCACTATCCATAGCGCTTCCTCGAAATGAGCTGGGCAATTCCTCACGGGCCCATCTTATACTTTTTCTTCGGGCCGATCCGCTTGATGAAAAACAAAACCCCCACCGACCGGGAGGAAGGCGGGGGCTCTTGCGGGTGGATGGCACGAGGCCAGGTGAAACCCTAGGTGTCGCCCCAAGGACCCACAATTCTGAGAAAAGCGCCGAGATACGGTTCCGGCAAGGCGATTTTGTAGGCAGCCATCCGACCCACGCTAGTCGGACTCTTCGCAGGAGCCGCTGGAGCCGGCTTCATCGAGCAGATTCAACGCGGTGTCGATCTGCTCGAGCAGCCGCTCGATCTCCGCGCGTTCGTTCGCCCCGGGATTCTCCTGCAGCCGCTCGAGCAATTGCTGCTTTTGCGCGAGGAGCTTTGCCGCGGTCGTCATTCGGATCTCCTGGCGCAGTCGCCGTGGTGTCAGAGGTCTCGCTGATTGGCTGCGCGCTATCGATTTCTTCCGCCCGATCCAGAACCCTGGTTGCCGGTTCCATTGCTGGATCCTGTGGTCTGGCTCTGGTCAGACTGATCGGGAACGCGCGCGCCCTGCTTCTCCTGGCCTGCCACATAGCCTGACTCGCCGGAGTTGCGGGTCTTGACGCCCTTGTTGGCGTCGTCCTGCATCTGTTGCTTGCCGGGTGTCATCTGCTGCGCCGCTGCCGGCAGCGCGATCGCGCTTCCCAGGGCGATGAGCATTGCGATAGTTGAGGTCCGCATGCGCGCTCCTCCCATGTTGGCTCCTTGCAAAAACGCGCAAGGCGGCAAACGTTTCCGGAGGCGCGGGAATTTAGGCCGGTGCGCTCGGCGAGGGCTATCGCGGTACGGCAGCAGCGCTGTGAGACAGCGCCCGCTCAAGATTGCTGGAGCGGGAATGCATCCAGACGAAATCAGAGTCGGGCTAGCCGGTCCGATAAGCGTCGAGCGCGTGCGCGAGGAAGATACCCACGCTCACCAGCGCGAGGATTGCTGCAGAGGTCTCGATCATTGCTGCACCTCCTGTTGTGCCAGGGAGGCGAGATATGTGCTGCACGATTGTTCCCAGAATAGGTCCAATATGAACTGCATGTTTGCCATCCCTGTTTTCCTTTTGAAACGTAGATAGCTCGCACTTTGTTTCAGGACGTTTTCGTCATTGGTGGAAAATGGTTTCGTGCGATGCAAACGGTCCGGCGCCTGACACAGTCCGCCACGCGAGCGACAAGATCAGGCCACAATCCACGGAGAGCTCGGCTGCGGCAGCGAAGGCATGCAGCGCGTCCGGATCAAGCGCCGGACATCCACACATCATCGTCGCCGCGCCTTGAGCAGAGAGATACTTTCCGTGGATCAATTCTTGCCCGCGGTACCCGGGCTTGATCCTCCGTACTGCGACGATCCGGTGCCACTCAGCGAGGTGGGGCCGGCGGCTGTGCCGTTCGGATTACCCAAATTTTTCGCGTGGTGCGCGCGGTGATGACGCTTGGCGGCATCCGCCGGCACGAAGGTCAGCGAGAGCATGGCCAAAGTGGTCAAGGCGACTGCAACGAATTTCATTTCACTTCCTCCTGGAGGGATAGGTTCGTGTAGTTGGGCGCCCTGCGGAGGAAAACGAGATCAGGTTTGCATCGCCGCCAGCGAGTTTCGTGCGAAATGAAAACGTCAGCGAGTATGAAAGTCTTCTTGGAAAGAAAGCAGAGCAGGCCAGGCGGAAAGCGCGGAGACGCTCATCAACGCGATCGCCGCTCTGGGAAGGCGACACCGCCGCGACGGCGGAGCATCAGGAACGCGACGCCAGCAGCAAAACCGCGGCAAGATTTGCCACGAACAGCGTCGCATCGATGACGAAAATCCTGAGCATCGGGCCCTTCAATACGGGCCAGTATGCCACCCCGACGCGACCCCCGCGCATCAGGACCGGGAGGTTATAGGCGAACTGGCTGAAGTGGCACGCGGCGAAGAACAGGAACAGCGCAAGCTGCGCGTCAATCGCCTGAAAGAAGGGCGGCCGGGCGAGAAGATAAAGCGACAAGAGACCGATTGGCAGATTGATCCCGCCCAGAAATGCCACGCTGGCGGACAAGGTCGGTGCAATCGGATTGCCGCGCTCTTCCCGGGGCACCAGGATCTTCAGCGTATTGCGCTGGGCAATGCTGAACTGGATGAATGCGCCGCCGAACCAGAGTGCGTTGAGGAGCAGGACGAAATCCGAGAATCGCATGGGCTACTTTCCGTAGAAGGCTTCGCTGCGCACCACACGGCCGGCATCATCGAAGTCCATGAACTCGCTGGCGCGCGTGTCGCCCAGTTGCCACCACACCGTTAGGCGCGCGATCGTTTCGTCCCAGCTCCAGTCCAGGATTTTCAGGTCTGCGTTTTCGATGCCTCCATAAGCCTTGCGCCAGTAGGCGCGAATGTTCTGGGCGCCAACGACCACGGGAGAATCCGTCAGTTTGAGCGCCAGGGGGCTGCGCATCTCGGCGTTGTCGGCCAAGTGCGAGACGACGGCATCGATATCAACCTTGCACCAGTTGGCGCACCACGCCTCGACGAAGCGCCCGGCGGCCGCCCGGTCCATTGTCCGTCCGCTCATGCTTCCGCCCTCCTCAAGTGCAACCGCTGAAGAGTGGCACAGTGAGATATTGACGTCAATCAGGTTGACCTGAGAGCGCAGTCAGTTGTTGTCGGCGATGGCTTCCATAACGGCCATCCACGCGGCTGCGCCGGACGGCCCAGCACGATCAAATGCCTCGCGCAGGACCTCCCGCTCGTAGCCCGATGCTCGTTGTTCGATGCGTTGCCCTGCCTGCGTCAGGCGCAGCAATTTGGATCGATGCTGCTCGGGCGACCGCTTCGATGTCAGGAGCTTGCGCTCGAGCAACAGGCCGAGCGGCCGGTTCAAAGCTTGCTTGGAAATGCCGAGGACCTCGATCAGCGAGCCGATCGAGATGTCGGGCCGCCGTGCGACGACATAGAGAATGCGATGGTGCGGGCGAGATAGGCCGAGCGTGGCGAGATACTGGTCGGCCGAGAGCGTCATCCCGCGCCAACCATAGTACATGAGCTCCAGCGCCGCGTCCAAATCGTGGAGCTTGTTGAGGGAGGCGCGGTGCAGGCCCGCGGCGTGAGAAGCGGTTTTTTGCATTTGCCTACCGTGTCGAATTTGCCGAAGAGAATCTATCCTCGCGCGCGCAGCTCCGGTCGCAGCACCTTCCCCGTTACCATTATCGGTAGCGTCTCAGGAAGCGACTGCGCCGCCGCTAGCGTGCAAACGCGTGAGGACATATGACGCTGCCCTGGACGCGCGAAGGCGCTCCTCAAAGGGGCGCTCTTACCCACACACCAACTTCCACCACCAGGCGAACACGCCCGCGAGGAGGGGGGAAGACGTCTGGGAAACCGCCGCGGCTCTCGCGTAGTTGCCGGCGATCTCGAGCATGGCGTTGCGCGACTCGTCGAGGAGGCACAGCGCAGCTTGTTCGCGGGCTACTCGCTCCAATCGACGAGGCTCTTCTGCCTCGTTCATTGTGGTCCAATTCGGGGGAAAGAGAAGCATTTCCAAACGGTAAATGGGTAGGTCAGGCCTGCTGTCATAAATCTATCACTAAACTCCACTGGGCCCCCCATCACTTTTGCTGGATCGATCCCCACCCGAGGAGGCTCCGGGGCGTCATGGGTGTGAGTTAATTGAAATCATGTCGTCGCTTGCGGGCTCGAGTCCGACGCCTGGCGGACATAAAAGCTCTGACGGCATAGCCAACCAGAGCGCCGACAAGAAAGACGCCCGCCAACAAATCTGGTGCAGGCAACTCCATGGGAGGATCCCTGCTGGGGTCAATAGCTGATTAATGGCCCAAACGCGCCGAAACTCCCCACACAAACCGGTGAGATTCTGTCCATGGGTGATTAACTCACGCCACAATCACGACTGACAGGCTCAATCAGCGGCGTCTCGGCTTCCTGGAAGGCTGGCAGGTCCAGCGAGGTCCGGCCGAACTTGTTATGGGCCATCCGACAGCTGCGCGCGCAAACCGGCCCGACGCTCTGAGCTGTCGCATTGAGACGGATGCGGCCGGCTAAGGTGACCTCGACCATATCGCTGATGATATCATCGCGTATGTTCGTCGTCTGAGTTTTGGCGCAAGTGTTTTGGCGCAAGTATTTGAGCGGCCCGAGACATAGGTGACAAAACGTACCGGACACATGGGTTACACTTTCTGAACAGCGCTGTCTCGTAGAATATCCCACCACGTTCTTTTCGCTGGAAAGTCCACCAGGACGAAATGATCTGGTGCGTCTTGCGGCTACAGCGTCGATTATACGGCCGTGCGGCACGTCCATCTGTCCTGGGATACGGGCGGACCGCTGAAAATCGTTTGGTGCTTGTCGCCCTGCAGCCGGAACAGATCCGCGGCTGCTCATTTACTCTCTGCTGCTGCCACTCTACATTGCCTGGTGACGCTATGAGAGAAGGTGATCGCATCATTCTGCTGCTTCGTATTACCAAGAATCTATCAGACCGTCTTACGCAGGGGGTACGCTTGAGTCGTACTGCCGAGGATCTATCAGCCCGCCTTCAGCAGGTGGCGCGCTTGAGAGCAGAACTGGAAGGACGCCTCGGGCGGCGACCACCTGATCGGATCGCCTGAGCTTAGGAACTCGATTTCCCAGCTGACTACCGGAACGAGACGCGCGGCTGATCGTTGTCGATGTTCCAGCGGGCCGTCATTAGGTCCTCTGGCTAGCCAATCTCGACTCCAGCAGCACCATCGCGACTGCGACAGGCCTTGGTCGCTGCAGAAAAACGATAGTCTTCTTCGTTTTTGCACCGCCGCCAGATTAGGGACAAAGGCTCCGCGCGCGAATTGTATGGTGTGC
This sequence comes from Bradyrhizobium sp. Ses1, assembly GCF_059512365.1. Lineage (NCBI taxonomy): Bacteria > Pseudomonadati > Pseudomonadota > Alphaproteobacteria > Hyphomicrobiales > Nitrobacteraceae > Bradyrhizobium > Bradyrhizobium sp. Ses1. The sequence goes on from NZ_JCAMOQ010000005.1 coordinate 296,887, forward strand.
CCACACGATCACCAACCGGGTGTGCACAGCCCCCCCCCGAGCTCGGTCTTACCCCCGGCCGGGCTGCGCCTTAATGCCCGCAACGGCTGGCGGTAGGATTCAATCGCTCGGATCTACCGACGAGGCCGCGATGGCTTGCTCTACATCCCTGACCAACGCTCGGTGGTGTTCGGCAAGCTTTGCAAAGAGTGCTTTCTTCGTCGCGTTTGTCGCGACCTTGCTGATTAGATCGCACTCCTCGGCTTCATTCCGAAGCTTTTCCAGGTGCGCCTGCATATCCTTCATGGTTCTTTCCGGGTTCCAGGAAGACCCAGGAATAGGGCAGGCAGGTATCCCAAGGCAATAACCTGCGGAAGCTCATGCCGGGGCCAATGCCATGCACTGGGCTCGACGCGTCCCGACATCTTGAATCGAGGCGCAGCGAACCGGCCCAATTTTCCCTGACGTCTTAACTTACTTGAATGTAGCTCTAGACTGTCCGCGATTAGCGTTTTTACATGGAAGGCAAACGTAAGCGCAATCGGGCCAAACGACCACTTCACTCCAGGAACGACTGATCAGCTCTGCCGAAGAGGCTCGCGCTCGCGCAAGACACCTATCGCCTGGTGCCGAGCGGGAGAAGCTGCTTCGAAAAGCGCGGCAAGCCGCGCGCGCGGCGGAGCTGGATGAGGTTCTTAGCTTGGGCCCATCGAAATGACGTGCAGATAGACTTCACGAGGCTCGGGGTGGCGCATGGGCGAAAGCCGAGATGTGCCAGGCGTCGTCGGCGATCTTGCGAAACCGCCTGGTCCAGTCGTTGCCGCGGCGGGTGAACACCTTGATCGTCTCATTGGCGAGGTGGACCTGGACGCGATAGCCGTCGAACTTGATCTCATGGATCCATCTGGCGCCGGGTAAGGGGCCTTGGTGCCGAGGGCCGCCGGCTTCTTACGCTGAAACGCCACTCGCATGACTCCACGCGACGAAGGCCGATTCAAAGTGCCGCAACTTGATTCGTTCCGGTCCGGAGTTCCACGTGTTTCGGC